>CAVOCV010000072.1:0-7611 GCA_963694325.1 Candidatus Thalassarchaeaceae archaeon | reverse complement strand
GGAGGATTCACCAACAACGGCATCACCTCCGCACTCGGTGGCGCAGCGGGCGCACTCGGTGCGCTGTATGGGTCAGGACGCAATGGTGTCGCAGGCTATGCCGGCGGCGTTGGCAATGTCAATGTCTCCAACTGGGCTGGCTATCCCGTCTATGCGAGCGCGGCAGATTTCGGCACGTTCACCCTCGACAAGTGGGCCCCGGACAACGGCTCTCTGGTCGATGGCGGCGTCGAAACATTGGCGACGATTCCGATCAACACGACAATCGATCTCGAGTATCGTACCACCGTTCAAGGCGATTCATTCACCGATGAGCACTGGAGCGACTGGGTGGATTCACCGACGATCAACACGAGCCTGCCGCGGCTGACCTGGGTGCAATTCCGTTGGACCATGGAGCGCGATGGCGGGCCCTCGCCGGTGCTTCTCGGTCTGGAGGTCAACCACAGCCGTTGGAATGGCATTGACAATCTCAGCGTTGAGATCGATTCGCGCACCATCCTCGCCCGCGCGGGCATGAGCGCACATTCGAGTACGTTCCAGATCACGGCGCAGGACCCGCGGTCGACCAACATCTCCGTGCCGATGGCGGATGGCACCGCTGTCGATGACCTTCAACTCTGGTTGAATTGGGATGTCGACGATGCGGGTGAATCCTTGACCGTGTTCGGGCCTCAAGGTGAATTGTTCAGCACAAATCTCTCCGAACGGCCCGCGGGCCTCGACCTTTCACTCGACCTCAGCGGCATCACGCCACCCGCTTCCGACCTGGTGCTGCAGATTCTTTCCACCACAGATGTATTGCTCGAAATAGACCACCTCTCGGTGCCCTATCGGGTTGAGCAGACGCTTGACCTCGCCCCCGTGATAACGGCCTACATGGGCTCGGTCTGTGGCGAATGGTACTTCGCGACCGCCGCTTGCCTCGCCGATTACCGATTGGATTCCGACGGCGACTCGAATGCTTCGGTTCTCATCGTTCTCGATGATCTTCGATTGGATTGGATCGATGACATCGCACCCCGGCTCGACCTCGTGCTGACACCACAGACCGAGCCGCTCCGCGCGCAGGAAAATGTCGATGTCTCCGTTCTCGATGCAGCCTTGGAACCGGGCCTGTCCACTCGGGCCTGGTGGTCGGATTCAACACCGGTCGACCTCATCTGGGATGGCAGCGCATACAGTGGTTCTCTGGCGACGGTTGACATCGACCCCAAGGTGGCTCAGACACGTGATATGACGGTTGAATTGACCGATGTGAACGGCAATGTCGCCATCTTCGAATCCGCGACCGTCGTCCCCATCCACGAATCGATGCCACAGGTGGGTGCGCTGGTCGTGACACCGACGGGCAATA
This sequence comes from Candidatus Thalassarchaeaceae archaeon, assembly GCA_963694325.1. Taxonomy (GTDB): domain Archaea; phylum Thermoplasmatota; class Poseidoniia; order Poseidoniales; family Thalassarchaeaceae; genus MGIIb-P. The sequence goes on along the minus strand of CAVOCV010000072.1, from coordinate 6,254 downwards.
CGACCGATCTCGGCGATGATCAATACGGTGCGGGCACCGCCTCGTTCGATTTCGCTGCCACCGATTATTATGATCGTGAAGACCTCACGGCAAGCCTACACCTCTCCCCTACCGATGGACCCGAATTGGAGATTCCACTGATTTGGTCATCCACTTCGATGGCCTATCTGGGGTCCTGGCAGACCTCGATGGCCCACATCGGCCTGTGGACGCTCGAGGTCGAGATGCGAGAGACCAGCGAACTGCAGGGCTTCGATGCGGACGGCTTGCAGGATGGCGTCGATGGTCGCATCAACCTCGTCGACTCCGAATCCCCCGTGCTGACCCGATTCGACCATGTGCCCATCGTCATGTTGGGCGAGTCCTTCACCGTCGACATCGCCTGGGATGCCTGGCTTGGAGAGGAGGTCTTCGGCACTCTGGAAGTACGCCGTGGCCAGACGATGCTGACGATGGAATCCATTCCACGAACCACCGCCGGTGAATTCCAGGTGACCATCGATACGACGGGCTATGGCGCCGCATTCTGTGAACTCGTCCTCTCTCTCGAAGATGCGGCAGGCAATGCCGTGGAACTACCCGAAGACCTCGACACGGTGATCGAGGTAACCGACCGGGAGTGGATCGAAGGTGTGTGGGAGGTGGCGACCTTTGACGGCCTCAACATCAGCCTCGGCGGCGATCACCTGTTCCGCACGCGAGGCGGTGCGCTCTCGGTGACGGTGAACGGTGCGCCTGCGCTCGTCCGGCATAACGCGACGGATGCCGGTTGGGAGAAGAATGTCAGCCTCTTGCCCTTCCTACCCGGTGTGCAATTCATCGAGGCGACGCTGTGTGACAGGCAGAACGACACGGTCTGTCAGACCTGGAACACGACGGTCAATCTCGACCCAATGCTCGTGATTGCGGCGACCGCCTCCTGCAATGCACCAGATCGCATCGTCGAGATCGACGAGAACGTCACCGTGGTATCCTGTACGATTCGCAGTCAATCCCAGATGGCGCTCATCGTCGCCCTCGATGACCAGGTCACGACATTGGAATCGGGGCGCAGCACCACCCTTTCCTTCATCGTCAACACCTCTGACATCCCCGAAGGACTCAGCCATTCTTGGACCGTGACAGCGACCAATGTGATCGGTGAATCCTCGCTGATTGAAAGCGGGATTGCCAATCTTACCTTCCCCCCCGAGGAGGAGGAGGCCCAAGCCGAGACTGTCGAATCCAATTCCAATTGGATCTGGATGGCGCTGGCTGGTCTGGTTCTGCTCGTCATCCTCACACTCTTCATGCTCAGAGGCCGATCTGAAACGCTGCTGGATGATGCCTTCTGGCCCGAGATCGATGCCCAACCCACCTCGTATGATGAACTCGGAAATGAGTGGTATTCGACCCCCGAGGGCGAACACTGGCACCGCCCCGCTGGAATGCAGGATGAATGGACCGAGCACGAGGGCTGAGGCAACCGTTCGCTCATATTCGTGAGGCTTAAATGACGGGCGCCGGTCGCCGGGTCGCACACCAGCCCCGCTGGGGTGTAAACGGGCGCTTAGATCAGCTGGAAGATCGCTTGAGTGGCACTCAAGAGGCCGGGGGTTCAAATCCCCCAGCGTCCACTTAACAATAAGAATCAACGCTGGGGATTTGAACCAGGAACTGGCTGATTATTACCAACCATTACAGCCAGCCCGGCCGCCAAAGAACTCATGAAGCGGCTTCACGCGGGTCGGACCATGAATCCGTATTGGGTGATGATGGGAGTCATCGTTGTTCTCACCCCAATCATCTGTTGGTTCTTCACGCGCAATCAGCGTGATACCTGCGTTCCGATGAATCGGATCTTCACCGAGATCGGCGACAAGCGGTACTACATCCACGTCGCCGGGTATCTCGTCATCATCTTCTGGAAGCGTATCACAGACAACCTGAACGAGCCGATCAAGGTCAGCACCGGCCATTACACGGACTGGGTGCTCAACATCGAAGGCGAATTCGTGCTCTGGGTTCAGTCGACGTTCTCCAATGCGGTGTTGACCGAATTCCTGAATTTCCATTACCTGTTCATCTATCTGTTTCTCATCTATGTGACGACAGTGTACTACATGTACAGCGGTGAGAAGGATCTCACCGACAAAGTGACGCTGAATTATCTGCTGATCTATGCACTCGCCGTGCCATATTACCTCTTTTTCAACGTCGAAGTCACCTCATCCTACATCCCCGGCATGGAGGCATTACTGTATCAGGACTCGACCTATACCCAGTTCTACGCCACCCACGACCCCTTGGACAATTGCGTCCCCAGTCTGCATATTGCCATCCCCTTCGGCATCCTGGCCATCCACTGGCTGCACCTGCGCGAGAAAGGCATCAAGATGGCCGATTGGAAGCACAAGCGCTACCACCAGTTCATCCTACTGAACACGGTATTGTTCGCCTTCACGATTCTGTATCTTGGCATTCACTGGTTGGTCGACATTCCGCTGGGCATGCTGATCGGTGGTATCGGCGCGCTGTTCATTCACCATTTCCAACCGAAATTGCGCAATATGTACGGTCGCACGTTCAAGGGCATGACGCGGGTCAAGTTCGGCCGTCACGCTTTCTTCGAAGGGATCGTCGTGCTGCTGATGATCGGCGCGCTGATGGGCAGCCTGACCTATCAGGCGGAGACGATGGATGAGCGGCCGAGCATGCGCCTCGGACCGGGCGATTCGGTACACGATATCATCGAGCCGATCGGCCATGGCGAGACGGCGACCTTCATCCTCACCAACATGGACGATACATACCCGGTCGAGGTTGTCATCACCGAGTTGGAGGATAGTTTGGTCGCGATGGGTGATGGACGCATCGATTGGTCCGTCATTGAGAATCGTTCGGTCTCTGTGGCGCCTGGGGAAACCCATGCCTTCACCATCGATGAACACAAGTATTGGCATTTGGCCATCATCCATCTCAACGACAGTGCGGAGGGTGTGGCCGAGGTGCACATCAAGGTCGAGTACAGCATGGGAGATCCGACGACTTCAGCTGTGCTCCTCTCGTTGCCCTCGATGTGGATGACGGGCTGGGTGATTCACCGTCTGGTCCGGCTGAAATCTGACGGGCGGTCCTGGCTCGATTCAACGCCCAGCCACGCCTGGCGTCGGCCTGCCGAAGAAGAGTGATGATATTGGTCAAATGACTTTTTATTTTCAAGATAACTGTTCATTCGCCCAACTTATTCTGATTTCCTTGTCATTTCGTGCGGAACCCCTTCTCAACGATTAAGAAGGTTCGGCAAGGGCCGTGCCCCCGTAGGGGGCGTGAGTGATGATGGCTGCGGGGACGAAGAAATCGAGCGACAGCGTGAACGAGACTGCAGTCATCCAACTGCCCGTGGCCGAACAGGCCCGAATCAATCGCGAACGGGCCGATACCTACCATCGATACCAGATCGATGCGGCGGAGACGACGGACCTCGCGAAATACCCGCGCAGATTCAACGTCAAGGTCGGCAAGTTCGGCCTCGCCAAATTGATCTTCAAGGAGTTCTTCAAGTATTTTGGACACTGGGATGTCATTTTTTCACGGCCCTGCACCTACGGTGTATTCAGCGGTCCCATCGGTGGATTTGCGCCGCGGCCCGACCTCTGTGTCGGATGCCTGCGATGCGAGGTCCAACACCCCGAGTTCGTCAAGGTCACACACAATCCAGCCATGGCTGCACTCGGTGATGCCTACATGACGGCCAAGCACATCGCGACCATCGACGAGGAGGCCCGCAAAGGCACCGTTCCGGTTCGCGGTCAAGGATACCGAGGCCGATTTGGTGGCCCGGGCTTCGACCAGATGTTCACCGACATGTCGGAGATCGTTCGCCCGAGCCGCGATGGCATTCACGGTCGCGAACTGATCGGGACGAGCGTCGACCTCGGCTCGAAGCCGATGCGACTGAAGTTTGACGCGGCTGGAGGATTGCTCAACGCGCCGAAGATGATGAGCATCCAGGTGCCGTTCTTCTACGAGGTGCCTGTAGATGCGGTCGCCACAGGCATCGTGCCAAAGATTCTCGCTGAGGCTGCAAGCACAGTGGACACCCTCTTCTTCCTGCCCGACAGTACGGTCGACTCTCAGGGATTGGCTGGACCCCATGTCGTGCCGATCATCCCCGCAGGCCGCATCGGCAGTATCGACAGTCATGGCAACGGCACCCGCATGGTCGAGATGGCCGAGTGGAATGCCGCATCGTGGGACCTGGTCTCCGATCATCCGCTGCTCGTCTCCGTCCGTCTGCCCTTCGCGGGCGATTGGCTGTCGACGATGAAGGAAATGATCGCCGCCGGCGTCTCGATCATCCATCTGGTCGCCGACCACCACGGCGAGGCCGACGACGGCCAATTCATCATGGACCTGTTCCGGGAAGCGCACTTCGCCCTGATCGATATGGGCTGCCGTGACGAGGTCACCCTGTTGGGCACCGGTGGCATCGCTGGCGCGGACCACCTGCCCAAGGCGATCATCACCGGCATGGATGCGGTCGGTCTCGACCTGCCGCTTCTGGTCGCCATGCAAGCCCGCCTGTCGGGCGACACCAAAACGCGCGGTGTGGCGGCGGTCGCCCTGCCCGCAGACCTCGACGTCGAATGGGGCTTGCAGAGAATCCTCAACCTGTCCTGCTCCTGGCGCGACCAACTCCTCGAGATCCTCGGTGCGATGGGCGTGCGCGAGGTGCGCCGCCTGCGCGGTGAGACCGGGCGTGCCATGTGGTGCGGCACCCTAGAGGACGAAGCCTTCGGCGACATCGAGGGCTATGTTGGAGGTGGTCAATGATGGCCAAAGAATTCACCAAACCGAGTCCCAAACTCCTGGAGAAAACCCTCCACCTGATGCACGATGGATTGCACCAGCGCGCCTTCCCCGACACCGGCGTCGAATTGCCCGAGGCCCTCGGCGATGCGCGCTGGACCGACGAGCTGATCACCAGCGTATGGTACATGGCGGAGACCGGCGAGAATCCCGATCATCTGAATTACAAAACCGGCAAGAGCGGCGGCGGATTTGACCGACTCCGCTTCAAGGAACTGCCCGAGGAAGACCGGTTGGCAGAGGATGCTGAGGTCGACATCAGCCTCGAACTCAACCGACGCGGTGATGGGCGCCACAAGCGCACCATCGCCGTCCCATGGTATGGCGGTGGCATGTCCTATGGCTCCGTCTCGGTCAACGTCATGATGTCCCGGGCGCTCAATGCGCAGAAGTGGGGCACCCTGATGTCGACCGGTGAGGGCGGTTATCCGACCGAACTCTACGCCTGCGCTGACAGCGTCATCACCCAGGTTGCGACCGGGTATTTCGGCGTCGAGGAAAAGTCGATCATGGCCGCGCCGATCATCGAATTCAAGTATGCACAGGGCGCCAAGCCCGGACTCGGTGGACACCTGTTGGCGACCAAGGCGGGCGAGGAGGTGGCGAAGATGCGCGGCAGTGTACCCTTCGTCAGTCTATTCAGCCCCTTCCCCTTCCATTCGACCTATTCGGTCGAGGACCACATGAAGCATCTGGATTGGATCAAGACGGTCAACCCGACCGCGATGATGTCGGTCAAGGTCAGCACACCGCACGACGTCGACATGGTCGCGGTCGGCTCCTACTATGCCGGGGCGCACATCGTCCATCTGGACGGGTCCTTCGGCGGCACGGGCGCTGCGCCCGAGATCGCCAAGAAAAACATCGCCATGCCGATCGAATTGGCGATTCCCAAGGTTCACAAATTCATGCAGAGAGAAGGCATCCGTGACAATGTCACGATCATCGCTTCGGGCGGCATCCGCACCGCGGACGACATGGCCAAGGCCATCGCACTCGGCGCCGACGGTTGTGTGCTCGGCACATCGGACCTCGTCGCCATGGGTTGCACCCGCTGCTCCAACTGTGAGGGCGGACCCTCTGGACGCGGCTGTCCCTGGGGCTTGACGACCACGGATATCGAATTGCAGGAGTGGGTTCAACAGGCCTGGGGCGCGGAGCGCCTCAACAAGTACTACACCGCCTTGGCTGCGCGAATGAAGCAGATTCTACGCGAACTCGGCTTGTCGACCATCGGCGAATTGCGCGGGCGCACCGACTTGTTGCGCTACATCTCCGGCGGTGAGGCCTGATGGGTCAAAATGCCGAGGCGATCATCGCCGCACGCCGCCAATTGACGCGAAGCCTGCCGAAGATCGAGATGAACGAGGACGATGCGGCCGAGGGCGGCTGCGGTGTTGTCG
>CAVOCV010000071.1:0-7808 GCA_963694325.1 Candidatus Thalassarchaeaceae archaeon | reverse complement strand
TCTCGCAGGCATCACAGGAAATCGGGACTGGATGGATGACTACACGGAACGACTCTTGACCCAGCGAGAGGTCTGCGTCGACCGCATCGCACATATCGAAGGATTGGAGGTGCAATCTCCCGGTGGTGCCTTCTACATGTTTGTTCGACTGACCGATGCGCATTGGGCGGCCGACGACAAACAATTCGTCCTCGACCTATTGCACGAGGAGCATGTGTTGTTGGTCCACGGTTCCGGCTTTTCCCCAGAGATGGGTGCGGGGCATTTCCGCCTCGTTTTCCTGCCCGGTGTCGACGTGCTTCACGAGGCCTTTGACCGCATCGATCGCTTCCTTCAACGGCACAGGACGGTGTGAGCATGGGTACGGTTGAAATCGTCTCCTTTTCTTCGTTTGAGTTCGTTCTGTTGATCCCGGTGCTAATCGCCGCGGGCGGCGTCATCATCCTGTGGCGTTATCTCCTGCCACTGAGCCTTCGAGATCTGCAGGTCGCTTTCGAGGTCGATGAGGACCTCTACGAGGTGCATCGGCTCAGTCGGTCGAGTGAACAGACCCGCCGACTTCTCGATTCCCGCGGGGTGGCGATGGGGGTCATCGCCTATCTGATGGCGATGGGAGGCGTGATGCTCATCATTGTCGAATTACTGATTCAACCCTCGACCTACTTCGAGCCCATCGTCATCTTGACCGCCGTGCTGGTGATCGTCCCGATTCTCGTCTCGCCCATCGTCACGATGTATGCTCAAATCCGCGCGATGAGCAAGCGGCAGGTCACCCAGCGCCTCACCGCCCGCATGATCGGTTATATCGGCACAGCATTGGCGATGGGGATGTTTGTGTCCTCAATTCTGTTCTATGGTTACTCTGCAGCCAATGCCGGACCTGGGCCGATGGACAAGACAGTGATGGTCCGCTGGATCGGCTATGCACTTCTCATCTTCATGTCACCAACGATTCTCGCTTACGGCCGCATTATGGGCGCATCATGGAATACCCTGATGCTGTCCAAATGGCGCACTGCAAAGGGATGGCGGACACCGATTGACCCTGACAAGCCACGCTTCCTCCGCCGCCTCATCTCCCTGCTTCTCGTCGTGTTTCTCGGCACCATGCCGATCACGGCGATCAACGGTATCGTCACCCTCATTCACGTCATCATCAATCGACCGCCAGACACCGATCGGCTGCTCGACGTTGGCGGCATTCTCGGCGAATCGATCTATTCGATGGTCGAGGATTCTGATCTCATGCAGAAGATCATCTCATTGAAGACATTGGAGGAGGTCCTCGCCTCCTACCTGATGCTCAACGTCGCCATCGTCGGCCTTGCCTTCATCTTCGAATTGACGCGCAACCTCTTCCTCGGTGGGCAGACATTCGGAGGCGTCGGGGGCGTCATCCTCGCCCAACCCCGAGACATTCGCACTGAACGGGAGGTGCAGGGGCGGATTCTCTTCTTCGGACTCGCCGGATTCTCGGGTTATATCATCCTCCTGCTCGTCCTCCAGACCTACAAAGAATTCAGCGACCTGATGCCCTATGGAGATGGTGCCAATGAGGCGCTGCTGCTCGAGGAGACCTGGCAATTCATTGCCGCGGGTCAAGCCATCTTCCTACTCACTTGGCTGCTCTCAATCTCACGATTTGAGCATCTCCGTGGACTCAAGTTCGAACTCTCTCCGGACGAGCGGCGCGAAGGTGCGATCATGGCCGGCGGTGGCGATTGGATGCGGGACCATGTCGAGACCGCTGCACGCGCTGATGATCTCGCTGGTTTACGCATGTTTCAGACCGAGAAAATCGATGGCGACAAGGCCGTGGTTCGGTTGGAGAAAGGACGTGCACGCATGATCGAATCCGCGATGCGGGGTTTGTGGCCACGGGCCATTGAAGAGGCTCAGAAAGTGCTCGCATTACAGGGCGGCGATGACGATGAAGCGCGCATGATCAAAGCGGCTGGCCACATCGCTTGTCGTCGATTGGATGCGGCAAAAGAGGCGCTGCGTGGCATGCAATTGTCAGAGGGTTATGACGAGCCGGAACTCCTCGCCCTAATCACCGAGTGGTTGGACCCCTGGGGGGGTCACATCAACCCGGATGACCTGTATGATTGGGAGAATATTTCGACCATCGACCACCTGCGCGATATGCAGAAGAGATTCGCCTCATGGTCTCCGGATTCCCGGATCGGAGATGCACACTCCGACCACCTCTCACTACACGCACAACTGTCCAATGCGGCAATGCTGCGAGCACAGCGACGCAGTGAGGAGGCGCTCGACCTCTGCCTCGACATGGTGAGGCTACATCCTGGCTCCACGCTCGCGCGCATCGCCTGTGCGCTATGCCTGATCGATCTCGGCGAGTGGTTCGATGCCCTCAACATCTTTGAGGAGGTCAATGAATCGAGCAAGGCTGACCCTCGCGTACAGGCGCTATCCGGCATTCTTGGATTTCAATGTGAGGCCGATGAACTGGAGACCACCCTTGCGATCGGCACCCCTGAGGAGCGTGCGAAGTGGATCGATGAGGCGCCGGCCAATCCCTATCCGGCCCTCGCCTCCAAACGGGGCCTTGATGAGGCACTCAACGCGAATGTGATGGTGATCGCACACGAGGCGCTCGAGCGGGGTGCCCCACCGACCTACACCCCACCTTTGGCGGTGATTCTGCTGAACTGGCTCGTTCTCTTCCCTGCGTGGGCCGTCCTCGGTTGGCTGGCCTGGATTCAAACGGGCGGGAACGAGATCGTAGGGCTGGGCACGACCTTGAGTCTATTCTGCCTCAACATCTGTGCGCGGAGATTCAAACGTCAGCAACGGCGTGTCATCCGACATCGAGATCAGAAGGCGATGATCGCCTACGCAAAACGCATGCGTACCTACAAGGTGAATGGGGACCCAACACGTGTCCCTGTCGGCAACCATCTCCTTCTCAAAGGCCTGCTCGTGACCATCAATGGCAACGTCTACGACCTCGGTTTTCCCGGTTGGATGGTCGTCCGGCTGCCCAAGGAGCGTGATCGTGGATTCCGCAACAGACTTCGGTCGCGCATGCGTGAATTGAAGTCGAGTAGAGCTGCAAGATCTCAGCCACTCCCAGAGCGTTGGTGGACCAAGCGACCGAAACCAATAGATCAGGATATGCGGACACTCGAGCGTTTGATCGGACCCGCCGCGTATCGCGGTGCGCACAGGCGCAGTCTGGGCATTCGACGTCAGGAATTACGGGCTGGAGTACAATCTGACCGACGTCCGGTCATGGACACCAAACCGGGTCAACACGGCATTCCAACCCATTCCAATCCGATGGAACAGACGGGGCCCAAGCGGCCATCGAGCCGCCCCGCAGCGGTCGACCGCGTGCAGGGTGCCGGTCCGGCTCGCCCGGGTCGACGGCCCAAACCCTCGCGCGCGAAGGATGATGGACACGAGTGATTGTCGAGAGGAAACAGCATGCCTTTGATCGACGAACCGATGGATGAATCCACGCCCGCCCTCGTCGCTGCCCTGCAAGCGCGCTGGCCAGCGACATCGAGCGGTCATCTGCTGGATACAGAAGCGGGAGATGCCCCTGTCTGGTGCGGTTCGGCTTCCTCATTCGAGCGATGGTTCGTCGAGTTGGAAGCCTGTCTCGACCTGACCCTGGGGCGGCGACTCGCCCACGCAGCTGCCGAATCAGAAGAGAATCGTTGGGCCTTTGCCCCACCGCTACCTCAGGCGTGGTTCGGTGCGCAAAAGAAGCGTGTCGCCGCGGTGAATGCAGACTGGGCAGTGCGCGGTCTCGGCCAGATCGGGTTGCTCGAATCCAACGCAGAGGGGGAGACGATCCTCGTCGCCAACCGAACCCATACCTCCATCGCCGCGGGCATGGGGAATGCAGCATGGGAATGCATTCAGGATCGACGCTATCGATTCCAATGGTCGGATCGAGGGGCTGGAGAGACGGTCGTTGAGCTCACCCCGGACCCGCGCAATATCCCTGTACCGAAGGCTTGCGAAACCGGCTGGACGGATGTTGCAGGTGCGCCGCTGGAAACGGAGCGGTATTTCGATCGAGCACGACGAGAGGCCACCGGGGTGTGGACCGTCGAAGGCAACCGCTGCGCAATTCTCCAACGCGACCTCTTCCTCCGCTTCGAGAGTCTGGTCACCCCCCACCTCTTGGATTCATCCCGTTCCACAGATTGCCGCACCGAGTGGGACGGCATCGACGATGCCCCGCGCGTGATGCTGTGGGACGGCATGGCCGAGGCCTCACGCCGCCAATTCCTCGGCACGGGCGATCTCGTCCTCATCGCTGAACCCGATCATTGGATCGGTGCGACGCGGCAGCATCTGGCCCGACAAGGGCTGGGCATGGTCACCGAAGCAGAGACGATCGACGACCACGGTGGCATCCGATTGAGAATGCCCGCCGCCTTCCATCCCGCCATCGCCGTGGGCCGGCTCCTCGGGTGCTGGGAACGCGCCGAAGGCCGGTCTGCTCGGGCGACGTGGGCGAGCGATGTCGACGGTCATCTCATCACCTTGCAGAGTCGCCGAACAATCGCTGATTGAGGCATTGATACGCGTTTGGCCTCCCTGATACGGAACCCTTCTGCCGGGAAGCGGGAGAATCGGCCGACTGCGCCTTGAAATTAGCCCGCACGAAGTCACTCAAGCATTAAGTGTGAAGCGTCGAGTCGACGAGAAGTCAATGGGTGAATAACACCCTGCGGAGTTGAATATCATGGGACTCAATCACAACCAATGGGCCGTCGTCGCAATCACTGCCACTCTCTGTTTGGCAGGCATGTATACCATCGTCGGAAGTGCCCTCGATACGCTCGAAGGCGCTGGCTTCCAAGGCGGTGGTGACGACGTCACAACGCCGGATGATGAAACTCAAAAGGCGGCCGAGGACACCGACGGCGACGGACTCTCCGATCGCATGGAAGTCACCCAATACGGTACCGAGTATTGGAATTCAGACACCGACGGTGACGGTTTAGAGGATGGATGGGAGGTCGCGAATGGCCTTGATCCCCTCGACAATGGCGATGCGGAGTTTGATGACATCGAGACGAATCAAAATCCGAACGATGACAATACGAATCTGGGTGAAAATAACGAGACTTTTCCCGACCCCGACAACGGGCCCCTCGGCGATCCTGACCGCGATGGATTGCCCAATGTCGAAGAGGCCGAGCACGGCACCAACCCGAACCTCAAAGATTCGGACTCCGATGGCCTGAACGACGCGTGGGAAGTCGCCCACCAACAGATGGTCATCGGTGCGGATGGTACCCTCTTCAAGCTCCTCAACCCGGTAGATGCGAACTGGGATTGCAGTCTGCTGACCCCGGAGATCGTCGCCCAACTCAAGGTCGACCTCGGCGATGATGAATGGAACATTCTTGCCGACCCCTTCAGTCAGCGCCACTCCTGCGATGCAGTTCTCGATGTCGATGGTGACACGATGCAGAATTACATCGAAGAGCGATTCGGCACCGACCCGTGGGAGACGGACAGTGATGGTGATCTCATCGGAGATGAGGTCGAGGTCTCCTTCGGACCCTATGCCCTCGATTTCCACTGCGGCACGGATCTCATCGACACATTGACTCTCCCCGCACCGTTCACCCACATGCTCGCGGATCCGGATGACGTCTCCTGGTTCTCAGAGGACATGGATGGCGATGGCCGGCCGAACGGACCCGGTGACTGGGACACGGATGGCGATGGCATGCCGGATGGATTCGAATACTGTTACCAGGAAGTTCTGAACCCCGCCAACTCCTCCGATTCATTCTCCGATGCCGACAGCGACGGCCTGTCCAACCTCGAGGAGTACCAGGTCGCCTACACATGGGGTGCGGCCAACTTCACCAACCCGACGATGGCCGATACCGATCAAGATGGCATGCCCGATGGCTGGGAGGCCAGCAATGGCTTGCACCCGACCGACGGCAGCAATGGCGACGATGATCCCGACCGTGATGGCTGGGACCATGACAACGATGGCAAGGTCAGAATGTCGGAACTCGATGGCTTCGCGCGCGTGCAGGCCGTCAATGTCGAAATGATGGATTGGGTCGAGGAAAACCAGACGGTCGCTTGGGCACAGGTGACCATCGCTGGTGGCAACCGCATCAACGTCCCCCTCTCCGCACCGGTCGCGGGCTATGTCTATTCCATTCCCGCTCTCGGCCTGCTCAACGGCAATCCCGCCGACAATGAGGTGACGAGTCGCAACTACGTCTGGATGGTTATCGTCGAGCCGGAGGAGATGTTCACCAACCTGATGGAATACAACGCCCGTGACACCGATGGTGATGGCATCATCGATGGACGTTCGAGCGACCCACTCGACCCCGATACCGACGACGACGGACTGCTCGATGGAATCGAGGTCATGGGTTGGATGATTCGTGTCGTTCAACGCGGTGTGATCGTCGTTCACGTCACCAGCGACCCCGGTGTCTTCGATACCGATGGCGATGGTCTGAACGACTCCCGCGAATACGGGGTCACCTTCACCAATGCAAGCAATGTTGACACCGACGGCGATGGACTGCAGGATTACACCGAAGCGGTGGACGGATTCATCTGGGACGGTGTGCCCTACACGACGAATGCATCGATGTTCGACACGGACAACGACGGTCTCGAAGATGGCGAAGAGGTCATTCTCGGCGCCGACCAATACATCACCCACGCCAACAACTCCGACACCGACAATGACACGCTGAAGGACGGCGCTGAGGTCCTTCACATCCCACGTCCGTGGCAGAACCCGACCAACCCCTTGGTCAACGATACCGACAACGATGGCATGCTCGACGGATGGGAGATGCAGGTCGAATCCACCGCCGACAATACCTACTCCCACTCATTGTGGTTGAGCACGGTGAGCTGGCAGCCGCCGAACTGCGAAGACCAAACCTGCGTCAAGGCAGCCGGTGGTTGGATCTACCGCAATGCGATCAGCGGTTGGGAAGGCAGTCCTGGCGATGCGGATGGCGACGGCACAGCCGATCCACGTTATTTCATGCACGAGATGAATCTGACCGGATTCACGCTCTCTTCAGGTCAAGGACGCTGGGCGCTCGACCCGAGCCTCGGCAGCCTGCCCGATGCGAACTTCGACGTCGACAATGACACCTTGACCAATGGACAGGAAGCACCCGACCGTTGGGATACCAACCCGGTCGACGATGACACCGACAAGGACCGCCTCCCGGATGGCTGGGAAGTGCACTGGTCGGACATCGCGCTCGAATTGGGCATGTCGAACTCGGCGGAATTGCAGGCGCTCGGCGCCCGCGGACCGATGGACCCAGCGATGATCGACAGCGACCTCGATGGCATCGAAGATGGCGAGGAAGACTTTGACAGGGATGGTCTCAATCGCACCAGCCTGCTCAACCGGTACTGCCCGTCCTACAACGACCCCACATCCTTCAACTGCCACATTGACCCGACGACCTCTGAAGGCGGTCGGTTCTACAACGACCTCGAGAATTACACCAATTATGAGGAACTCAATAACGGCACGAGCCCGGTACACAACGACACCGATGGCGACGGTCTCGAGGATGGACCTGAGGTCTACTATCAGGACCATGACGACGACGACATGGCGAGTGGTTGGGAATATTATTTCCAATTCGACCCCTTCGATTCAGCCGATGCGGTCATCGATTCAGATCAGGACGGCTACACCAACAAATGTGAAGAGAAATGGTACACCAATCCACGGCAAGCGACCAGCTTCCCCGGCCAAGGTCAACACTGTGACCAATTCGAGTAGGTCTCGTAAGCGCCCA
>CAVOCV010000070.1:0-8053 GCA_963694325.1 Candidatus Thalassarchaeaceae archaeon | reverse complement strand
CCGGCAAGCATCTCATCGACGAAGATTTCGACGCCTGAATCGACAGGGATCATTTCGATGCCCGCTTGGGCAAAGACCGACTCGAGCGAGCCCCGCGTCGCCATGCCGACATCTCGCCAACCCGACCAGGCGATGGCGACCGCGCGCGGTGCATCGGCATGGTGAGCGATGCGGCACATCTCCGCATCGAGGATATTGTTCGCCGCGGCATAATCGACCTGCCCCCCGTTGCCGAAGCGGCCGGCGATCGAGGTGAAGGCGCAGAGCACGCGCAACTTGGACAGGTCACCGCCGAGCGCATCGATGAGGGCGCGCCAGCCGTCGATTTTGACGGAGAGGACCTGGGAGAATGTCTCCCAAGATTTGTCGGACACCAACTTCGAATCTTCAAGGCCAGCCCCGTGGACGATGCCCGTGATCGGACCACATTCCCCGATTACAGCATTGAGAACCTTGGCCACCGACTTGGCATTCGTCACGTCACAGGCATCGTAGAGCGCCCGATTTCCGGTCGCTTGAATGTCGCGCAATGTGCGATGGATGTCGAGGCTGCGCATCTGTTTTGACCAGGCCTGGTCCCATTCGACCATCGTCACCTTGCCCGATTCGGAGGCGGCGATCATCTCCTCTCGCAGCGCCATTCTACGCGCTTCAAGTTCATCCGCATCGTCGTCCAGCCACACCTCCAATTCCGCATCGAGTCGGGTGCGTCCGAGAAGAACGAATGTCGCCGCGGCCCGCGGACTGGCCTCGGCCACACCGACGATGCAGCGCGCGGTCACGCCGGCACCACCGCCGGAGACAACCCAGACATCATCGGCGGCGAGTGGTGCGCGTTCATCGACCAAATCTTCCTCGTACAAGCGCATCGACCAACGCCCACCATCTCGGGTCAGACCGACCTCAAGCGGCGTGGTGCGCCCGAAGGCCTCGGCCCAAATCTGATGGGCGAGCGCGGTTGGATCGGTCAGCATCTCCGGGTCGACATCGACGGCCCGGCAGCGCAGGTGCGGCCTCTCCTTGGCGTAGGACTTGACGATGCCGTGCGAGCCGGCAGCGAGCGCGTTGAAGCGATCGGCCACGTTCCCGTGACGTCCATCCATCGCAGAGACGGACATGACCGTGCCATCGGACAGGCCTGCAAAGTGGGAATCGAGTGATTTCAAGAGGCCGAACAGCCCATGGGTCGTGCTCGTCAACTGGACATCTTGGGTCTCACTCTCCCAGCCCACGCCCGCGAGGCGAAGGGGTGCGAGGTGGAGCAAGGCGACGACCTCGCCGATGTTTGAGAGATGTGAACTGACCTCGGCCAACTGGTCCGGATTGCCGGGGTCCACCCGGATGATGTCGACCGGCCCGTCCTTCTCGATCTTGATTTTCGAGACGATGCTCGGGTCCAGCATGATGCGCGCGGTATCGATGCCCGCAGCCTCGAGAATGTGACACAGCGTATCGGCAACGCCCCAGGGATCATCGGTCACGGCGATGACCTTGCCCGTGATGTCCAACGGGGTCGCAGGCTCGGGGGGAGCTTCCTCTACCTCGACCTGCCAGCGACGAACGCCCACACTCTCGACAGGCATCTCCTCGACAGGCTCCTCGACAGGCTCCTCGACAGGCTCCTCAACAGGCTCCTCAACAGGCTCCTCGACAGGCTCCTCAGCGATTTCCACCGGCTGAGAAACGGCGACTGCAGGCGCGTCATCCCAATCGAGGTAGGCGACCATGTGGTTGAGCGTGGGGTGCTCGGAGAGAACGAAAGATTCGTCGACGGGGAGGCTGTAGAAATCTCTCAACTCCGCCATGATTTCGGCCTGTTTGACCGTATCAATGCCGAGTTCACCCTCGAGGTCCTGATCCAGTTCGATGAAATCTTCAGGATAGCCGGTGTGTTCGACAACCACCGAAATCACCTTGGCTTCAACATCCAGATTCGTGTTGAACTTCTCGACGATCTCAACGGGGGGTGGTGCGATGGTTTCCACCACGGCTTCAACAGCCGGTGGTGCTGCAGTCTCTCCCTGACCGAGATAGACAATCATGTGATTGAGCGTGGGGTGCTCGGAGAGAACGAAGGATTCGTCGACGGGGAGGCCGTAGAAATCTCTCAATTCCGCCATGATCTCGGCCTGTTTGACCGTGTCAATGCCGAGTTCACCCTCGAGGTCCTGATCCAATTCAACGAAGTCGGCTGGGTAGCCCGTGTGTTCGACGACGACCGAGATGACCTTTGTTGCAACATCGCTGGACGCGGAGGATACCACCGTGACGGGTGCTGCTTCGACGACGGGTGGGGGTGTCGGTTTGGGGGTGGGCTTGGGTGTGGTCGCTTTGACCGCCGTTGAGGCTGCCCATGCCTCGCCCTGGACACCGCCGATGATCTTGTCATCGGCGTCGATATAGGCGACGAGTTTGCGGTCGAGAATGCGCAGGTCGGCCTGTCCGCCGGCGGCCTTTGAGGTCCAGTCCGCGACCCGGGCCCGGTCGATGCGGTCGAGATCGGTCGCGATTCGTTTGAGGAGTGTGAGCGCCATCTGGCTGCCGAATCCAGCGGCGTGTCGCAGCACGTATTCGACCTCGACTGGTCCACCTTTCGAGAGGCGGAGGTCGCCAAGTTCGGGGTCGGGGTCTCGGAAATTCGCGATCGGCGGGAACGCGCCCTGTGTCAATCCCCGCACGGCGACGGCATCTTCGATGCCGACCCCCATCGGATGACCGGTGAATCCCTTGGTATTCGTGATGATGATCTGGTTCGCGCTGGCCCCGAAGGTGCGGCGAAGCGCCTGAATCTCGGTGGCGGCAGAGCCGCCGCGGGGCGGGGTGGCCGGCTCGTGGGACATGAATGAGGTGCGAGCCGCAATCGCGTGTCGGTCGAAGCCGTGTCGCCTCTCCATCTGGGAAACGAAGGCATCGAGCGAGTTTGAGACATGGTCGGTGTCCAAGCGCGTTGGATGGAAGGCGGAATTGCCGATGTGGGCACCGAGCAGTTCGACATATGGGGTGACACCTCGTTCGGCCGACATCGAGGCCCGTTCGAGCACGAATGCCGCCGCGCCCATGCCGAGCAGCATGCCGGCCCGACGCGCATCGAAGGGCAGGGCGACCTCCTCGACCACATCGCCCATCCCATGGGCTCCGGCCGCGGTGAATCCCGCACCGATCCATGAGAGCAGCTCGTCACTGGTCGCATCGTCCGCGCTGACGATGAGGACCCGGTCACAGCGGTTCTGAGCCAACCAATCCTCGGCCACCGCAAAGGCAGCAGGGGTGGAAGCACAGGCATTGTTGACCGAGATGTTCGGGCCACGGGCACCGACCGACTGGGCGAATTGTGAATGGCCCATCGTCAGGATCTGCAGCAGGAAGCGACGGTCGAATTTTCCGTCCTCATCCGCGCCATTGTTCTGGGCGTGTCGGAAGGCTTGGTCCATGCCGGGAAAGCAGGATGCGAAGACCACGCCGGTGCGCATCGTCTCGCTGGCCGGCAGATTCCACTGGCTGATGAGCCGCTTGCCCGCCTTGTTCACCTGCTCGACGCCGATGAGTGGTAGGCCTGCATCCTTGAGCGCTTCGAGGCCCGCGGCGAGGGCCAATTGCGTCGTGATGTCCATCGCGTCGGCGATCTTGCTGTCGATGCCATACTGTGCACTGAGGTCGAAATACCCCTTGACACCGGCGAGTTGAGGGATCAGGGAGACGTCTGCACAGGGGACGAATTCGGCGCTGCCATCCGCGTGCTTGATGATGCGGACGAGGTTGCGGTCCAGCAGTTGCTGCTTGGTGGCATCTGGGAGCGTGGAGATGAAATTCTCACCGGCGATGATGCGGTCAAACGCGTCGGGGGCGAAGACCTCGTCCATGCCGGGCAAGCCGAGACTGATGCCGCTGACGACAATCGGTTCGACCTTCGCGGGTGTGGCTGTGGTCGTGACGGTCTGCTGCACCAAAGGTGCAGATCTTGCGACATGGGGCACCTCATTCATCCACTCGACGAGCCCGGGGAGGGTGGTGGCATCGGTATTTCCTGAGACTCGATATTTGGATTGAATGGCACTGTGAACCCGTGAAATATTGTCCGCATCCATGCCGATCGTCGAGAGATTGGTCTGGCCGTGAATCATGCGCAGGGGGAAGCCGCTGATCTCGGCGACAATCTCGGCGATGGCATCCTCCTTGGCCTTGAGTTCGGCTTCCTCATCCATCGGTTCTGCCTGTGAGGCAACCTCAACGGCCTGAACGATTGGTGTCGGTTCAACGGCAACACCGGCGACGAAGGCTGGCGTGAGTACGCCATCCGAGGCGGAGGGCATTCTGGGAATGCGACCGGCAAGGGCATGGATGGCGAGTGCGGCGTGGAAAGAGGCGATGCCACCGGCCTTCGGGTGATTCGTGTTGGCGACGACCATTGGCCTGCCCTCGAGAATCTGTTCTGCGAACAGGGCGAGGGCGCGCTTGGGCCCGACTTCGACGAAGAGGCGCGCACCGCTGGCGTACATCGTTTCCATCTGTGCGGTCCACTCGACGGCATTGGCCATCTGCGGGGCGAGTTTTGCGAGTACGGCTTCCGTCACCTCGCCGCCAGGAGGCACGCTGTTCGGATACCAGCCCCCGTCGAGATTCGCGGTGATCGGGATCATCGGCAAACGGATTTCAAGGCCCTCGAGGAAGCGGCGGAGCGGTTCGTTGGCCGGGGCGACGATGCGGCTGTGGAATGCGTGGCTGGTCTGCAGTTGAATGCAGGGCATGCCCTTGGAGTCGAAGGCCGCCATGACCCGCTTCATCGGCTCGGTCTCACCGGCGATGACCGTCATCTTTGGACTGTTCTTGTTGGCGGCGATGACGTAGCCTGCCTCCGCGTCGAGCACCGCTTGAATTTGCTCGAAGGGTGCCGTGACACTGGCCATGATGCCGCAATCGGGCACGTCGACGCTGCCCATCTCGGTGCCGCGCGCTGCGACGGCGCGCAACGCGCCATCGAAGTCGAGAATCCCCGCGACCATCAGGGCTGCATATTCTCCCAGAGAATGGCCCGCAACCATGTCGGGCTCGAGACCGTGCGCCTTCAGCAGTCGGTATAATCCGAGGTCTGCCGTCAGCATTGCCGGCTGGGTATACTCGGTCTGCATCAGCTTGAATTCGGCTTCCTTCCTCTCTTCAGCAGTGAGATTTTCGCGCAGGACGAATCCGGAGAGGGTCTCGCCATCGAGCACATTCACCATCGTTCTGTCCGCTTCTTCCCAGGTGTCCTGGATACAGCCGTATCGCTTGGACAGGTCGAGTGTCATGCCGACATATTGGCTGCCTTGGCCGGGATAGAGTTGGGCGACCTTTGCCTCGGCGGGCAGGGTCGGCCCATCGGAGATCATGACCATCTGCTTGCTGAGGAAATCCCACTTTGAGCGGTCGTCGATGGATGCCTCCAGCAGGTCGAAGCGCTTCTCCAATTGGGCCCAGTCACTGGCGACGATGGCGCAGCGCACGCCCTCAGCTCGGTAGGATTGGCTGGCTTCGGGGAGTGCGACCGAGAGACGCTTGGCCTGCGGGTCCGTGTCGAAATTCGGGCCACTGCACAGGGATGCTCTCTGTTGTTTGAGTGTGGATTTGAGGCTCTCAAGGTCGGGTGCATTGACCAGCAGCACGCCGCCTTCGATGGCCTTCAATTCATTGTGGGTATAGGATGCGGCCGACTCGGTCTCCGCCGCGCCTGGATTGAGCCATGCGGCGCGCCTTGTATCGAATTCTTCTGCGATCGAGCGGTGATAGACCGCATCATAGGATTCCAGGGCACAGTGGAAGTTCGTGCCACCAAATCCGAAGGATGAGACGCCTGCACGCCGCGGATGTTGGCCTCCTGTTTCCCACGGGGTTGAGCTCGTCGGGACATAGAATGGATTGGTATCCCAGTCCACCGTCGCGTTCGGGGTTTCGAATCCTGCGCTCGGTGGGATGATGGCCTCATTGACGGCGTAGATCGCCTTGAGCAGGCCGGCGATGCCCGCGGCAGCCTTCAGGTGGCCGATCTGACTCTTGATGGAACCGACGGCCACGGTTCGGCCGCTGGGTGTGCCGGCGAAAGCGGTGGCGAGGCTTGCGAGTTCGGTGGCATCACCGACCACGGTCGAGGTGCCATGGGCTTCGATGAGTTGGACGGTGGAAGGGCTGTAGCCCGCCTGCTGATAGGCCCGACCGACCGCTTGGATTTGACCGCGGGTGCTCGGTGCCGTGATGCCCTTGCCGCGTCCGTCGCTGCTCGCACCGACGCCACGGATGACGGCTTGGATAGCATCCCCATCGCGAATTGCATCCGAGAGGCGCTTGAGTGCCAATGCCCCACTGCCCTCGCCCATGACAAAGCCGTTGGCTCGGGCATCGAACGGGGTGGAATGGCTGGCCGAGAGCGCTCCGATGGCACTGAATTTGGCGAAGGTCGCCGGGTCCATGGTGCGGTCGCTCGCTCCCGCGATCATCAGATCGACCTGGCGGGCATGCAGAAGTCTGCAGGCATCGAGCACGGCAGCGAAGGTGGATGCACAAGCCGCATCGGTCGAATAATTCGGACCTTGGAGGTCGAGCAAGTTGGCCACCCGCCCACTGACGACATTGGCCAATTCGCCGGGCATTGTGTCCTCATCGACCTTGGGCAGACCGTCGAGGATGGCATCCTTGAACGCATCCTTGCCCGCCGCCGGCATGCCGCCGGCCTCGATGGCGTGGCGAGCGAAATGGTCGGCCCAAACCCGATGATTGGAGAGATTTCGGTTTTCGCCTCCCAAGGCATTGGCGAAGATGACGCCGGTGCGGGCATGGGGGAGTTCCTTCGCCCCCTCACCCAGATATCCGGCATCTTCGAGCGCAGCCGCACTGACCGAGACAGCCCACAACTGGGTCGGATCAATCTGCGGCAGGGACCCGGGGGGAACGCGGTAGCGGCGCCAATCGAACTCGAAGCCCTCGACCCATCCACCAATCTTCGAGTAGGTCTTGTTCTCATCGACGTTCTTCGGACCGCCCTCGACATGGAAATCCGCGGCGTGCCAGCGATCGCTGGGCACATCCTTCAGCGAGACCTTGGCGGACAGCACGTTTTGCCAGAAGGTCGCGGCATCGTCCGCGTCGGGCAACAGGGCCGCGATACCGATCACAGCGATCGGTTCGAACGGATCCTGAGGATTCTCGTCAAGGGTTGTCAATCGATTCACCTCAGTCACTGATGCTGTCTGGAACCATGATGCTGGAGTAACCACAGTCCACATGGATGATCTGTCCTGTGACACCACCACCGAGGGGGCTGGCCAACCAAGCAGCACAGCCCGCAACATCGTCCTGGTGCACATTGCGGCGCAGCGGTGCATTGCGCGCCACGTGATCGAGAATGTCGTCAAAGCCCGGGATACCCGAAGCGGCGAGGGTGCGAATCGGTCCACTGGAGATGGCGTTGACGCGGTGGCCCTCCTCGCCGACACGCATCGCCAATTCTCGAACCCAGGCTTCGAGCGCCGCCTTGGCGATGCTCATGATGCCATAATTCGGCACATATCGAGTGCTCGCGGCATAGGTCAGGGTGATGGTGCTCGAATTCGGCGCAAGATGAGGGAGTGCATGCCGCATGACCCGCTGCAGGGAATGGGCTGAGATGGTCATCGCGAGGTTGATCGGGTCCTCCTCGACGAAGAGCATGTGGCGGTCGAAGCATTCGCGCGGTGCGAATCCAATGGCGTGGATGACGATGTCCGCCTTTGCGCCGGGCGCAACCTTCTGCCATTCATGGAAAAATTCAGCGGTCGTCTCTTCCGCTGCGACGTCGATGGGATAGAAGGCCTCGATGGCATCGAGTTTGTCCTTCAGTTGGAAAATTCGGCTCATGAATCGCTTCTGATATCCGAGAATGAGGGTGCATCCCGCCTCCGCCAATCGTTGACAAATGGCCCATGCGATCGAGTCTTCGCTGGCCACGCCAAATACCAGTGCAGTCTTTCCTTCAAGTTGCAGCATGAAACCACATCCAGCCCTATGGGCTGTGGTCCCCCCGCAGCAGAGGGGTCTTGAGGCTGAC
>CAVOCV010000069.1:0-8163 GCA_963694325.1 Candidatus Thalassarchaeaceae archaeon | reverse complement strand
ATGTGGACCAGTAGTGTCTCGCCTCCATCGGTCAGCACCTTGGCATCGCGCGGAATGCGAAGGGTGCGGTCGAGCACGATTCGCAACGGCTGAGGACTCTGTCCGAGCCCCACACGTCGGATCGTCAATGTGGGGTCGTCTAGAATGATCGTGTTGACCCCGACCAGAATCGCATCGCAATGTCGACGAAGTCTGTGTGCCGCATCCAGTGATGCCTCGGAGGTGAAGCGACCAGGGTGTTCTCCATCGACGACGCCGTCCGCGTCGAAGGCCGCTTTGAGGGTCACGAGCGGGCGCTTGGTTCGACACCAGTGCATGAAGGCCTGCATCTGGTTGCGCGCCTCGGCTTCCAACAATCCTTCGCGGACGGGAATGCCCGCGTCGAGCAGCACTTGAATCCCCTCTCCACGAACCGTGGGATTGGGGTCTCGTGTGGCGCAGATGACCTCGCCGACCCCGGCCCACAAGAGTGCTTGAGTGCATGGCGGCGTGCGGCCGAAGTGATTGCAGGGCTCGAGGGTGACATAGGCGGTACAGCCCTCGGTGGCGACCCCTTTGGATTCAGCATCGGCGATGGCCGCCTGTTCGGCGTGCAGGTCACCGAGGTGGTCGTGCCAACCCTCGGCAATGATGCGCCCCTGTGAGACGAGCACACAACCGACGACAGGATTGGGAGAGACCTGTCCACGGCCGCGTTCGGCCAGGTCGAGGGCCCGCTCCATGCAGGACACATCGAATGGCGTCCACTCCACTTCGCTCACCGTTCCTTGCGACCCCCAACCCCCTCATGGATGCTCCGCCGGCCGTGCGAAGCCTCATGATATCCAACCCTTCTCCCCTGCGCATGGTCCGAATCGCTTGTGTGGTGAATCCGGCGGGCAGGGATTGGACGGTCAAGAAGCGCTGGCCGGAGATTGAAGCCCTGCTGACCGCGGAAGGACTGGACTTCGAGGCCCATTGGACGAATGCCACGGGTGATGCGGCAGCCATCGCCTACGGCTTGCGCAACCGCGAGGATCTCGACCTGGTCGTCGCCGTCGGCGGCGACGGCACGATGAACGAGGTCGCGAGCGGTCTGAGAGGCTCAAACATGACGATGGGCGTCATCCCGATGGGCAGCGGCAATGATTACTCTCGAGCGCACGGCATTCCACTGCTCGACCCGGCCGGTGCCGTTCCACTGCTCAAAAGCGGTGTCGATCGTCGGGTCGGCGCGATGCGAATCGATGGCGCGC
The DNA here is from genome assembly GCA_963694325.1 of Candidatus Thalassarchaeaceae archaeon. Lineage (GTDB taxonomy): Archaea > Thermoplasmatota > Poseidoniia > Poseidoniales > Thalassarchaeaceae > MGIIb-P. Next base: position 6,928 of record CAVOCV010000069.1, on the reverse strand, counting down.
CCGCGCCTGGTCTTCCTCACTACCCTTCCCCCCAGACCACCGAGTGGGACGGCGATGCAGCCGAGGCTGGATTGGTCCGTCGGTGGGCCTTTTTGGAGTCCGACGGCGGCACGACCAGTGATGTCAGCCGCCGCAAGACATTGGGCCAAGGCAAGCGCATCCGTGGCTCGGCCAAATACACCTATCTGGGCATCAAGAGTATCTTTGGATGGAAGAAGCAGGACGCCTGGCTCAAAATCGATGACGAGGTTCTCGGACGCACAGACATGAGCGGATTGTTCACGACCATCATGACCCAAACATTCGGCGGCGGCTACCGTGTCGCTCCCGGCATGTGTGTGACCCGAGATTCCTTCGATCTGATCCTCGCGACTGGCATGTCCAAATCTCAAATGCTCCGCATCATGGGCCCGCTCAAGAAAGGCACCCACGTCGGCAAATGGGGTATCACCAAGCGCCCGAGCAAGCGCCTTGAGATTCGCAATATCGACGGCGATGACCAACCGCACAGTGTACCACACGACCCCCCTATGTGGGTTCAAGTGGATGGTGAACCCTGTCTGATGACACCCGCCATCATCGAATTCTTCCCCGACCAATTGACGGTTCGCGGTGCTGCGAGCATCCCGAATGGATGATCAGAAATTGAAATCGCTGAACTCTTCGTCGTCGGCGAGGTCAGGCCCCTCGATGTGGGCGGAGCCGCGGGGGGTGGGTTCTGCCTCCTCCTCTTCCGCCTCTTCCTCATCGATGATTTTCTGCGTCTTGCGGGTCTTTCGAGTGACGCGCTTCTTGGAGGGGGCCGCCGGCTCTTCAGCGGGTTCGGATGCCCCTTGGCTTGGTGGGGCCGAGACGCGGCCCTTCGGACCCGCCCCGCTCGATAGATCGCTGACGATGCCTCGCAGTCCTTTGGCCTGCAATTCCTGTTCGATGGCAAGATCTTCTTGCATCTCGTGGATCATGCTATCCATGCGCTCTGAATCCTCAGTGGCCGTCGCACCGGTGCCCGCCACGTAACGCGACTCACTCTGCCCCGGTTCGCCTTGAGAAAGGGCGGCCCCGATGTCGAAGCGAGGACTGGCCTCACTCCCTTTCGGTCGGCGCTTGCCGCTCGCTTCCGCTTCGCGGGCACTGGATTGGGCTTCGATGCGGGCTTCGTGGCGCGCCGCTTCGTGGGCCGCGGCTTTGCCGGCGCGCATCTGTTGTTCAGAGAGCATCGATTGAGCGCCCTCATCCGCAGACATCACCAGCGCGTTTCGTGAAAAGATGAACATCGCGCCGGCCCCGACGATGGAGAGCATGAGAATGACGGTGTAGATGCCACGACCGACCACCGGAATGTCCCCGGCAATATAGGCCGTGTCCGCATCGACGACGCGATCATTTGTCCCATAGGTCAGGGAGGTGACAACAAAATGACCATCCCATCCCTCATTGTTGAGATTGAGATCACACGCGTCACCAATCAGCGGCAGGGGGCCTGTGTCGGTGCCACCTTGGGTTCCACCGACGAAATATCCGTGAATGAGCACGGCTTGATTCGTGTCCATCATCATCGCTGCCTCGAGCACATTCTCATTGCCAGGGATGATGCCGATCAAGGCCCAGTCATCATGTGGGAAGGCCTTGCGATCCGCCTTTCCGGGCGGCAGGGCATAGGCGGAGGTGGGTGTGCCCCAGTCCGACTTGGCGCTGACAATGGTCACATGGACGGTGCCGGGCACGGTATCCTTTGCCTCCTCGTAGGACATCTGCTGAATCATCCACGAGGTCACGGCCTTGTAATTGCCCGTCGGTTTCTCGAAGGAGCGGGTCTGTGCAAGCCATCCGGATAGGATGAAGGTCTCGCCCTCACAGCCGATGAGGTCCACACCGAGGTCATCCAATTGACTGCCCTTGTTGTCGGCCAGTTTGTTGGTGATGCTCGCCGTCAGTGCGCTCTCATCCAAGTCGACGCTATACTCTCCATCACCGGTCCCCCAGCCGACGGGAGAGGCGCCGAGACAACCGGCGAGCGCCGGCATCAGGAAGAGCAGGGCGAGAAGGGTGGCAAGGTGGCGCACAATCTGCTGAAGGACGGCCTCGTTGAAGACTGTTCGCACCCACAGGGTGCGCGTGGCTTATTCCGTCAAGAGGTAATCGAGGTCCGCCATGAAATCAGAGGTCGACCAATCAGATCCGGTGTAGACGACACGCTTGTTGCCATCTTTGTCGATGATGAACGTCACGGTGTTGTGGCCGACGAGATACATCTCATCCTCATGTTCACCCTCTCCTTCATCTTCCATCCCATCGTCACCATGAGAATCATGATCTCCATCCATGGCGCCTTCGGGCATTGGAAGGTGCGAGATGTTCGCATTGGACGCGGCCCATGCGATGTGGTTGGTATCATGCATCATCATCACCTCATCGATGCCCTTGTCCTCGCTGAATTCCCATGAGGCGTTGGTTTCGTTCCAAAGGTAGAGTGACCACCACCACGACCAATCGCTTGGTGACTCCACCCCATTGATGCCGGTGACGGAATGGCCATGGGTCTCATGGACGGAATAATTCAGTGAGTAATTGTGCATCGCCATCGTGCTCTCAGTCAAATTCCATCCGGTGGCATTCTCATCTGGTAGCATGTCGTGATGTCCATCGAGCAGCGCTGAGGAATTGTCCGGGTAGAGGATTGCAACCTGATGGGACATGTTGGATTCTTCATTGTGCTCAGAATGATCTGAGTTGATGTGGTCCGAATCGACCAAGAGGTGGTAGGCATCCCACACCTCGGTGAGTTCACTGTGGTTCAGGCTGGTTAGATGCGTCCAGTCGTACCCTCGCGCTGTGGTCCATTCGAGTAGATGCGAGGGCGTGTCTCGGGCAGGGTCGATGGAGATGGAGAGGAGAACCAGATTCGATTCGTCCGACATCTCGCCGTCGATGAAATTCAAATTGGCTTCGATCGCCAGACAAACGTCGGGACAATGGGTGTAGGTGAATGCGACGACGACGACCTTGCCTTCAAAATCGGAGAGACTGATCGCATCTCCGTGCTGGTCGGTCAGTGTGAATCCGGGCGCGGCACTTGCATGATCATAGGTCATGCCATTGAATGGATGAGAATCTTCACCGTGATCATCATCATCGCTCAGGCAACCCGCCAAGGAAGTCGAGAGGAGGACGAGGCAAAGAAGAATGCATCTCACGCGCATATCAAGAGGCCAGACCCAATGGTATTTCATTTTGACTCGGACTTATTCAATACTACATTTCACTGCCATTCGCAATGGGTGATGCTGAGTGGCGCGGGCGGAGAGATTCGAACTCCCGCGGCAAAAACCACCGGATTTCAAATCCGGCGCAATACCAGGCTATGCGACGCCCGCAGGTTGCGCGGAGCATCCGCTCCGCAATAGGGTTCACGCTGTCTCAGTCGTAGAACCCAGGCCGACACCACGCCGGCAAGCTGTCGGCAGATTCGGGGTGGGTCATGCCGATGAACAGAATCATGACGACGATGAAAAACACCGGAAATAGCGCCGTTGCCGTCAGTACACGACTGTCGGGATCACCGCGCAGGTGCATGAATACCGCCGAGATGCCGAAGCCCTTGACCACACCGACGACGACGAGAATCCAGATGACGGTCGACATGCTGACCGTGCCCTTCATCGAGAAGGTCAGAGCCACTGCGACGACCTCGATCGCCGTGAAGATCATCAGCACGGCGAAATTGAAGTTGTACGCATCGAATCCCAAGATCGTGTGGTGGTGGTCGTGTTCTTCTTCGCTCATCTCTCATTCCCCCTCCATCAAATCAAGTAGAACGCTGGGAAGACGAGCACCCAGACCAAATCCACGAAATGCCAGTATAGGCCGAAGTATTCGATGCTCACAGCATTGGCCGGCGTGTAGCCGCCCATGAAGGCCTTGGTCACCATGTAGACCAGTGCCACCATGCCACCGAAGACGTGCACACCGTGTGTGCCCGTGGTCACATAGAATGTCGAAGCTGCCATCCGAATGTCAACCTGGTAGACCTCCTTGTCGACGCACTCGTGATTCTCCCACACGTGGCAGATCGTGTAGTCGTATTCACTCGCATGGATGGTGAATCCATCCGCCAATAGACTCGGGGAGTAGAAGATCGGGTGCTCCTCCGAACCGAGTTCGAATCCGACGAACCACTCGACCATCTTGAAGATCAGGAAGAGGGTTGCAAGCATCAGGGTGGTGAGGAGGTAGATGCCGACCTTGCGGCTGCGCTCCGCCTCGCTGATCCTCGTGTCCTTCGCGGTCTTCAGTGCGAGCACGATGGTGTAGGAGGAGATGATCAGCGCGAAGGTGTTGATCGCGCCGGGGATCAGCGTGTCGGGCATGAATCCGAGCGCGGCGTGTGCGGTCTCCTGGTGCCATCCGCCTTCGGCGATGAAGTAGGAGGCGGGCAGCCAGCATACCGAGCCGTCGACCAACGTCCCCGCTTCGGCCATCGCAGTGCAGTTGGGCAGGCCCGTGCGGTAGCGCATGTAGGTGGTGAACAGGGTGCTGAACACCATCATCTCCGACATCAGGAACATCCACAAGGCGATCTTGCGGACATCGATGCCTTGGAATGGAGCGCCGAGCGATTTCAGTTCATAGGAGCCATCGTGTTCCCAATCCTGTTGCCAGAAGATCATGATACCGGCGAAGAACACGGCGAGTCCAGAGATCATGACCCAGATCTCGCCGGTGTGAATGGCATAGGACCAGGCATCGTTCTCCCAGGTTTGGGTGAAGACCTTGGCGAAGCCGAGCAAGAAGAACGAGGAGCCGAAGGCGAGCAGAATCGGAGCCCACGAATTGTGCGGCGTATGCCAGCCGTGGTGCTCGTCATGATGGTCATCTTGCTTGCCGTAACTCACTGACTCACCTCCTCTTCTTCGGGGATCATCATCCATTCGAGGATGCGACCGACCAGACCGAGATCAGGCTCCCCATCGGGATCTCCGTGATGCTCGTGCAGACTCATGTCGAGGACCGGGAGGTTATCCGGGTCGTAGGTGGGGGTGGGCGGTGGGCTGGAGAGCGTCCATTCAAGCGACCATCCGCCCCACGGGTCAGCCGGTGCCTTGGCCCCGCGCAGTCCGCTACTGATCATGTTGTAGACGAGGATCAGATTGCTGAAGAAGAACAGGAAGGCGGACACCGTGATCATCATGTTCCAGTCCGCGGCCTCGGGTGGCAGTGCAAAGTAGGAATCTGTGGTCAGGAAGTAGGTGTGCTGACGGCGGGGCATGCCCTGAATTCCAAGACGGTGCATCGGCCAGAAAATCATGTTGTAGGTGATGAATCCGGTGATGAAGTGGAGGATGCCGAGCCGCTCGTTGAGCATGCGACCGGTCGCCTTGGGGAACCAGTAGTAAATGCCCGAATAGATGCCGAAGACGATGCCGCCGACGAATACGTAGTGGAAGTGGGCGACGACGAAGTAGGTCTCGTGCAGGTGCAGGTCCATCGCCACCGCGGGGAAATACATCCCAGAGATGCCGCCCAAGGTGAAGGTGACGAGGAAGCCGAGTGCCCACAACGTATGGGTGCGGTAGACGAGGCTTCCACCATGCATGGTCTGCAGCCAATTGAACACCTTGATGCCGGTCGGTACAGCGACGAGCATCGTCGTCAGCATGGTGACGAATCGGAGGACCGGGTCCATGCCGCTGGTGAACATGTGGTGGCCGTAGACGATGAAGCCGAGGATGCCGATGCCGGCCAGAGCGAAGACCATCGACTTGTAGCCGAAGATGGTTCGACGTGCACTGGTCGACAGGACGTCGGAGATGATGCCGAAGGCCGGGATCACCACGACGTAGACCTCAGGGTGTCCGAAATACCAGAACAGGTGACTCCACAGCAGTGGATCACCACCCGCTGCGACCTCGTAAAATACGGTCCCAACCGTCCGATCGAGTAAGACTTGAATCAAGCCGATGCCAAAGGCGGGAATCGAGATGAAGAGCATCAGAACCGAGATGAAAATCGACCAACTGAACAGGGGCATCTGCATCCAGCCGATGCCCGGTGCGCGCATCGTCGCGAAGGTCGTCATGAAATTGACGCCAGCGATGGTTGAGGATGCGACCAGTAAAATTTGTCCCGCCACCCACATGGTGGCACCTGCGTGAGCCGTATGGGACACCACATAGGGTGCATAACCGGTCCACCCCGTGTCCGCAGCCTCTCCGGAGAAGATGCCGCTGAAGATGAGTAGGGCACCGGCGGGGTTGAGCCAGAAGGCGAGCGCGTTGAGGCGTGGCAGAGCGAGGTCAGGCGCACCAATCTGCATCGGCACGATCCAGTTCGCCAATCCAGCGATCATCGGCATGGCGGCGAGGAAGATCATCGTCGTGCCGTGCATGGTGAAGAATTGGTTGTACTCATCCGTGGTCAGGAATGTGTTGCCAGGTTGGGCCAATTGAATGCGGAAGATGAGGGCGAACATGCCGCCGACACCGAGGAAGAACAAGCCGTTGACGAAGTACAGAGTACCGACCTTCTTGTGATCCGTGCTGGTGATGAACTCACTGAACCATGGCCAGAAGTTGTCCCACGCGAATGCATCGGGGTTGCGGCGGTAAAAGATCCAAGTGAGGCAGGCCAACGTGATGACGACCATCAGTAGAACCGCGCTCATCAGGACGACCAGTCCACGCGTTTTCTCGGCGGGGACCTCACCGACCTTGACCTCGAGTTTGCCGAACAGGTCTCCACTCGACTTGCCATCTCCATTGACAGAATTGGTGTGAAGAATGAATTTGACGCCGCCTTCGGCAGGTGCCGTCCAGTTGACTTGCCACAGGGTCTGATCATTGCCTTGTCCTGTATCTTCGGCGTCGTTGCCATTGTGGGTGATGCTTCCATCCGCATTGGTTTGGGTGCTGTCATCGACCGGCTCGAAGGT
>CAVOCV010000068.1:0-8190 GCA_963694325.1 Candidatus Thalassarchaeaceae archaeon | reverse complement strand
CCATAGCCAGCGATGACGAAGGTCTTGCCAGCGACGAGGACAGAGGTGGCACGGATGATGCCGTCGAGTGTGGATTGGCCGGTGCCGTAGACATTGTCGAAATCCCACTTGGTGATGGCATCGTTGACCGCCATGACCGGATACTTCAGGTCGCCTGCGGCGCCCATGGCGCGCAGGCGGTGAACGCCGGTGGTCGTCTCCTCGGTGCCGCCGATGACGCCCTCTGCGTAATCGGACATGTCACCGTGCACGCGGACGATGAGGTCTGCACCATCGTCGAGGGTCAGGGTGGGCTTCGCTTCGATGGTGCGGTCGATGCACCAGTAGAAGTCCTCCACAGACTGACCGTGCCAGGCATAGATGGCATAGCCCTCCCGGGCCAGCCATGCGGCGACGTTGTCTTGGGTGGACAGGGGATTGCAACCGGACCAGGACACCTTGGCGCCCGCAGCCTCGATCGTCTCGATGAGAACTGCGGTCTCCTTGGTGACGTGCAGACAGCCCGCGACGACCATGCCGGCGAGCGGTTGTGTCTTCTCGGCCTCGGCGCGCAACCGTGCGAGCACGGGCATGCGTGCGCGGGCCCAATCGACGCGCATCGCGCCCTCATCGGCCAGGGAGATGTCTGCGACTCTGTATGCTGGTCCGTCGTCCATGCCTCACGGGCGCAGACTCTGGTTCATCAATGCCTCGCAGAGGACTATGCGTATCCGCCGTCGGCTGGTTGCTCCTGTTGAGCGGATTGAGCATAGTACTGTTGAGCATAGGCCCTGGCGGTCTCTTCGGGGTAACCCTGAGCGACCAGCTGCTGGACGTAGGCCTCGACCGGGTCCATCTCAGCGACAGCGCCGAATCCATCGTCACCAGTCGCCGTGGAGGAAGAATCGCCTCCTCGGCCGCGGACGAGCATCATCGTGAGAATCACGACGATCAGAAGAACGATTGCGCCGACACCGATGCCAATGAACATCATGTTGTTGCTGCTCTCGCCACCCTTGCCGGTTTGGCCTGCCTTGCAGTCATCGTGCTCGGGCTCTGCATCACAGTCGACATCGCCATTGTTGGCCGTGCGGGGCACGAGGTTGATGTCGATGGACTTGTAGATCGTGTAACGGTCGCCATCGCCCTCTGTGATCTTGATGTAGATCGTCTGTGAGGAGCCGCTCTCCGTGTAGAGTTCCGAGATGTCCAAGTCGATGCTGAACGAGTCACCATCGCCGAGGCCGGAGATGCTGTTGTACGCACCTTCGGTCTTCTTGGGGAACTTCTGGCTGGGGAGCAGGTCGAGGGTCGCTTCGTCGAGTGCGATCTCGATCATGACATCGCCATTCTCCGAGCCGGACAGCACGCTGCCGTTGACGAAGATGCTGTCACCGGTCTGGCTGCTTCCATCGGCGGGATTGGTGAACTCGACATCGGGTGCCTCGTCTCCGTATCCCTCGCCGACGACGACGAAGTACATGCGGAACTTGTCGTCATTCAGGCTGGGCTTGTCGGCCTGGTCGATGACGGTGAGCTCGACACGGATCTTGTTCTCGACCTGACCACTGGGGTCCACGGTCACGTTCTGGAAGCGGTAGGTCCAGGAGTGGCTGACACTCGAGAGAACCTCGTATGTCGCGCCGTTCAAGTTGCCTCCCGGTTGGTCCCACGGGTTGTCGAAGAAGACCTTCCAGACGTACTTCTTGATGCCGTTCGTGCCATCGGTGGCGTCGCCATCCGAGGAGTTCGATGCATCGAAGTGAATCGTCAAATCGCCGGTCGGACCGAGCGTCACGAGATACACATCCCAGTCGGTGCCCGAAGAGGCGTGTGTGCCGTGGTTTCCGATCTGTCCGCGGTACTCGAGGCGGTCGATGATCGTCGCTTCGGGAATCGGGTTGAATTCGTCGGCCAACGCATCGTTGGTCTCAAGGTCGATCTTCGCCGTGCGCGTGTGGCCCTCGTCATCGTGGAGGAAGAGGGTCACGACCCAGCGAGAGAGCTGGCGGCAGCCGGTGCTGCTCTGGGCATCGAGCACACAGAAGGAAGCCGTGTGGGAATCCTCCTCGCGGTGATCGCTCTCTCCGTCGGAGAGGGGGTTGCCGTCCCAATTGGTTGCAGAGGAACCCGCGCCGGGGCGCAGTTCCCAGTCCGCATCGAGGCCCTCGACGGCCGAGGTGAATCCGAAGTCGAGGTCCGCGTCACTCTTCATGTAGAGCGTGCCATAGGACTGCTGCAGCGTATCCCAGTTCATCACATCGCCATTGATGGTGAGGTCAAATCCACTGCCCGCAGGACCGAAGCCGGTCGGGTAGGGGGTCACCTGGTGGCCGAGCAGGTTGGAGAGCATGGGCTTGCCAACCGTGCCAAAGGCATCCGAGACGCTGGGGTTCTCGACGTCCATCGTCGTGATGATCATACCACCCTGACCGCGCACGCAGGTCGCGAGGAGCGACTGGGTCGGGTCATTCGAATCGGATATGATGCTGTGGAAGCTGCCGAGCGGTGCCGAGATGCGGCCACCACAGGTGGCCGGAATCTGTGTGGTCTGCACCTGACTGGTATCCAAGGTCGCCTGCGCGACGTGGTTGCCACCGTTGAACGAGATGAAGGCCACGGGGCTCACGTCTTGCATCAGCGGGTGGTGCCAGTCGGTCACCAGCGTGTCCGTGTGTGTCACCATGTTGCCTGCGACGTTGCGATTCAGCACATCCATTCCATCGGGCAGTTTGTCGCCTTGGTAGGCGCTGCGGTAGGGTCCGAGATGCATCTCGAGGGTCGCGCCGGCCTTCATGCGGTCCGTGATGACCGAGAGGGCGGAGTTGCCATCGCTTGCGCGGGTTGTGCTCAACTGGTCGTAGTAGAATCCATTGATCACATTGCTCTCCGTCTGCCATGGCAGGAGAATCTTGTCGTAGTGGTTCATCCAGATCGGTGTGACGTAGCGGTCCCAGTCATCGACGCGGTACTGCGTGTAGGTCATGCCCATCGCTGACAGGTCTTCCTTGACGCGCTCGAGTCGGCCTTGATCGGTCGGGTTCGAGAGGATTGCAACATCGACCGAATCGGCCATGGTGATGGTGAAGTAGCGCGAATTGCCACTCTCCGCGCCATCGGTCTGCACAGCGTAGAACGTCATGTTGTAGGTGTGGCCATCGACCCAGCCTGAGCCGGGGACAACCGAGGCCCACGAGGCGCTCCCGCGCTCGTGGGATACCAGAGAGATGACGCCCTCGTCGCTCGTCTCATCGAAGACGGTCGTGCCGGTCGCCGTGTCGGTGATCTTCAGCTTGATGTTGTAATCGCCATCGAGCACACCGTTGATCATCGGGACCGAGAAGGCGTGCTGCTCGATCTGGTCGATGGGGTAGACGCACGAATTCGCGTCTTCGACACATTCGAGCACATCCGGACGCAACAGGGCAACGTCGACGCTCGCCACTTGGAAAATCAAGCGGCTGACGTTGTTGGCGAGGTTGATCTCCTTGTGATCATACCATGCATTGCCCATCGTCGTATTGTCGAAGTGGGTCATCGCATCGATGCGGAAGATGCCTTGACCGAAGTCGTGGTTGCCGATGTTGACCTCTAGGTCCTCTTGGCTGTCCAATCCGGTCACCGCGGTTGTGTAATCGGTGACGTAGGTGAACACATATTCCTGCACGGTGATGTTGTCGATGCCGAATCCAGCAAGGCCAGAGTCGCCGTTGACACCATCGCCATTCGATTGGAAGCGATACGAGATGGTGACCTCTGACCCGGACAGGTCGGTGCAGTTGTCGCCCCACATGCGGCTGTCGGGGTTGGTGGTGTTGAACACCCACAGGTGAGTCAAGTCGATGGTGACGCCCTTGACCAAGCCCTCGGAGTCGAAGAAGACGAAGTAGCCGTCCTCTGAGTGATCACCGATCGTTTCGGTCTCATCGTAATTGCCATCGTCATCGATGTCCTCACAGGTCTGGTTGTGACGCACACCGTTCTCGTTGTAGTCGTTCCAGTTGCCGTAGATGGTGCCGTTGTAGACATTGGATCCACGGCGCCATTCGACCTCGATGAGGCCGTATTCTTGTACGCCGACGATGTCGCCTTCCGAATCCGTCAGGAAGTCGGTTTCTGCGAAGTAGTCGAAGTTGAGGTAGACGAAGTCCGCCGAGGTGGTCGTGAGGTCGATCATCTGCAGGGTCATGCTCTCGTCCCAATCATCGCCATAGCCATCGTCGGGGCCACCGAACCAGTAGGCGCTCGAGCCGAACATCGGCCGGTTGCCCGGCACGATCGCATTGTTCACGCTCGGATCGGTATCGTCGATGACGATGCCGTAATTGTCGCCATCATCCCCGAAGGCATAGCCGGAGGCGCCGCCCTCGAAGTTCTCGTCGAGCAACACGGTCGGCTCGGCCGAATAGACCGTCGCCTGTACATCGAAATCGACCATGGTATTGCCCGCGTGTGTCACGAGAGCATCGATGGGGTAGTTGCCCGAGGGGTAGAGGCGGTTCTTCTCAAACGAGGTGATCTCCTCGACCGCGGGGTCGAAGAGATTCTTGACGGTGGTCTGCCAGCGGCTGTCGTCGTTGGAATTGTCACCATTGGTGAAGCCGTTGGTGCCCGTCAGCGCGGACTCGATCATGTAGGTCGTGCCGTTGACGAAGTTCGCCTGAAGCGTGACGACCTGCTCATCACCGGGCATCAATTGGTTCAGCGTCAACTGCTGGTTGACATTCTGCACATTGCTGCCGAATTGGGTGACGGTCTTGTTGATCGAGACGTTGTCGAAGGCGAAGCCATCCAGTTCGGTGTTGTGGGTCTTGTTGTCATTGCCAACGCTGCCGGTGTGACCGGAGCGGAAGCGGAAGCGGATGTCGATACTCTCGCCCGCCCAGGGGGTCAGGTCGATCGCATTGGTGTCCTTGAAGGCCGTCCAGGTGTACTGGCCGCAGCAGTAGGCGGTGTTGGAGATGGTGAATTCCGGGTCGTATCCGTTGATGAGGTGGATGTAGCGGTCGGTATCGTACCCGCCATCATAGTTCACCGTGGTCCAACCTTGGTCCTCGCTGTATACATCGATGCTGCACGAATCATCGTAGATGATTCGATTCGCGATGCCAGTGCTGGAGTAGTAGATCATCGAGAACTCGACCATACAGTACATGTCGAGGTCCATCGAAGCCGCATCTGAAGAGGACAGGTCGACGTTCTCGAGGATCAGGCCCTCGTCCCACCAGGACATGTAGCCGGTCTCGAGGTCGCCATCGCCACCCTCGCCGGTCTCGTTGAGGAAGACGCCACCGACCCACATGAAGTCGGTCGGGTTCGAATCGGCCTCATCGGCCTCACCATTGCCAGAGTTGTTGCTGCCCTGCTCGACGTGCCAGTAGGTATCACTGACCTCACCGGAGTAGGAGACGCCTTGGAGCGTGCAACCGCCACCGCAGGAGCCCGTGACCGCGTTGTCGAAATCGTTCGCATAGACGACGGTGTCCGTGCCACCGATGATTTCCTTGACGGCAACATCCACATCGACGCTGCCAGAGATGCCTTGGAGACCGGTATTCTTGACGGTCACGTTGACGTTGCGGGAGCCTGCACCGACGGTCTGCTGCCGGGTTTCAGGATCCCATGATGCCGGGGAGATGGTGACCCCGGCGATGCCGACGTCCTCTGCGTCGAGTACGACGATGGAGATGGTATCCATCGAGCCTGCCCAACCCTTGGAGTCGATCCACATGGCTCCGTTGCCGTAGGTGAATGCGTAGTCGCGCTGGCCGACTGCAAGGTCAAGTGCGCTTGTAGGACCACCACTGAACTGGTCGGCGATCACCATCGTGGGGCGTCGACCGACGTTGAATGACTGCGGCGAGAGATAGTTGCCATTGCCATCGTTGAGGATGATGTTCACCGTGTTGATGTCGCGAAGGTTCGCGGTCGTCAGGCTGCGTTGCTGACCCGCACCGGCGCTGTTCACCGTTGAAATGGTCAGCATCGTCGGGACGAGGAAGTCCATGTCGCCGTCGCCGTTGATGTCGGCGATCGAGATGTCAGCTGAGATGTATTCCCCGATGTAGGCGATATTGTTGGTCGTCCATGTGCCGCCGACACTGGTTCGGGTCATGTAGGAGACGTTCTGCTCCCAGCCCTGACCCATCGCCGCCATGTCGATGATGCCGTCACTGTCGGTGTCGGCGATGTCGAACCCAGTGATGTCCTCATTCTCATTGAACGGGAACTTGTGGGTATTCTGTGAGCCGGTGGACGGATTCTCGTACTGGTTGAGGATGCAATCGTACTCCAATACCGTGACGTTGTCCCAGTTGCCGGCGCTGAATCCTGTTTGCGGACCGTTGTACGGTGGTGCGGTTGCCAGCCAGATGTCAAGGTCCTCGCAATCTTGAGTCAAAGGACCGCCCTGAACGGTCTCACCCCAATTGCCGAGGGCCATGTCGAAGTAGAAATCGTGGGTCAAGGGGATGTTGGTGGTCGACTGGCTGGTCTGCTGTGTGGGGTTCGGCCCACGCATGACCATGATCTCCATGTTGGTGACTGTCTCATCGAGGAAGAGCCCGACGATGTCGTCCTTGCCGTCGTCATTGATGTCGGCGATCTCCATGCCGTAGAGTCGGGGGGATACAGAGATCGGTGCCGAGTGCGACCAATCGGAGGCGCGCGCGCTGCAATCGCCCCAAATGACGGTCATGTTGCCCAAGGGGGGATTTGTACTGCCGGTGACCCAGACATTCTGCCGGAAGAAGACGATGTCGTTGGCGCCATCATCGTTGATGTCACCGATGCCGACCTGGTTGGCGTCCGCCATGTCGACCCACTGGGCGCGACGGGAAGTGTTGGACGCGACCCAGATGTCATCTCGGTCGGAGAAGTCGCCATCGTCGTTGTACAGCACCGAGATGAGCATGCCCATCTCGCTGGCTGACACGATGTCAGGATCCCCGTCACAGTCCAAATCGCCCGACGCGATGCTGACTGGATTTCGTTGGGTATTGTAGGTCTCGACTCGGCTCGCACTCACTGCAGGGACGAACGAAAGGAAGATCGACCCCAGCATCAGAGCGACGAGCATCAGACCTCGCACTCGCAATTTGTTCAGATTGTTCTCATGACTCAACATGTTGACCACTTGGCCCGACCGTCACGACGACCGTATTCAAGAGTTCCTCTCGCATGCGTAGGCGCTGCGCGCGAGAACGGGCGCGCAGTACATCGAATCGGATGATTATAGAAGATGGTCGCCACACGTTGAATACTAATGTGATTTTCAGGTAATGATTGATGTATCAATGATGAATCAGTCGGCCTCGAGCCACCGTGGACTCGGACCATATCCAAAGCGTCCACCACCGTGCACCTTGACCAATTTCCCAAGTCGCCACATGCCCTCGAGCCAAATCTCGAGCTCGCTGCCGCTGCGATCGAGTTGTTCACAGGCCGCACTGTCGATGACATCGACGGGCAGGGCCGTGACGCCGAACTTGCGAACCGCCAAGCGCATCAATCTCTGTAACCAGGCCTCAGCCATCGGGTCGGTGCTGACCTGAGTCGTGATCGGTTGGGGCTCATCCTCCGTGTCGAGGAGTTCGGATAATTCCTCCGCGGTCGGCGAGCGGGGTTGTTCGATGCCGAGGCGTTCCATCTCCGCATCGAGGTCCATCTGACCGATGGTGCGCCGGACCGTTGGAATGCGGCCCGGGTTGGGGGGCGGGCCAGGCAGAATGACCTCGGCATCCGATTCGAGCAGAACCGGGCCCTCAACGCCGGCCTCCTCGGGCTCATCACCCATCTCGGCACCGGCACTCGCGCGGCCGGTCGTCGCCATCGGTTGGACCCAGCCAACATCTCCTAGACCGAGGTCTTCGCGCAGGGCTGCAACCCACTTGGCATCGCCTTGGATGAGCACGTCGACGTCATCTTCGGCATGGCGAAAGCGGAACCGAACCGGACCTTTGATCCCCGCCATCGAACCGCTTCGGCTCTCAGCGGTCTTTGAACCAGACGCTTCGCTCTATGCGGTTGAAGACCATTCTCGGTCCTTTGGAATCGGTGCAACTCATGTCATTCGTCCTCGCCGGCGTCCGACGTCTCAGCCTGTTCTCTGACAATGGCATCGAATTGATCTTCCCGGAGCACATGCGCTTCGAATCCCTCTCCTTTCATCCGCTCACGGATTCCGGGCAGGATGGAGATCAGCGCCAGGCC
>CAVOCV010000067.1:0-8309 GCA_963694325.1 Candidatus Thalassarchaeaceae archaeon | reverse complement strand
GTACAGGGCGCGCTCGAGGGTGATCGTGGGTGCGGATTGGCCGGCGACCATCCCCGCCATCACCATCTCTGCACACGTATCCAGATAGAAGGAGCAGCGGCCCCACATTCCTGAGACATTGGAGACATCGTGTTCGGATACCCAGACGGTGTAGTGGACGAGGTCCGCCTCCATCACCGGTGACCATGAGACCGTGATCGCATGGCCCGAATCATCCGCGACATCGGATGCCGTCACCATCAGCACGCGCGCGGGCGGAGCATCGGACGTGAGGTCGGACAAGGGCATGCCCGTCGCCCACGGGCTGTTGAGCAGGTCGGCGTTGAGACTCGCATCGTGAGCAACGACGGTGACCCAGTAGGCCTGACCGTCGGCAAGGCCCTCGATTGTGGTCGAGGTCTGTGAACAATCGGTGATCCATTCGACGACTTCAGCAGCGTCGGCACTCATTGGAGGCCAAGCGCCGTTCACCGGCATCAGGTGAACCGAATACAGGGCGCAGTCATCGTCGACCGATGCGGCCCACGTGATGTCCAGCGCCCCACCGAGGTCGTCCGGATGATCCATCGCCTTCACCCATTCAACGGGCGCAGGTGCTTCGGTATCGTTGTCACCGGAAGTTGAAATCGGGCCGAGGATCAGGGGGTTGGCAAGGTCGATTTGACCCGCTGCATCAACACAATAAATCATCACCCAAATTGGCGCACCCGTTGCAGCATGGATTGTCTGATTGTCGGGTAGATTACCGCCTTGACCGATGCCTTGGCCTAATTGATAGGACGTCAGTGGTGAGGGCGGGCTCAAAAATACGTAATGCAAAGAGAAATAGTGATCCAAAGCTGAACAGTATTCCCACTCGATCAAGACCTCACCATCCGAGCCGTGATCTCTGAATTCTGCATTGCCCCACGCGGGCGCGAGCGGGATGTCGTCGAACGGCGTGACCGGTCCAATCGTGTTGCTCGAATTCGAGTGATTGCCATTGCTGTAGACAACCTCGACCCAGACGTTGTACGCGGTGTTCGAATCCAGACCGCTAATCACGGTCTGGACGTTGAAGCGGTCTGGAATGGTGATCGTGTTCACCTGGGTTCCATCATCGACACTGAGCTCGTAGGCGGTGAATCCGGCCTCCATGGTCGGCGTCCAGGTGGCGACGAGCGCGTCGCCGCCGTCGTTGGGCCGGTCCTCGAGCAGGAGCATCTGGACCGGGCTGTTCGAGGTCACTGCGATGTAAGAGAGGCGAACCTCGACCGCGCCCGCACCTTCCCCAGCGAATTGGAGATGGAGGTCATGGCCGCTGTCGTTGGTGGCACCGAAGGCCACAGCGAAGAGAATGGCACGCATGCCTTCCTGTGTCGCTGCAAGGTCCCAACTGCCGTTGTATCGCACATCCTCGGTGGTTGCCCAGACCGCGGCACCATCGATATCGCTGCTGAAAATCAGCGGGAACTCTACGAGAGTGAGTGCGGTCGTGTCCGTTCCGATCATCGTGTCCGGGTCGAATGAGATGCGATTGCTCGGTCGGGCCTCTGCTGTGATGTCGGAGGTGAACGATCCGAGCGAGATGCGCAAGGGGGTTGCGCGTCGGTCGACCACTTGGGGGAGCACCTCGTATCCGGATGCGGGGCCGAAGGGCCACACGCCCTGATCTCCAGCCGCGGCCCAGGTGCCGAGGGCACCCTGATGGGTGGCGACGATGCCGGGTGCGCCGGTGGTGTTGACCACAGGGTGGCCGACGGCTTGGACCGAGATGCGGTGCATCAGGCCGGTCGTGCTCGCCGTGAGCAGTCTGCCGTCGCTGGCAAGACTGGTGATCGGCCAGCCGCCGGTATCGGCGGCGATGGCGCCGGATTCCATCTGATTGGTGATTGCATTCCAATGCGACAACGGCTCCTCATCGGTGGCGATGTGGACACCCCAGCCGTCGGCTGCGATGGCGGTGACATCGTTCGATGGCAGGGAATCGGCGTGATACTGAACCATGGCGTTGCGGTCGATGCTACGCACCTGCGTCGCGCCGGGTCGGGTCGGGCCGAAGCCATCGTGACTGGCGTAGAGCATGCCGCCGGCGGTCGCAAGATCAGCGGTCGAGCTGCCCACAAGCCCTTGGTTGCGGGTCATACACTGACGCACGGAGGGTCCGGTGGTGTCGACCGTAGAGGTTCGCACCGCACACAGACCGCCGGTGGTCGCTGCCCACAATTCGCCGCCGGAGAGGGCGAGACTGTGGACATCGCCAGAGCCGAGGCCGTCACCAGCGCTGATAGACGGGCCCCAATCTCCGTCCGCGATATTCCATGAACCGATGCCACCGGGGGTGGCGAACCAGATGTGGCCATCGGCCTCGGCCATGTCGCGGACGATTGGGCTTGGAAGACCGGGCAATAGCGCGCTGTCATCCCAGTTTCCAGCAGCTGTGTCAAAGACGCCGAGACCTGCGGCCATCTCGACCGCGCTGAAGCCGACGATGATGTCGCCGTCGTGCACGGTCATCATCGACAGGCTGTCGTGGGCGGTCGGTGGCATCGCATCCATCTCGCCGGTGGCGAGGTCAATGCGCCACAGACCATTGTGACGTGTCGTGACATAGAGATCATCTCCGAGTTGCAGAAGACGTTCGATGGAGGCGTATTGCAGGCTCCACGAGCGTTGCCACTCGATGTCGCCCTCGCCGACCTGTACGCCTTCGAGGATGGTCGCCGCACCGTCGGTACGGTCGGCCTCATCGGCGAGTAGCGCCGCATAGACATGGGTCGCATTCCCAGCGAAGTGCCGTGCGCGACCATCGACCAATCCGGTCCACGAATCCATCAGTCCGGATGAATCTCCAATCGAGTTGAACAGCTTGGCCCGACCCGGGCCACTGGCACCGGGCTGAGCGACCAGCCAATCCGCACTGCCGCCGGGCAGTTGTGGCCAGGGAGTGACCGAAGCGGAGGTGATGCCCTCATCGGAGATGTGAGCCGCACCGACCCATTCACCACGCACCGAGATCAGTGAGAACGCACCTTCGGACCAACCTGCGGACATGCTGTCAAAGTGACCGATGGCGAGGGTTCCATCCGCCCATTCCATGGCATTGTTCGAGGCGGCGCTTTCGCTGATTCCATGCTCCCAAGAGCTGAGGGTTTCCATCCACTCATCCTCTGCCACATCGTAGCGCTGGATGCCGTATCCGGATTCGTCGACGCCGATGTAGAGCACGTCTTCATCATCGCAGGCGAGGGCATTGACAGAGGACCACGTCAGGCCTTCTTCGCCCGGATCAGGGCCCACGTCACCGCGCCAGAAACTTTCCAGCGGGTCGAGCCATTCGTCGTTGAGCACATCGTACCGCGCGATGCCACCCTCGGCATTCCACATCTCTCCGGTGATGCCGAAGTGAATCACGTCGCCACACTGTTCGATGGTGACGCCGGTGCCGTCGGGAATTTCGGCCACGCTTGAAGCAGACCAGGTCATCCATTGGTTGGTGGCACCGTCGAGTCGGTGAATCTTCGAGGAAGAGGTCGAGGAGGAGGTCTTGGTGATCGCCCACAGATCGCCGTCGATGACCTCGAGCGCGCGGGTGTTGTCACTGGCCGAAGGTGGCAGACCATCGCCGGCCTCCCACGGGTCGGCCATGGTCCAATCGGAGACATCGATTCTCAAGACGCCCGCAGCGGTGGCGAGCAGACCGTGGCCATCCCAGGTCACGGCTGCGCGCACATTCTCGCCGAGGTCCGGTTCGAATTCGAGGTCGCCATTCATCGCGATCAATCGGTGGTGTTCATCGCCATAGGAGGTGAGGACATGACAGCCATCAGGATCCGCCGACAGGCTGGTCGCATCACATTCTCCGATCAGTGCAGCGATACCGGTGTTGCCACCGGTCGCGTCCGGTTCGATATCCGCCAACCAATGGCCCGCGTTCGCATCCCAGCGGGCGATGCCGCCCGCTTGCTCGGTCCAATGCCAGGCGTAGGGTTTGCCGACGCCGATCCACAGTTCATCGGCCTTGAAATTCTCCATCCCGATGATCGACAATTCATTGCTGAATCGACCGACCGGATTGAGATTTGTGAGCTGCTCCTCGTTCACCACATCGTAGCGAAAGATGCGCGTGGCGGGTTGTGCACCCTGATTGGGTCGTTGACGACCGTTGGCCCCTTCGGGCGCTCCACTGTCCCCGAGGCCATCGATGATGTCGATGATCGCACCATCGCGGCGCTCTGGAGGCGTCTCGAGCAGGTGGAGTACATCGTCGATGCGAACCAATTGCTGCGCCGCCCATCGCGGCACGGTCGGGTGGGTTGTCTGATCCCACAGATTCAGTTCGGAAGCGTCATCCATGTCGATTTCGAGAAGGCCGAAATCGCCGCCGACCCACAGGTGGTTCGCCGTCACATCATCGGAGAGTGCGGTGACCCCATTGTCGGGGAGTTGTCCACCGACCTCGTTCCAGGTTTCCAGCCACTGTGAACTCGCAAGGTCATAGCGGGCGATGCCGACACCATCCACAGCGAGGTGGGCGATCTCATCGTAGACGACCACAGGGGTATTCCACGTCGAACCGCCGGTCGACCATTCCTGCAGGATGCTCTCGTTCAGCGTATCGATGAGATAGGCGCCGTGGTCGGTTGAAACGAACAGCCGATTGGGGGCGGGAACCGAAAGGGATTGACCGCCGGTCACATCGATGACGATGTCGCTATTCGGCCGAGCGTTCCAGCACTCACGCAGGTGCAGGTCGCTGCGAGCATAGGTGCACAGACCCTGCCATTCCTGCAGGGCGTAGACATTGCTCGCCGTGCTTGTGATCGCCGGTGTACGCGCACCAAAGAACCAGCCATCATCTGAATTTGAGGACTCGAAACCATCCGCAGTGCGTCGAACGAAGCCCGACTCATGACCGACGTACACATCGCCATCCTGATCGACGTGCAACTCGAGAACCCACGGATTGGGCAGTTGGGTGAAGGCACTGTTGTCAACGGAGCCATCTTCCTCCCACCACCACCATTCCTCCTCGTCTTGTGCCCAGGTCTCGACCATCTCTCCCGTGTCGCGGTCGAAGACGAAGACGCCGGCATCATACAGACCGAGATAGACCCGGTCGCCTGAAATGGCGATCGGCGCTTGCTCGACTTCGTCGACACCACTCGAGCGCCAGGATCCGAGAATTTCCTCGCTGGACAGATTCACGCGCGCGATCCCCTCGCCCTCGACTGCGACGTAGGCGATGCCGTTGCGGGCGACGACCTCGAAGGCCCAACCACGCTGGAAATCATCGTTCTCGTTCCAGATATCGATGCTACCATCGGACATCTTCACGCGCGCAAGGCCTTCCTCTCCCAAGGTGATGAGGAGTGAACCGGTCAGCGCATCCCAGGAGAGGGAGGTGGGTTCGGCGGACATGCCGAGAGAGATCGTTTGTTCGAGGCTGCCATTGCGTGCCCAGACATCCACGGGCAAATCATCGCCGACACTGAAGATTCGGCTGCCATCGCTGACCATCGAGTGGACCCCATTCTCGGGCAGCAGGGGTTGCAGCCAGGTGCGGGCACGGATGTCGAATCGGTCGATGCCGACATCACCAGCTGCGTAGAGAATCCCGGACAATTCGAGCACTTGGTGCACTTCGGCATTGGTCGGCGTGGTCGCGAGCAGCAGATCGCCGATCGCCTGCGGTGCGGCGTCCGCATCCAAGACGGCGAGGCGGCCACTGCCGTCGGAGACGAGCAGGGCGGTCTGGGTGGGGGAACGGGATTGGCCCGCGGGCCAGATGGCGAGGTCCATGCCGTCGGCGTTCAGACCCATCTCGGACATCGCTGCGCTGCCCGAGAAACTGCCAGAAGATGTGTCGTAGACGTCGAGTCCCGCATCGGAGAGCATGTAGACGAGACCATCCTCGACCGTCAGGTCGACCATGTTGGAGGATTGCAGCCAATTGCCGCCGTGCCAAACGGCCAGCCATGAGCCGGTCGTCATGTCCATGCGGGCCACACCCGCATCTGCGGTGGCAACGAAAAGGGTGCCACCCGCAGCCACCATCTCGACGACACGATCGCTCGGCAGCACGTTCGCCGTCGACCAGGTCGTCTCGCGGACCGCGCTGTGTTGGTTGAATCGGGCAATGCCCCCGCCATCGGTGGCGACGAGGATCATGTCCTGCTGGGTGCGCAGGTCCGTCACCGGTTCATCGGGCCACTGGCCATTGGATTCGGTGGTGATGACTTCGGTCCAGCCCGTGGGGCCATGTTGGTAGAGCACGCCGGGTCCAGCTGCCCAATTCCCATCGGAGGAAAGGTGGGAGACTGGGATGGAGGCACGAGGTGAACAGATGGAACCATCGTCAAGACTCCAGCAGTGGAATGCATTTGATGCACTGAGGCCGATTAATTCGGATCCAACCAGAGAGAGAGCGACCAATTGGACATTTTCGATGCGGTCGATGATCGGCGGGCTGGACGTCGCATCGAGCATCAGCAGGCTGTCATCGATGGCGATGTAGATTCGGCCATCGTCGGGATGGATGGCCGTCGCTTGGATGTCGAGCACATAGGGGGCGAGAGAGACGAGCGGGTCGACCGGGCGCAGCGCCTCCATCAGGACGGATTGGACCGTCGCGCCCTCGGGCAGGGTCCAGGTGGCACTGGTATCGCTACGCGGCGCCATGCGGCCGTTGTGCGGGTCTCCCGCGGTGAAGTCGAGCAGGCGTCCGAGGCCCGGGCCGTTCGACCAGTCGAGCAGAGAGGCACCGGCCTCGGGTGCGTAGATCTCGGGATTCATCAGGAAGAGGTCGTTCTCCCCATCGATGCGCACCTCGAAGGTGATGTCCTTCATTTGGATGCCATAGGGGACGAGGTGATGGAAATCGCCGGTGCCATTCTCGGCAACATCGATGCGAATCCACCCGGTGTCGACTGCGACATCTTCCTCGCCGGTCTCCTGCGCGGAAGTGGACATCAGCACAGGGGATATCGACATCAGGAGCATCAGGCCACAGAGCACAGTCGCCATCCGGGGGGGGGACATTGGTCCCAAAGGGACCAGAATCACCTATGAAGCGACTGGTTTACTGATACGACATTTAGCGTCGGTATACCTGCCTCATTTGAAGGCTGGATCACGCTTCTCAAGGAAGCCGGCGACACCCTCCGCGAAGTCAGCGGTCTGGCTGGCCGCGACGATTAGCGCCTGTTCGAATTCGAGTTGGGTCTGGAAGAAGGTCGAGGTGCTGGCATCGAGCAGTTGCTTGGTTCCAGACTTTGAGAGATGGGACCACCGCCCCCAGTTCTCCGCCATCTGAACGGACTCCTCGAGCAGCTTGGCCTGTGAGACAACCGCATCGACAGCGCCCTTCTCAAGCGCCTCTCTGCCGGTCCATGTCTCGTCGTTGAAGAAGAATCGCCGGGTCGTCTGGTTTCCGACCAGTCGAGGCAGTAGCCAGGTGGTGCCACCGTCGGGTGAAAGTCCGAGTTTGAAGAAGGCTGCAGCGAGTTTTGCATCGGGTGTTGCGATGCGTGCATCGCAGGCCAATGCAAGGCCCAAACCGCCGCCGGCCGCCGCGCCGTTCATCGCGGCGATGAGCACGGTCGCATCGGTGCGCATGCGAACCTGCAATGGGTGGAGAATGTCGGTCAAATCTTGCACCAGTTGTTGGATTGTTCCCGTTTCGATGGCGGCTTGGAATTCGAGGATGTCTGCGCCGGCACAGAAGAATTTTCCACTTCCCGTCAACACGATGCCACGGATTTCAGGATCATCCATCAATTCGTTCAGTGTGGCTGATATTTGACCCATGAATTCTGAACGGAATGCATTGCGCGCCGCCTCCGCGGAGAGGGTGACGATCGCCACGGACTCCCTTCGTTCCACCTCGAGGACCATGCCCCGCGGTGTGGGTCCTCAGTTTTCAATTGCATGAAGGTGATAAGAGGCGGTTGATTCCCCCGTTCCATGATGCGACGAGAGCAGCTCTACATCGACGGTGAGTGGGTCGAAGCGACCGGCGAGGGTGTCATCGAGGTGACCAATCCCGCCACAGAGGAGATCATCGGCTCGGTGCCTGTCGGTTCATCCGACGATGTCGACGCCGCGGTGTCTGCCGCCCGTGCTGCTTTCACCGACTGGTCCCAGTCCTCGGTCGAGGATCGCATGGCGGTGCTCAACGGTATTTCTGGAGCGCTCAAAGAGCACACTGAGGCCCTTGCCCAGTGCATCACGGCTGAGGTCGGCACACCGATCGGCTACAGTCGCATGGCGATGGTCGGCACCCCGCGTGTGGTCACCCGCTCCTACGCGAAGATGCTGGAGAGTTTCGA
>CAVOCV010000066.1:0-8315 GCA_963694325.1 Candidatus Thalassarchaeaceae archaeon | reverse complement strand
AGCCACACCAGCACACAATAGGCGATGTGAATCGCCGGAAGCATGCCCATGACGATGCCGTAGACCATGCCTTCGCTGATCTGGCTTCCCGCGCCGGACACCCAGAACATGATGACGAGCATGACGATCAGGAACAGGGGCATGGCAACGGCGACGACGACGTAGGACTCGGCCATCAGGCCCAAGTTCTCGAGGAACATGGTCAGGCGAATACGGTTCTCTCGCATGTAGTGCTCTGCGCGGTTGAGGAAGTACAGCTTGAGGTTGCCACCACTGGAGAGTGTGCCGACCATGCCCTGGAAGAAATCGGTCGCCCACGGTGAGGCCGCTCGATCGACTGCGTGCTTGATCGCGGTGATCAAATCCATACCCAGCAAGGTGATGTCACGGTAAATCATCGCCGAATCATAGGCGATCTCACCGTAGATATCTTTGTTGGCTGCGAGCGATTTGAAAATCTTCATCGGGGTCGCGTTTGCCGCGGCCATCGCCGCAGTATAGGAGGCTGCGTAGGGCAAGAACATCTCAAGTCGCTCGCCTCGTCCCTTCTTCAAGCGCTCAGCGGCGCCAGCGAAGTGCTTGAACGACATGTAGGGGACCAGGAATGCAAACAGGAAGACGATGAGACCGCTTGTCGTACCTCCAACGACTTTTGTCTCATAATACGGACAACCGCCGTACTCAATGCCGTCGGGGGAGGACCAGCCCTTGTCATAGTCGATCTTCAGCTTGTTCTCGGGTTGGTAAGCCCAGATGATGCAGGGGTCGACGCTCTCCTCTGTCTGCTGATTTTCGTAGATCGCGATGGCGCCGACACCGGGCGCGAAAACCAATCCGAGCAAGCCGACACAGACGGCGAAAGCGATGACGGTGGAGAGGACCGTGGTCGCCTTGTAGACCTCGGGCATGACACGGATGTCGGCCTGTGAAAGGGTCTTCATCAGTGCCTTGTCCTTGCGCGCGTTCTCTCGGAACAAACCGCCGAGAAGCGAATTGGCGAGCTTCTGCCATTCGGTCAGAACCATGCCTTCGAAGAGGGGGCCGGTTTCCTTCTCCTTCTTCGCCATCTAAGCAAGCCTCGGTTCGGATTTTCTTCAAGGGAGCAGGTTCAACGAAGGCCATCCACGCGGGCCAGCACATCGTTCGGTCGAACGTAGAACTCGGTGATGATCTGGGCGACTTGGTCGGAGGCCCGGATGTCATTGAGCACCATCCAGTCGAGAATCCGCTTGCGCGTGCGCAATTCCTGCCGCATCTTCTCTTGACTGTAATTGATTTTGACCATGATCTTCTCGAGGACGTAGGACTTGCCGCTGAAGTCGAAGTCATCTCTCCCGGGGTCCCACTTGAACACCTCGTTGGTGATGACCTCTTGGCTGTGCGGGTCGACACCGACGATCTCGACCACCTGCTTGGCGCGGCGCACGCGCCGACCGTTGATGCGGGTCTGGATTTGGATAACGACTGCTTCGAGCGCGGGCAGAAGCACACGTGGGATGTCGATCGGCTTGTTTTCCAAACGGTGAACAAGGCTCGGCACGGAGTCGGCGTGGACCGTCGAGTAAGAACAGTGACCGGTCGCCATGGCTTGGAATAGCACGTAGGCTTCCTCACCACGAATCTCACCGACGATGATGTACTCAGGTCGTTCTCGCAGGGCGGCCTTGAGCAGTTCGAACTCGCCGATCTCACCCTCGCTGGACTCGCCACCGAATCCCTGACGGGTAAGGCCTGGAATCCAGTTGGGCTGGGGGATGTTGACCTCGCGGGTCGACTCGATGCTGACAATCTTCATCTGCCAGGGAATGAATAGGCACATCGCGTTGAGCGTGGTCGTCTTGCCCGAGGCCGTACCACCGACGAAGAGCATGGAAATCTCGTTCTGGAAGGCGACCCAAAGGTAGGCGACCATCAGACTGGTCATCGTGCGGAAGGCGATGAGGTCACAGGGGCTGAACGGATCTTCACGGAATCGGCGGATACAGAATGTCGACCCACGGGTCGAGACCTCTCGTCCCAACTTCATGACGATTCGAGAACCATCCATCAGGGTCGCGTCGAGCAGCGGTTCTGCAACAGAGATGTGTTTGCCACAGCGCTGGGCGAGTTTGATCACATAGGATTCGAGTTCGGAGTCGTTCGGCCAGGATACGGTCGTCTCCACCGACTCGAACTTCCGGTGATAGGCGAAGATTGGGATGGCGGTCCCGTCGAGGCTCACGTCCTCGACGTTTGCATCATTCATCAGTACGTCCATGCGGCCAAAGCCGATCATGTCGCGCTTGAGGTAGTAGAAAATTTTCGAACGAGATTTCTTCGTCGCCTTCATGCGGTAGGAGCGGATAATCTGGTCCATCGCGGCACGCAGATACATCTCGGGGTTGGCGTCAATCTCTTCGATGTCGGCGGTCAGGGACTGAATGAAAATGTCCATGATCTCCTGGCGCGTCGCCTCCTCCTGCTTGGTCAAGGGGGGTTCGATGACCTGGTAGATGATGTTGAGCGTGCGGGTATCGCGGACGATTCTGGCGAATGCATGCGGGGGCAATACGGGGTATTTGTCGAGCTCTTCGTATTGGACCTGCTGACGGCGCTGACGACGCTTTCGGCCACCTCCATCCTTCTTTGCCATTCCTGAAACCCCCGACTCGCACGTGCCGCATGCCGCTTCGCCCACTATAAGATTCCGCAGGGAACCTATGGTTCCCTCCGATGGGGGGTCATTTCAGGACCCGCCGAGCCAAACCCGGCAGCGGGACTCGAAGGTGGAAAGGTCGCTGTCATTGTCGAGGGTGATTGTTGCTGTGGCGATCAATTCGGGCAGGCCCCAATCGGATTCTCGGGCGTCTCTCTCGGTGAAGTCTTGGGCATCGCCGTCCTCGCCCCGACCGCGCTCGGCGATGCGCTCTCCTCGGGCCTCGGCGGGTGAGCGGATGGCGAGGATGCTGAAGTCGTCACCAAAGGCGCTGTGGAATATGTCCATCTCGGCCGATTGACGGACGCCCTCGATGAGAATCAATGGGGCGGCGGACAACGCTTGGACCCGCGGCAGCATGCGAGTTGCGACGATCGCTTCACCGTGTTCGCGTCGGATGGCGAGGGCCATCTTGCCGACACTGGTCGGTGTCTCCTCGATGTCGGCCTGTATCAGTGCCTCGCGGACGATGTCACCCATGGCGAAGACCGGAATGCCGCCATCCGCGGCGATGCGGGCGAGCACGCCCTTGCCCGAACCGGGCATCCCGACCACGGCGACGATGCGACCCATCAGGTCATCGCCGCACGCGGGCGCCTCTCAAGATTGCCCCTCGAACAGACCGGGCCAATCAGTTCTCGAAGGCGGCCCGGCCCCAGCGGCGCTCGAGCATGGCCAGGAAGACCCCGCCGAGTGTGAGAAGGGCTGCCGAGATGGCCAGTATGCCATTGAACGAGGCTTGGGCTCTGCTCGAATCGTATTCCCGCGCCGTCGCATCGGCACCTTCCTCCACCACCTGAGAGGCCCAGTTATCGTACAGGCTGGTATCACCCAGACTGAAGGACAACAGGAAGAGCGAGACCAACGGCAGAACGGTGGCGGCCCAGAATATGGCCATGATCTGCGTATCGAAAATCGCCTTGTTGGGTCGCAACCCCATCAGCAGACTGGACAGGGCGACGATGTAGACCGAATTGGCAATCATCACGATCAACGCCGGAATCAGACCACTCCACTGGTCGAGCATGGCCGCCATCAGCATCAGGAAGATCACCGAAATCCACGTCGTCATCAGGAAGTAGACGATGATTTTGGCGCGCAGCAACTGCGGCACTCTGACGGGCAATCCATTGAAGAAATCTGGACTGTCAACCGCATTCAACCAGGCGTAGAAATTGAACCCGAAGAACCCGAGGAAGGGCGCATAGGTCAGGAGATTGAATGGAATCGGGAAGCGAGCAAAGTCGGCCATCCAGGCCAGCGCCAGGAGAAAGAGTAGCGGTACGGAGTACGAGCCGAGCATCTTGAACAGGGTGCCCGAACGCCAGACATCGACGATTTCCTTGGCCACCAATGAGCGCGTATGCCCATTTCCGAGGAAGAATAGCCGTTGATGAACGGGCGCGAAGATCTCGGGTCGGGTCGTGACACGAATCTCGAAATCATCCGGCACGAGATGGGCGCCGATGGTGGCGATGAGAAGTGCGCCCGCCATGGTCAGTGGGACGAGAATGAATGCGTGATTGAGCTGGTACTGCAAGCCGAGCACGGCCCATTCCAGCGGGACGATGTCGAGGGCGACGATGACCCCAGCTCCGGCAGCGCCGAGCGGCAAGAGAAGGGTCGCTGCACGCCATCGCGACCAGACCGCGCTGGCGAGGAATGAGAGGGCCAACCCCTGCATCATCGTCATCAGCATGGCGCAGAGAATCACCGGCAAAGAGGCCCACAACAAGGGCACGCTGATGCCGCTCAAACCCCCGAAGAGGATGCCCATCGCCATGCCGATCACCGAGGGCGTGAGAATCAGACAGAGGTAGAACATCACCTCCTTGCAATAGTAGGCGAGGTAGACCGGCGGCAGTTCAAGCGGCAGCAGGGCGGGTCCAGCCAACAGGTAGGACTTGCCCGAGGCGCGCTGGCTGACCATGTTGCGTCCGATGAAGGCGAAGGAACCCATCCCTAAACTGAACATGAATAACGAGGCGTGCAAACCCAGTTTCAGTTCATCCCAGGTGAAGGCCTTCGCCGCTTGTGCATCGGCGGCTTTGACGGTGTCATAGGCCGATTCGATGCCGGCATCACCGGTCAGGAAGCGCAATCCAATCGTCGTGATCATCGTCACCAATGCCAGCATGACGGGGAACATCATGATGTGTCGTTTTCGGGTGAAATCGACGTTCTGACGCCACTCCTCGTGGAACATCATGGTGAAGTGGGCGCGAAAAGAAACGCCGAACGAGGGCGGCGTGCGGGCCTGCCCGAACATGGCTCACTCCTCCTCTTCGGTGGCGCCTTCTCTGTTTTCAATTTGGTCGACAGAGGCCCCGACGAGTCGGATGAAGATGTCCTCGAGATCCTCGCCGGAATCGATGCGCAACTCGTCGAGGGTGCCCGCAGCGAGCACGTGGCCGTGATCGATGACGGCGACACGGGTGCACATGCGTTCGGCCACTTCGAGGATGTGACTGCACAGAAAGATCGTCCCCCCTTTGGCGATGTGGTCCTGCAGCAGGCCGCGGCATTTTCGCTGATAGATTGGGTCGAGATTGACGAAGGGCTCATCGAGGAAGAGCAAGCGCGGTTCGTGGATGAATGCGCCCGCCAGCATGACCTTCTGTCGCTGGCCCTTTGAGAGGTCCTTGCACAGGCTTTGGCGCTTGTCGGTGATGCCGAACCACTCCAGCCAGTGTTCGACCTTCGCCTCGATCTCGTCGATGCCGCGGATGCGACAGACGAACTCGAGGTATTCAGAGGCCGTCAGGTAGGAGGGTGGGCTCTCGGATTCGGGCACGATGCCGACGTTTGCCTTGACCGTCTGCGGGTCCTTGCTGACGTTGGTACCGAGCACCAGCGCACTGCCCAACGATGGGGCGAGTTGGCCGGTCAGGAGCTTGATGAAGGTCGATTTCCCGGCCCCGTTCGGACCGAATACACCGAAGAATTCGCCGGCGTGAACCGTCACATCGAGCGGGTGGAGCGCCACGAAGTCGCCGAATCGCTTGCCGAGGTCCTTCGCCTCGACCAATGCATTTTCCGCCATGCTATTCAGGCTCCTTTCCACTCAGCTTGTTCGCGATTGATGAAGGCGGAGACACCGATCTCCTTGTCCGCCGTATCGAAGAGGGCGCAGAAGAGGGCGCGCTCATGGACGACGCCGGCGCTGAAAGGCTGCTCCAATGCGGCGCGGACCGCCGCTTTGGCGACACGGATGGTGTGAGGGGATTTGGATCCGAGGTTCTGGGCGATGTCGAGGGTCTTGTCGCGCAGGTCATCGACCTCGGCAAGGTGGTTGATCAGGCCGATGCGATGGGCCTCATCGCCGCCAATCATCTCGCCGCCCATGACCATCTCCATGGCCCTGCCGTATCCGAGAAGGCGGCACAATCGCTGGGTGCCGCCGCCGCCGGGAATGAGGCCGAGATTGATTTCGGGTGTGCCGAATTTGGAGCGGGGAGTGGCGATGCGAAGATCGCAGGAAAGGGCGATTTCTGAGCCGCCGCCGAGGGCGAATCCGTCGATCATCGCGATCGTCGGCTTGGACAGATTCCAGATCGCCTCCCAGGGATTGGACTCGAAGATCGGGCGCACATCCTCACTCGACTTCCCGACGAATTCCGAGATGTCGGCGCCGGCGACGAATGAGGCGGGCTTGGCCCGCTTGCCTTCGGGAGGTGTACTGGGCGCAGCACCGGTGATGATGATGACACGCACCGCATCATCGGATTCCGCGGCATCACAAGCGGACATCAAGGCGGCGTTGACCTCGGCGTTGAGCGAGTTCAACTTGTCCGGGCGGTCGATGGTCCACAGGGCGATGACCCCGCCGGCCGGGTGCGAATTCTCGACCGGGATGTGTTCGATTCGCAGTGGGTTGTCACCGGTCATGGGGCGCCGAAGGCGCCTACCTTCTCAATCCTGTGCCCCGGCCGGGCTCAGTCTTCCAACTCATCGCGCATGGCGTCGAGTTTGGAAAGTGAGGGAAGCGGCGGGGGCGGCATGTCTCCAAGGTCGGGCAACGGGGGCGGTGGCATGCCATCCAAATCGGGCAGGGGCGGCAACTCGGGCAGCGGTTCTTTGCTGGCGATGAAGCCCTGGTCGAGGGGGATCCGCACCTTCAGGATGCGGTGGTCATCGATGCGTGAGAAGACCGCGCCGACCGGACTGCCCGTCGGAATCTCAAGCGACTCATCGATGATGGTCTGCCCGTGACCATCGGTCGCGAGCAATGCCATGATGTCCTCGGATTCATCGGCCGATTGGTACATCTTGGCCGTCTCTGAACGGATCTCTGCGAGCTGTTCACGACGGCGCGCCTCGATGCGTCGACGGATGAGGTCATGGTGACCTCGGCGGTCGTCGATGAAGGACTCGATCTCGGCCTCTTCCATCGATTCGGCGTCGACCTCGGCGATGTATTCCTCGGCGACGTGGACATTCTCATCGATGACCTGAACGGCGACTTCATCATCGGCCAGGGCGACGACGACCTCCTCGTCGTCGGGCTCGGCCTCAGGCACGGTCTCACCCTTGCGGGACCGGGCCAATTTCTGATCGCGACGCGAGGTCGTATCATCCTCGGCGATGACCGGAGCGGGCAGGGATTCCTCCTCGGATTCTTCCACATCGCTCGCTTGGGGTCGGCGCCGCACGCGACGCACCTTTCGGCCCCCACCCGTGCCCATCAAACCGATGGCGAGCAGGGCGATCAGACCGAGATAGATCCAACGGACCTGATCATCGATTCGACCTTGGATGGTGAGGTAGATCAGCAGGCCGGCACCGAGCAGAACCCAGAGCATCAGTCGCTTGAACGTGACCACGTCTCACCCCTCCGTCAACATCGACCATCATGTGAGACTTGAGGCTGCCGCCAGACGGCTCACTGCCCCCCGAGGAAATCCGCAAGACTCGCAAGGGCGATGCCACGATGGCTCATCTCCGCCTTCTCCTGATGGCTCATCTCGGCGAAGGTTCGCCCATCCTCGCTGCCGAGAGGGATGAAAATCGGGTCATAACCGAATCCACCCTCGCCACGCATCTCGGTGGCGATCACGCCGTCGCAGCGGCCGACGAAGACCTCGACGACCTCACCGGTCCAGTAGGCGGCCACCGTCATGAAGAATGCACTTCGGTTTTCATCCAACAACCGCAGGATGCCCTCGCATCCAATCGTGCTCTCCACGTGTGCGGAATAGACCCCGGGGAAGGCGCCGAGCGCATCGATGAACAGCCCCGAATCTTCGACCAGAAGGCCCTCGTGAAACCGATTCTCTCCCGCCAAGAGTTCCACCCCCTGTGCAATTTTCGCCAATGCCACCGTGCCGAGGTCGTCGGCTTGGGGCTCGATCACCTCACCGGTGAAGGACTGGACCTCGTATCCCAAGGGTGCGAATAAATCGGTGGCCTCAGCGAGTTTTCCCGCGTTGCTCGTGAGGAAGTTCAGAGTCGCCATGCCACACCTGAGGCAAGGGTGTGGGTTGAAGTCTTCTCTACCTCTCGACGGACCATGGAGGCACGTCTGGTCGGGATGGTCGCGCTCGGCGGGGCTGTCGGCGCGGTCCTCAGGGTCCTCATTTCAGAGTGGATGCCGGACGGATTTCCCTATGGGACACTGGCG
>CAVOCV010000065.1:0-8453 GCA_963694325.1 Candidatus Thalassarchaeaceae archaeon | reverse complement strand
GTCAAATCCCTCTTCCTCCAAAGCCCCGGCACTGTGCTCGTCGGCACCCAGCAAGGGGCGGTGAGACACTCCTCAACCGGCTTCCAGAACTTTGGCACAGGCGGCGGTTGGAACGGCCCTTCCGACTACAATGACTTCGCACAGGACAACACCAACATCTACGCCGCGACCAATTCCGGCGTCTGTATCTACACAAAGTCGACACTGAGCTACCAATCCTGCTGGGATGACGACGACGGCATGCCCGGTCAGTACACCATCAGTGTTGAGATGGTCGAAGCAGGACGTCTCTACTTCGGGCAATACCAAGGTGCGGGCATCATCGATGTGACCAACGACACTGTCAGCCATGCATGGGAGGCGGGCTTGGAGACAAACAATGCCAAGACACTGGTCTATGGCAACATCACCTACATCGGCTACGACGGCATCGGCATCATGCGCTATGACCTCTCGACAGACGAGTGGTTGACACCGTGGGATTCCACCAACATGCTCGACGACAATGGCGTCACCTCGCTCGTTCACGACGCGGTTGCGGGTTGGATTTGGGTCGGCGGTGACGGCGGGCTGGACAATATCAATCTCAACACCGGCATGGTCGGCAAACATTGGGATCTCGGTAGCAATACGGACGGCGTCACGCTTCCCAATGCGGCACCGGGGGAACTGGTGCTGATGGGAACACGACTGTATTATTCTCAGGAGCGCCCCGCCCAATGGAATTCCAATGATTTGATCTACAGTTATGATGTGATGAATTACACCCAGTACACGACCATCGATGCTGGCGCAGGGGAGAGTTACTCCGCCTTCGTCCATGGCATGGGCGGGGTCGGAGACATCCTTCACATCGGTATTTCGCCAACGGCTTGGCAGAATGGAGATGGGCATTTGGTTCGCTGGAATCATACCTCTTCCTCATGGATGTCCTCCATTGCAAGTGAAGGCCAGGTCAATCGAGTGAATGCGAAATTCGCCGGAGATTGCTGGCCATCTGTGACGGCGAATTGCCACCTCTATGCCGCCTACGGCGACACCCCTCTACACAAGGTCGACATGAACGGAACGCTGGTTCAGTCATGGGATGACACGGTGATCGAAGGCCCGGTTCGCGGCATTGAAACATGGGGAAATACCGTCCTGTTCGCCACGCAGTCAGGCGTTTATCGTTATGATTACACCAACGACACATGGATGGCCGAGTGGACTGAAGGCAGTGGTCTGCCGCAGAATACCGAAGACGGCATCTATGCCATGGAGGTCATCGGCGATGACCTGTGGGTATCCTCGATGTCGAACAGTGGTTGGAGTCGCAACGCAAAGCTCCTACAGAAGAACGGCACGTCCGGACAGTGGACGATCCACGATGTTGGCAGTGGCCAGATTCCCGAGGGCTATGGCGCCGATTTCGGTCTCTGCGACGGTATCGTTCACACGGCGATAGGCCGTTGGGCGGGCTGGGGAAATCAAGGCGGCGTCGCTCGATTCGACCTCGCATCCTCGACTTGGCTTTCAGATTGGAACCAAGGCCAAGGAGGGCTGCCTCATGATTTCGCTTCTTCGATTGCCTGCGATGAGGCCTACGATATCGTCTACATCGGATTCCAGGAAGACGATGGCTCTCTGGCGCGCTATGACTACGTCAACGGGCAGTTCCTCGGCGTTCTCGACGAGGATGACAACATGGTCTCCGAACCGATCTTCCCAGGCGGAATGGAGCACACTGGAAACCAGCTGATGGTCGGGCATTTCGAAGGCGGGGGCCTCACCTTCGTCAGCACCACCGGTGCGATTGTCAACAGTGTCATCGCCATCGATCATGGCACCGAGACCACCAGTATCGAGCCGGTGCCCGGCGCGTCGGCATTCGCCCTCGGTCGAGCCGGTGGTTCAAGTGGTTACAGCCGCGTCGACAATTTGGATGTCAATGGTATCAACCCGGGTGCATGGGATGTGCTCGCAACCCTCTCGACCGGCCGAATTGGAGAATTCGTCGGCAATTCAACCCACATCTGGGTGGCGCCCATCGATGATTATTGGTCGTCTTACGGCACCGCCATCCTCGAGGGACGACCCCTGTCCAACGGCAGTGTGGAATGGCTGCGCGCTTGGAACCTGAACAGCGAAGTCGTCAATGAGATGACCCTCGATGGGACGGATCTCTGGGTGACGACGGCAGGCTGGGGCATGCTCAAAATCGATCTTGCGACCGGCTTGATGGCTGGCACGACCGGTGTACCGCTCCACTATCAGCAAGATGGAATGGCGATGGTCGGCAACGAGTTGATCGTCGGCTTGATGGGGACGTCTTCGACCGCTGCGGGCGTTCAGCGCTTCGACACGACGAATCTCACATGGGGTGCAGGCCGATTGGCCGCTGGATTGCCTTCGAACATCGTCACCGATTTCGAAAAGATTGGCGATCATACCTACATTTCAACATCTGGTGGCCTCGGTGTATGGAACCTGACCTTGGATGACTGGGATGACCCAATCACCACCGCGGATGGGCTTGCAACACCCTTCCTGAACCATCTGACTCAACATGACGGCGACCTCCTCGTCGGCACAGGCAGCGGCATCTTCGGCTACGACATCGCCACACAAACCATCGGACCGATGGCTGGACGGGCACAGGGATTGGTGGGCGATGCGGCCAGTGGCTTCTCTTGGAATGCCAACGGCACAGAACTCTATGTCTCACACAATGGCGCAGGATCAACCCGACCGGGCTTCACTCAATTGACCTCGATGGGAACGTGGTTGGCGATCACCGACACGACCCTGGTCGATATTTTGCCTAGCAATGACATCACTGCCATCACAGGAGATTCATGGGGCATCCACGTCGCGACAGATGAGGGTCCAATGATGCATTGGAACGGGACCTCGCTGGAGATGGAGCAGGGATCTGCACCGTGGGGCTTCCGCGATTGGCCGGTCACGAATTTGGTCAGCGATGGCACGAATTTGGTCGCCATCTCGGACCTCGGCGTCGACTTGGTCGATGCGACCGGCAGCTTCCACGCGGCGACCCCGCTGTATTCCTACGCCAATCTTGCGGCCGGATCCATCACGGCGAACGGCATCTTTGTCGTCGGCTCCGATGGACTTCACGCTTGGGGGCCCGCACCGGGGCATATCGCCAAGGAGCGCTTCTCAATGCGACGTGCCGACCCGCTGATGCTGAATTTCGGTGGTGATTCGACCGATGCGACCGCCACGGCACGCCCAGGCAATGACATCGTGCTCATCGATCCATCGAATGCCGTGACCTTGCCCATGTTCGGCACGGCTGGCCCCGGCAACATTCCGATGACCCAGGACATGCTCACCATCACGAGTCCGGTCGCCCGCGCCCCTGTTTGGGTGGCGAGCACACGGCTCAATTACTCTGGAACTTGGGATCTCGCCGCGCTCGATTCCACAGTGCAGGACACCGTCCAACTGGCCATCCAGAACAGCGTGTTGACCACGCAGGGACGCACCCTCCACATCCAACTCCAAAGCCCGCGTGATGGCGCGCTTGAAGTCCGATTGACCTATGATTGGGTGCGTTCGGAATCACCGTCTGAAATCATCGATCTCTTCGACCGACCTGAGGATGGTGGCGGCGTATTGACCACGCAGTGGACGGTCACTCAGGACGCCTCTTTCACCGCGTACCGAATCTACCTCAAAGAGGGCAGCAATTGGACCACCCCGCCGACCTCTCTGGACCTGCTCAACGCGCAGTGGGATGGCCGCACTCCGGTGTGGCAGACCACAACGATGGACCTGAACACCCACAATGGGTTGCCATTGGTGGACGGCACCAATTATTGGGTTGTCATCGCCATCGAATATCCCGACGGCAGCATCGGCCAACCGAGTCTGCCGTTCGGTCCCGCCACGCCGACCGATGAGGTCCCCTTCCCACCGACGTGGGCCGACGCTGCACCTGTGCCCGATGAGGCGGGAGGCGTCGATGGCGACCTCACCATCGAGTGGGCCGAGTGCACCGAACTCGACGCCCACGTGACGCGCATCTGGGCCAGCCCCGACCTGATTTTCGACGCCATTGGCCTCGTGGGGTCGGTCGACCTCAGCCATGAGGCGGGCAACTCAACCACCCTCAGTCTACAGGAGGGCCGACCGTATTGGATCGCCTTCACCTGCGTCGATCAGGCCGGTCAACACGACCCGGCGAACGCGACCATCATCGGACCGGTCGTTCCGACCGGCGGCATCGACGATGGCATTCCACCCGCACCGCTGGCCGACATCGATGCATGGGATACCCCGGATGACGAGGGCGGCAGAATCAACGTCTCTTGGACCCCGAATACCGAGGATGATTGCGCCTGGGTCACCATCTACATCTCACCCGAGATCAGCGATGATCCACCCGCGGATGCGACCGAAGCAGAAATCGCGAGCATCCTTGTCAACTGCACCTTCGATGGCAGCATCATCTCACAGATTGGCAGTGAACCGCTGATCGATCAGAAGCCCTACTGGATCACCGCGGTCGCGGCCGACAAGTGGGGCAATGAGAATCTCCTGAACATCACCTGGGTCAGCGCATTCAGCGTCCAGGACAGCACGGGGGTCGACCCCCCACCCCGCGTCGCGGGCCTTGCGGCTTGGGACCACCCGGATGACGACGGCACCGCAGTCGATGTCCAATGGGACCCAAGCGAGGTCGATGACTTCGATTTCTACGTCGTCTGGGCAGCAGAACAACCCCTCGGGGACGTGGCGCTCAAGTGGACGGCGTGCAAGGATGACCCCGCAGCCTGTGGTCTGATGGTGATTCGTCAGCAGCGACAATCGCCGATGGACCCGATGCTCGTCACGGTCGAGGATGCGCTGTATGGGACCGATATTTCAAGTTCGATTCCCGGCACCATCGTCGCAGGCCATCCGATTTGGGTGACCGTCACCATTCACGATGTCAAGGGCAATGCATTCCTGACCCGACTGGCGGATCACATGGTATTGGTGACGCCGATCGACAATGAAGGAGACCGCATCGCGCCGGACCGCCTGAGCGCACCCCGCGTCGATGATCGTCCCGGTGATTCCGGCGATGGTCT
Source organism: Candidatus Thalassarchaeaceae archaeon (assembly GCA_963694325.1). Classification (GTDB taxonomy): domain Archaea; phylum Thermoplasmatota; class Poseidoniia; order Poseidoniales; family Thalassarchaeaceae; genus MGIIb-P. Next base: position 3,372 of record CAVOCV010000065.1, on the reverse strand, counting down.
GCTGATTGAGTTCCAAGGGAGTGGGGCGAGCGACTTGGCCCATTACGAGGTCTATGCGGACGTCATTCCATTCGATATGGTCGGCAGCCGCACCCCGGTGATGATTCTCGACCGCTCGGCAAGTCAACCGTTCGAATTGGAGATGCTCTCCAATGGTCAGGACATCGAGCCCGGCACACCGGTCTGGGTGACCGTGGTTCCGGTCGATACCGCCGGCAATGCTTGGCGAACCGATCTTGCGACCGCTTCCGCAACCCCGATCGACGACAATGCGACCGACCCCGGTCTCCACCTCCCCATCATCACTGGTGTGGGCGCGGAGTGGAACGAGGATGGCAGCGAACTCATCGTCACATGGGACGAGAGCCGAGATGCACAGGTTCGCGGATACATCATCCACACCAGCGACGAGGTCTTCGACGATCTTCGCTACGCGAATCTGGCCAGCCCATCGGCCATTCAGGGCACCCGCCTCTCTGTCAACGCCACCGAACAGGGTCTAGACAACAGCATCATCCAGTACGTCTCAGTGGTCGCTTCCGACGGTGAGGTGACGCGCTATGGCGTCGATTCCGTGCGCGTCGACCCCTATGTGGAGAGCACCGAACCCACCCGTGAGGGTGACCAATCCGAAGAGGGATCGGGCGCCTGGTGGGAACAGTTGACGTCGATGGAGGTCGCCCTCATCACCATCCTGTCGATGATGATTATGCTGCTGACCTTCGTCATCGTCTTGCGATTGCGCAAGCCGCGCTTCGACCCGATGTTGGACGCGACACCGAATTGGTCTTTGCAGGTCGAGGATTGGAGTGATGGTGGATTCGCCACCGAATTGCCGCCCGATGTGGACTTCGCCAATACCCTGATGCCGGCCGCTGCCGAGATCAAATCGAGTGCGGCATCGGACGAGTCGTTCGCCTCGCCCAGTCCGGCCCCGTTAGATGACCTGGATTCGCTGGCCGGTGACCTGCTCAGCGGACCCGCACCGAAGAGGGATGACATGGACACCGATTTCCTCGATGACCTGCTGTGAGTTTGGGGCGTGACTTGAAGCGCACGAGCCCATTCGCAGGACCGATTCTCATGGGGGATGGTCCACCGCTCGGCGCGTCGGTCTTCACCACGCTTCGGTGGCTTGACGGAAAGGTCGCTTGGTTGCCTCTTCACCTCGTTCGCCTTCGCGCGCACGCGGAAAGGGTCGGCATCGATTGGCCAGAAACCATGCTCGAACGGCTCTCGGATCTGTCTGTGGAAGGGGAGGGCAACCTCTGTCGAATTCGTTTGCAGCGAGATGGCGAGATCATCGTCAAGGTTCGAAGTGTGGACTTCGGTGACTCTCCGTTGTGTGCTGTTTCAGCGGTCGCACCCCGGTTCCCCAAACGGGTTCAGGGCACGAAACATGCGAATTGGCACCCCTATCGCGAGGCCCGTGCCGCCGCGCTCGACGCCGGCGCGGACCTTGCTTTGCTGGTTCACGACGGCGCGGTGGTCGACGGGGATCGCTGCACACCCATCCTGCTCGACACAGATGGCGTGGCCTGGGCGCCGGCCGCCGAAGAGGGCGGGGTCGATTCGATCACACTCGCCCTGCTCGCCCCTGCCATCGAAGCGGCGGGCATCCCATTTCGCCGGGGTCGATTGACCGAGAATCTCATCGGCCGAGCCCGTGAATTGGTCGTCGTCAGCACCGGGCTCGGTGTCTGTTACGTCGATGAGATCGATGGACAAGCGGTCGGAACGGATTCACCAGGGCCGCTATTCGATGCGGCCCTGACCGCCTTCAATGCCCTGATCGCGGATGCTTGGACCACTTTGGGAGGCGAGGCGTGATGACGCTTCTCAAGACGGTCAGCCACGACGATGACACGCCTCTGGCCCTGCTCGCCCATCTTCGTTCAGTCGGTCTGATGGGTGGCGTGCACGGCGCGCCAGACGAGCTTCTGCTGCACTCGGGCGGGCCACATGGCGACCTTGCGCGCCAAAGCTTGCTGATGGGTCCGACCAGGCGCCGATACATTGTCCGACAATCGACGAACGACCCCTTGCCCGCTGACCATTCCCCGTTGGCCGGCGAGATTCGTTTGCAGGATGGCCCGGCACCCCTCCACATCGAAATCGAGGATTGGGATGGCAGATGGAACCTCGTCGAGACCATCGAAAGCGCCGACCTTGCGAGTGGACTACGCACCATTTGCAAGGGACTGCAACCCCACACGTCGGATGAGTTCAGCCCCGGTGGACTGGCCGGCCTTCTCACCTATGACATGGTCCAGCACACCCAACCCCTGCGCCTGAGACACCCACCGGCCACCGGCACGCCCCTGATGGTGCTCTACCGCGCCGATCGCTGGCTCATCCACGACCGAACCGATGGCATCATCTCCGCCCACTCCTCCATTGTCGACGATGCATGGTTGGACGCGGTCGAGGATATCGAGGTACCACCTCTGCCTCCACTCGAGCCACCCATCCCCCGCACACCGGCTTCGGAATCGGATGCATCGCACGCGGAGAAGGTCCGTCTCACCCAAGCCGCGATTCGTGAGGGTGTGCTCTATCAGCTCAATTATGGCCGACTATGGTCCGCTCCGATCGAGGATCCTTGGGCGGTTTTCCGGAGATTGGCCCGGGACAATCCCGCCCCACTCGCTGCCTATCTTTCCGCTCCCGACCTGTCGCTGGCCGTCGCCAGTAGCAGTCCCGAACTCCTGCTCCGTCAGACCGGCCACACGGTATCGACCCGCCCCATCAAGGGCACACGACCGCGTGGTGATGATGCCGAGCACGACGCCAATCTACGGGGAGAACTGGCCGGCAGTCGCAAAGAGATCGCCGAGCACCTGATGCTGGTCGACCTCGAGCGCAATGACCTCGGCAGGACCTGTAGACCGGGCAGCGTTCGCTGGAAGCGCTGGCGCATCGAATCCTATCCCAATGTGCAGCACATGGTCAGCGAGATCGAAGGCGAATTGGCTGAGGGCGCCGATGGATTCGATGCCCTGAATGCCGTATTCCCAGGTGGCTCGATCACGGGCTGTCCCAAGACCGCGACGATCGCTGCAATCGATGAACTGGAAGGCGCATCCCGAGGTGTGTGGACCGGTAGCATCGGCCACATCGACCCCCGGACTGGGATCTCGGAGTGGAACATCCTCATCCGAACGCTCGAGGCCCACCGCGTCGAAAACGAATGGCGAGCAACCATCCAGGCCGGTGGCGGTTTGGTCATTGCCTCGGATCCGCTTGAAGAGGTTGAAGAGGCGAAGTGGAAGGCGCAGGCGTTGTGTCTTGCAGCGTGGGATCACGCCCCTGCGGGAGATGCTGTGCACTCACCTCGCGATGGCGGCCCGGCCAGCATCCATCCGATCCCCC
>CAVOCV010000064.1:0-8470 GCA_963694325.1 Candidatus Thalassarchaeaceae archaeon | reverse complement strand
CGACCAGCCAAACATTGGATTCCCCGACCCAGAGCCATCCCACTGCACCTCCGATGAGAATGATGGGCAAGGCGAAGCGAATCTGAATCTTCAGACAGCGATGGACGAGGTCGGGTGCCGCCGCACCGAGACGTTCCCCATCCCTGCCGATCAATGTCGGGAGTCCGAGGTCGACGAAGGTCGCCGTCAGATAGAATAGATCGAGCAAGAGCACCCAACGGCCATAATCGCCATCGGAAAAGGTCCGTGTCAGAATGACGTGCACCGCAATGCCGACCAACAAAGAGAACAGGTCGGCGGTCGACAACCAGATCGTGTCCCGTTCCAAGCGAACCTTGCGACTCACCGTTTCACCTCGAGGAGAAGGTCGTGCAACGCTTCGGTACAGCACATCCAATTCATCCGTTCCTCGGCATCTTGACGTGCGACTTTCCCTCGCCGTCGTCGCTCCTCCAACGGCAGGCTGCGCAAGGATTCAACCGCAATTAGGAAGGCTTCATCATCGCCGAGAGGAACCAGTGTGAGCCATTCCGCCCCACGAAGGTGTTCCAATCCACTGACTTCGGATGAGACCACGAGCAAACCCGCAGCAGCGAATTCCGCCACCTTCAGTGGAGATGCGTGACGCCAGACCTCACGGTCGGGCAGGTGCATCACACCGACGTCACATGCGGCGAGGCGTTGTGCGACAGGACCGGGACCTTCGACACGGGTGATCTGAGCCAATCGCGCCGCATCGTTGCCTGCACCGAATAGATAGGGTTCCAATCCCATCTCGACCAGACGATGTAATTCCCGCTCACGAGAGAGGCTGCCATGACAGACGATGACCGCTTCCTCATTCATCTCGGCACAGGTGAACGCCGAGGTATCGACGCCTGCGGCAACGACCGCTGAAGGCCCTTCCCACGCGCGTGTGGCCGCCATGTGGGGACTCTTGACAGCCCGTCCTTTGGCGAAAATGTCAGCCATGGCCCAGGCCTCTCGATACTGGACGCGTTGGAACCAGCCAACCCATCCAGTGCTGACCGGTGGACTGCGATCCATGATGATCCAGGGAAGTCCGGCGTTGAGCAGGGCTTCTGCTGCTCCAGACACGGCCGTCCACTCGACGATGGCGATGCTGAATTCAGACAGATCCATCCCCGTCAATCGCTCGTTCAGCGCCCGTGTGAAAGAGGGGTGGCCGCGGCCGAAGAAGGTGGAACGATGCACATGATGGTCCGCGTCCGGTCCCATGAATTCTATCGTCCAATCCCTATTCTCGAGTGCATTCGCCACGCCTTTACGGGTGGTCGCAGACATCTCGGAGGGCCGTCGATGGGTGATCCACAAGGCCTTCATCCGACCACCTCATCGTACAATGCGCCCCACATTGGGATGACGTTCTCCAGCCGATAGGGCTCTGCTTCTGTTGGTCCTGCGGCCACCATCGTTCCCCATGTATCCCCTTCGAGCATATCGCGCATCGCGTCTGCAAAAGCCTCGGGTGTTCGCTCGACAATCCGTCCTGATTCACTGAATACGCCTTCGCTCGCAGGGCTGGCGATCACCGGCATGCCACGTGCCATCGCCTCGATCACCGTCATTGAGAGCCCCTCCCATTCGGAGGGTGAGAGAAGGGTACCGCAGATGTCGAGAAGATCTGTCCGAGTATATCCCTCGACCCAGCCATGTCCGGTGATGCCATCTTCACAATGCGTGCTCGCTGTCATATCGAGCATCACATCTTGGCCTTCGGCTCGGAGGGAGCGCACCGCATCGATGGCGATTTGCTGCCCTTTCATCGGACTGGGACGGCCCATCAGTAGGAAGCGACGTCGGTCTCTCGCATTGGAGATCGCGACGTCAGGTGAGGGATTGGGGATGACCTTAGCGTGCGGAATCCAGGCCGACAATCGCTGCTTCCAACCCTCGGTGAGAACGACGGGAGTCAGGTCCGCACAGACCCGATTGACCTCGGGCCCTCGACTTCGGCAGTGGGCATCGAAGTCGCCCGAGTGGAGCGAGAGAATGATCGGGATACCGGCCTTCTTCACAATTTCAATCAACCCCCGTTTCCGCTTCCACGACCAGCGTGTCGCTGTGTGGATGTGAACCAGATCGATTCCGATGAGGGCCTCGGCCAGATTCCACCTGACCTTCGCCCAAGCCTTCAGTACGGCGACGGTACCGCCGTCGGCATGGCTTGCGAGCGTTGAGGCCTGCCAACCCTTCGGTGGGTGGGCTGCGAGTAAGCGGATGACCGCACCCATGCCGCCACGGGTTTGACTCGGCCCGATATGGAGCACTCTGCGCATCTTGACTCCCCCTGTGAGTGGCTCACACCGCGCCCCTCGCATGAAGGGCTCGCCGACCCCACGGACGGGGGGTGCGCTTATCTGGGAACCTTGCGAGGACGGGTCAGGCATTCTGATGTTGGTTCGGCTCACCTTTCTGACCATCCAAGTCGCTTCTGCCGGTGCTGTCATCCTGCCCTTGTTGATTCATGCTTGGTTGAACCGAGGGTGGAATCGTCTACCTCTCCCGGTGCCCGATGCATGTTCGGATGCCGATTTGCCACGATTGTGTGTCGTCATTCCCACCTGGAATGAAGCGAATGTGATTGAGACAAAACTCACCAATTTGCTCGATCAGAGATATCCTTCCACCAAAGTGCGCCATGTCCTGATCGATTCGGCTTCGACCGACGGGACCGTCGAACGTGCGCGGGCCTGGGCGGTGGAGAACGACACAGAACTCGAGATCATCCAGATGCCCGCTCGATTGGGAAAGAGTGCGGCGGTCAATCGAGCCATGGATGAATTGCATCCCGAGGATGAGGTATTCGTCATCACGGATGCAGAGGCCACTATCGAGCCTGGCGCGCTGCGCCGCATCGGCCGCTGGATGAAGGATGAGACCGTGGGCGCAGTCTGTGGAACCCTGGTGGAGGAGGAAAACGGTGGCGCATATCGTGGCTGGTTCCGTTGGTTCCGCGAGGGTGAATCAAAGGCGGATTCAACACCCATCTTTGAAGGATCAATCGCTGCTTATCGCGCGAGCGCCCTGCGGCCGATCGATGACAGGGCGAATGCCGATGATTCCCAACTCGCCCTCCTCGTGAGAGAGGGTGGGCTGCGCGCACTATCCGACGGCGCGATTCGATTCAGGGAGCAACCCATCACGATTCATCGCGAGAAGCGAGAGCGTGCTGTACGCCGTGGACAGGGTTTGTCACGACATTTCTGGCGCAATCGAATTCGATGGTTCAGAGGCGGCCGCTGGGGAACGATTCTCGGCCTCAATGGGATTCAGCACACGATCACGCCGTGGCTCGTCTTGCTCGGCATCCTCGCCGGCGTCGCCCATGCGACCACAGTGGTATTGCTCGGTTGGACCGGTGGCGAGCCGATGCTGCTCGACCGGCTGATGCTCTTGGTCGATGCCATCGTCCTCGCCAGCCTCGGTATCGGTGTCGCCGGTTGGCGGGTTCCGCTCTGTGCAACGATTCTTGCTTTCCTCGAGAACAATGTGTATTTGGTGCGGGGCATGTTGATCCTGCGCCTTGGAACCAGCCTCCACAAGTGGACGCCATCGATGTCCAATCGCAGAATCTGAAACAAAAAAAAGGCCCCCCGGTGGGCGCCACAAGGGCGCCCACCGAAGAGCACGTATGTCATCTTGGATGTGCAGGTTGTACACAGATCTCGTTCAGGTACTGAGCGTAAGCTCAGGAGAGCGCGAGATTGTCCGTGCCAGCGACCGCGGTTCCGCGGTAGGTGACGTAGAGGTCCACTTGGCAGGTGACTTCACCAGCGCCGCCGCAGATGTCCACGGTCTCAGAGAGAGTCAGGAACTCGCCTGTCTCCCAAACGCCAGCGTCGCTGCCGTCCTGCGCAATTGCGCACTCTTCGGTTCCGTCGGTGCTGCAATCGAAGGTGTTGTCTCCGACTGTCAGCTTCATCACAACGAACGCCCAGTTGAGTTCATCCTCGGCGTGCTGCCAGCGGATGCTCATCAGGGTGTCATCTGTGCCAGCGCTGATTGATGCAGCACTGTCTTCTGCCGTGTAGCTGTTGCGGGTGCCCGATTCGGGCTGGTCCGCGGCCAGGCTGTTCGCCCAGACGTACAGTACACCAGCGAGTACCACCGTAATCGCAACCATCAGGATGGTCGCGATAACCGGGCTCACTGCCTGCTCATTCTTCATCTCATTCTTCATATTTATGTCCTCCATTTCCCCCAGAGGGGGTACCTTCGCCTATGATGGCCATTGGTATTAAGATACCTGCCGAACCGAATCAAGTCGAGGGCGATTTAAACGGCACACTGCGCTGCATTGGGATTTATGGTGGATGTGCACTGTTAGTTTCGAGACCCGGTGCGGGACCCCGTGGTACAATCGATTTGTAAGCCAACTTAGATTTGTGCCCCATAATCAATTAACGAATGGTAATAAATCTGAACATACCCTATTCCAACCCCTACCTACGATTCTCTGCCGGAATTCGGGGAAACAGCCTGCCGGCAAGTCCCAATCAGGTGAACAGGGGCGAGAGACGCAGCGTAGAGGGGATGGGATGCACTCGACGAGTTCCTTTCGACCCTGTTCATGCCGCGGTGTTGGCTGCCGCCGTATAATCCTTACCGGAATGCGTTCCAATGTGCGATTCCACATCAGAATCAGGGATTGGCATTCTGAATTCAGGCAACCGTCAGAATTTCTGGGCCACCATCGGTGATCCAAACCGTGTGTTCATACTGACCGATCATGCCGCCATCCGAGCAGCGCAGGGCGTTGTATGTCTCTAGGAAACGGATGCTGATGAGTTTCTTCACGAGTGCATTCCACTTGCGAATCCGGCTCTCCTCGTCCTCTTGTGGGAAGGGCTTCTCCATCAGAGGGAAGGCCCATCGCTCGGCGAATGGAAGTGTGTTGTATCGCTCCTCGAGATAGTGGGCCAGGCGCGCACCCAGTGGTTTCAACTTCTTCTTCGCGACCGCTTTGCGAATTTTCACATCACCCGTGACGCGGTAGATGTTGGATGAGTTCCGGGGCGCGATGTTTTCGACAAGCCCGGATGCACCGGTGGTGTTGAAGGGTTCAACCGCGAAGATACCGCCGAGAGGCACATTGCCTCTGAACCCAGGATTGTCGGGTCCACATGCATAGGAGGGCACACTCGTGCCCGCGTGTAGATTGAAGATTTCGAGTTGATGACCGCACAGATTGCGAATCGGTTCGAAGCCCGCGTCGGTTGCAGCCTGCTCGGCCGCGGCACCGACCTTGTGCCAGGGGGTCTCAGGATGCATTTGCTCGATGGAGGCATTCCGCGCTTCGATCGACGCTTTGATCTGCTCGGTGTGGAGACCACCATTGCCGACCTCGATGGTCATCGCATTGTCGGCGATGGCGCCGTGGATGTGAACACCGATGTCGAGTTTGACCAGATCCCCGTTCTGGAAAACCATCGGCTCCTCCCAGTTCTCGGGCGGGGCCATCAGATGGTCGGTCGTGAAGTGGGCTGCGATGTCATTGACTGAGATCGTGCAGGGAAAAGCGGGTTTGCCACCGTGTCGGTGGATATAACGCTCGGCTGAATCGATGACCGTATGCCATTCCACGCCGGCCTGAATCTCTTCTGAGATGGCGTCGAGGGTGCGACGGGCCACGTGGCCAGCATCCCGCCAATGCTTCATGTCGGCTGCGTCGACCATGCCTTGATCTCCTCTGCGCTGACCTTTCCTTCTCTGATGATGGTCCAGTTCGTGTCAATCGACGCGTACCCGGAGACGTTCCATGCTATCAAGGTGCTCGGTGTTCCACCCACGCACATTCCCTCCAAAGCCGACCCTTCATCCAACCCCAGTGCAGCGGCGGCGGCGGTGCATTCTGAATGGGGTGGATGTCCGCTCGGATTCGCACTGGTGGCTGTCAGTGGCCCGGTCAATGCCACGAGCTCGCGCGCGAGAGGATGAGAGAGAAGTCGGATGGCAACGCGTTCTCCACCGAGTCGGGCGTCCAAAGCATGGTGAGCGGGCAGGACGAGGGTCAAAGATCCGGGGGGGAAGGCTGCGAGGATTTCCTCTGCGCGTTCGGGCACCTCGACCAATGCTCTGGCCTGGTCAAGATTGGCGACGCCGAGGCTCACAATCAGATCTTCAGGACGTCCTTTGACCTCGAAGAGGCGATCCAATGCAGCTGCATTGGGCAGGCAGCCCAACGCGGGTTGAGTCGAGGTGGGGTAGACGATCGGTAGGCCCGCCTCGACCCGTTCGATGAGGTGTTTCGGAATGGGCTGAGACGCTGTCACGATTCGCCGACTATGCCTCGCCCTCTTCAGGACTCCGCGAGCCATACACGCATGTGATGGATTGCAATTCGCTCGGCGACCTCTCGATCTCCAGACTTGACGAGCAGTTTGCCGCTGGGAAAGAGGGTGATTTCCGCTTCGCCTGTGAAGGTGCAGCACAATCGATTCCTCAGCGTACATGTCCAACCTTCGTTCTCGATGCGCGCCGTCACCATCTCGAGGTCGATACCATCCAGGTTTTCGGGCAAGACTGTCCAAGCGGCACGACCACTGCACATCTCGAGGAGAAATCCTTCCTCACTCAAGTTGACCACCCTGCATCATGATGTTCTCAATCTCGGCGACATCGTGGGCTGCAGCCCTTGCTTGCCTTCGTTTCTGAACGGCCCAGATGAAGAAGACGAGGAAGAGGATGGTGCAGACGTTCACCACATGTGGCCACATCCGTTCGAACGTCTCGATGGAAATCCATCGATCCAGAGGCAAGATATCGAGGATGAGGATTCGCATCAGATCCTCCATCGTGATGATGGAGGGCACACCCATTTTCTGCAGCGCAGGCCAGACGATATGGTCCCAAATCAATGGTACCGGACCGAGGATGAGGGTGAGCCATCGCATTTTCCGAATGATTGCATAGGCCCGCCATTCCAAGTCATAGCGGCGCTGTCGCTGCTCGAGTTCGTCGGGAATCATCTCGCTTCCTCAACTGGGCGGTGGCCCGGGCGGCCCGGTCGGAGGCCCTGTGGGTGGTCCCGTCGGTGGTGGGCCGGGCGGACTGCCCGTGGGTGGTGGTCCCGGCGGCGCACCCGGTGGCCCGGTGGGGGGACCCGTCGGCGGGCTAGATGGGGGTGCGGTCGGCGGTCCTTCGGGCCCGGTCGCCGGTGGTGCTTCAGGAGGGCCCGTGGGCGGGCCAGTCGGTGGATCGGGTGGTGTTGCAGGACCGGGTGGGGTTGCTGGCCCGGGTGGAGTTTCTGCCACGGGCGGGGGAGGAGGTGCCGAGGGTGCAGGCGCTGTAGGTGCGGCAGCGACGGGTGTGGGGGCGACGGGTGTGGGGGCGACCGGTGCGGGGGCGACCGGTGCGGGGGTGACCGGTGCGGTCTGTGATTGGAGCAGACCACCGGCGAAGGCGGCCTGCATCGGATCTGCGGACCCCGCTTCTGACTCCAAGGCCGGATCTGCCTTCATCGCGCCCGCGCCAAAACCTTCGAGCGCCGCGCCGAACGCGCCGGCGAGAGAATCGGAAAGTCCAGCGGCCGTCTGCATCACTCGACTGCCTGAACTCGGCTTGGCTTGGCGCATCGGCTTCTCCTTTGCAGCGATACGCAGGTCATTGGCGAATGGACCGAGCTCGATCGAGCCGCGTCCACCATCGGTGTTGTAATCGAGTTTGAACAACCAAGCGCCGGTCTTCGCGGGAACCCAGAATGTCAGATTTCCATCTTCGCCAGTATCGATTCGATCGAGGATATTCAATTCGGTTCCACGTGTGCCATCCATCGCCTGCAATCCGCCGCGAAGATCCCAGAGATCATCGCCGGATTCGTTGACGACATCGACCGTCACCTCGAGCACGTCATCATCGTCATCATCGATCTCTTCGATGACGGCCCACAGCGTCGCCGTGACGCCACCGGATGAAGTCGTGCGCTCCGCCATGGGAAAGACCAGCCCTCAGCCGCTACTTGAATCCCGCTCATTTCAGCGCAGATGTCGGCGCTTGGCCGGCGGCAGTGAATTCGCCACGACGACGATGCTTGCACATGCGAGATCGATATTGGATTGGTGGGTGTGACGCAGATGGATGTGCTTTGCATCAGAATAGAACCACCACAGGTTCAACAAAGGGATCAGATAGCGCAATTTCGAGACCGCTCGGCGCTCACAATCCTCACGCGGCAATCGTTCGCCATCCTCTCGAACCACGGCCAGACCGAACCAGTACTGACCGAGGCTGCGACCCATGGCGTTGACCAAATACTTCTGATAGAGAAATTTGGCAGCGAAGATGAGCCCCCAATTCAACAGGAAGACCCACCAAAGATCAGTCAGAATCAAACTTTGATCGAAGGCCGACAGAATTTGAAATCGCGTGACGATCGACAGTACACCGATCACGGCGATCACATCGAGCATGAAGGCGGCACCACGCTTCCACAGCGGGGCGAGAACGG
>CAVOCV010000063.1:0-8472 GCA_963694325.1 Candidatus Thalassarchaeaceae archaeon | reverse complement strand
TCGAGGTGAAATCAAAGTGGATGTTGTGGCCTGTGAAATCGCATTCACTCGATTCGGCTACAAGCGAGATGGTGGCAACGGATCGAGGGTTCTCTCTCTCGCCCGGCACCTCGCCAAGGGCGGCGCACCCGAAGGATGGGAGTCACCTTGACGGTTGGGAAACTGGTCATCATCGCCAATCCATATCCTTGGGTGAACCAACGCGGTGGTGCCTCCTCGGAAGACATGGAGGTCCTCTTGGAAAACTTGCGAGGGCTCGGTGCCGATGAGATCCATTGGGAAGTGATTCGAAATCACGCCCTCTACCCGACTGAAGTCGGTGAAATATTGCCCGCGTCCGCCGATTGGCCTGGAGATGCGCCGATGTCCACTTTCGCCCATGAAGTTGACCCGTTCGGGGGGGATGTCGTTCCACTCATCTGTATGAATCGGCATTACCATGGTGATGTTCGAACCTTTTTGCAAACCGCATGGGCGGCCGACAGATGGCACCTGCTCGCCTCGACAGTAGAAGGGAAGAGGTTGGGGAATGGTCACATCATGGATCATCTCTGGGCAGAGGTTGAATCCCATTCTATCGCCCTCCTGAAAGAGGTGCGGTCACGCTCCACTGGGCTGGTCCACCTCGATTTTACCCGGGGAACCTCGCTGGTTGGGTTCGGTCCGCCACTGCGCAAGGCTTGGGCCGCACTCATGGGTGGTGAGCACGATCTGGATGTGCTCATCGAGGTGGCGAACGGTGCAGCGAATGAGGAAGGTTCACCATTCACCCCATGGGATGAATTGCCAGACGGGGTGGCTGAGTTGCGCTGTCGACTGAGTCAGCGATTGGTTGAGCGCATGCTGGCTGGCGCGGGGCTGGAGGCGAAGGATGTTCACATCCGAGCGCTGCTCAGAGAATCGGCATGGATGCGCACCCAATATGGATTCGATCTTGAATCTTGGATCGACTCAAGCCTCGCTTCCACCTTCAGTTTTCACAATGAATGGGTCCATGGAGAGGATTGTGAGTGGTGGTCTCTCCAACCGCTCTCCGCCCTGGTGAATCGTTGTCATGGGCGCCGGCTCCAATGCCTTGCGAGTGTCGATTGGCATGGAACGGGTTTGTTGCGGAAGCTGCCAGTTCCCGATGAGACAGACCCCCATCATGTGGCCTCTTCACTGCCACCACGAACGTCCGACCCCGACCTTGTTGCACTCCACGGGTGGGCAACCGAAGCCGTCGCTGCGGGGGTGGATGGTCTGATGCTCTATGATGGGCATCTCGGTTTGGGTGGTGAAGGATTGGCGACAATCTGTGCCGACATCAAAGCGCTATTCGATTAATCGAGAGATTCAGGTTCAAGTCCCAGTTTTTCGGCCAATATCTCGACCAAATGCCAATCGAAATCCGTGTCGATCTCAGTGGCGGTGTGCTCGGCCATCGTGTGGCAACCGATGCGGCCCCCGAGTCGGCAGGCCTCCGCATCGAGTAGGGTTCGGCGGGTGATGTAGAAGGCTCCATTCTCCTGGCGGCGCCCCACCATCGACTGACGCAGCGGCCGATTCTGAGGGTCGTAACCAGGCGTTGCGGACCCGTCGGCCTCAATATGCCAAGAGAAGGCGTGACTCTCAACGGCCGTGACCATCGAATCGTATCCGCCTGCCTCGAATTCGGTCAATGCAACATCGAAGTCCGCTGCGCGGGTGAAGGGGCTGGTAGGCTGGACCATGATGACAATCTGAGCGTCCTCGCCACTGGGGTGCTCTCGGATGGCAGCGATCATCGATTGCTCGGATGAGGTGGTGTCTGTCGCGTCCTCAGCCCGACGGACGTGAATCTGGCATCCCAAGCGACGGCCGATGTTGAGGATGTCTTCATCGTCACTGGACAACAACACAGCGTCGATTCGGTTCGCCGCCATCGCAGCACGCAGGCACCATTCGACCAGGGGCGTACCACAGAGTTCGCGGCGATTCTTCGCGGGAATCGATTTCGAACCACCGCGGGCGAGAACCACGGCCAGTGTGGACAGAGCAACACCTCACTTGACTCGGCGAAGCTTCGCGATCATCGGCTTCTCGCCTTCGTAAATCTGTTTGACACCATCTCCGATTGCGACCTCGAAGGCCCGGATGTCACGGACCATCTTTGCAAGTCCAGCGGGCTCGAGGCTGGCGGCATGGTCGCCGCCTTTCTGGGCCCGGTCTAAGGTGAAATGACGCTCGACGATCTGCGCGCCCATCGCCACCGCAGCCACGTCCATTGCGATGCCTCGGTGGTGGCCGCTGAAGCCAATGCCACAATCAGGGTAGCGCTCGGCCAAGACGTTCATGTAACTGAGATTCAACTCCTCAAACTTGGAAGGATATGTCGAGGTGCAGTGTAGAACGTATCGGTGTTCCACGCCCTCATCGCGCATCCAACCCACGCAGCGATCCATCTGATCCTCGGTGCTCATTCCAGTGGAGATGATGACCGGGACGCCGGATGCGCAAGCAGCGCGAACGGTCTCCTCGTCGGTGATGCCGGCACTCGCGATTTTGAACAGCGGCATGCCCGCCTCGCTCATCTGAGCCGCGCTCACCGGATCCCATGGTGAGACGAAGTAAGCCAGGCCATGGGCTTCGGCGTGGGCCTTGAGTGAAAGGTGGTCCTCGACGCTCAACTCGAGTGCGTCACGGTGAACACCATAGGTGTCTCCAAAGGCATTCGGAGTATCGTAAGGCCGATCGTATTCCTCATCCGTCAGCAGGGTTCGCGTGTGCCGTTTCTGACTCTTGATCGCGTTCACGCCCGCATCCGCTGCGACTTCAATCAGTCGCTTCGCATGATCGAGTTCGCCCTGATGATTTTGTCCGATTTCGGCGATGATGTAGGTCTCGCCGGCCGCAATCGCTTCCACGATGTTTGCAGTCGCCATGGCCCCGCCTCTCGCTGAATCATTCTTGACTCTTCCCGAAGGGAAGGTCAACCACTCATCGACATGCCAACAGGACCTCGCATGCCTCTCGAACCGCCCCTTCACCGCCGCGAGACCGACTCACCCAATCCGCAGCACGCTTCACTTGGGGTTGCGCATTGGCTGGAGATAAGCACAATCCAACCTCTTCAAAAGCGGCAAGGTCGGGGAGGTCGTCCCCCATGAACGCAATCTGATCCGAGCTGAATCCATGCCGTGCCTTGATCTCGCGAAGGACTGAGGATTTGTCCGTCGCACCGACGTGGAGTTCTGCCATCTGCAGCTTTTCCATGCGCGACCGTGTGATTTCACTGGGTTCGCGACTGACCACACCAACGAGCAGTCCTGCCTCTCGCAGCAAAGCGGTCCCATGGCCGTCGATGACTGAGAAGCGGCGTTGTTCGACCCCATCTCCATCGCGAAGAATTGTGCCGTCCGTGAATACACCATCCACATCGAAGAGTACGCATTGGATCTTTTCCATCCTCTTCATCACAGCGGCACTCGGCCGATTCCATTCGGTTGGCCAATCGCTGGCATGAGGGTCTGTGGAATCACCTTCGAGGAGCATCTGCAAGCGGGTGGAGATGTTCGCGCCTTCGGATTTCCAGGCCTTGAGGCGTGCATGTGCCGGGCTGCCCTCAGGCAGGCTGAACGATTGGATGATGCGACCCATGGGGTCTCGTTCGCCACCTGTGTAATAATACACACGCTCAAGCAGAGCCTGAGTATGGGTCGTCACGCGCCTGTGCTCGTGCGGCTGCGACGGCGCCATCGGGCAGGAAACTGAATTCGGGGACCGGTCGGCTGAGTTTTGCATCCAATTCAGTCACCATGCGCCGGAACACTTCGAGGTCGGGTGTTGTCGATACCCATTCATCCATCCAGTCGCATTGGGATTGAATCGTCGGGTCCTCGGGGTTCTGTTGGCGAAGCAAGCTGGAGAGGTGGCCGAGAATCATCGCATCACGCGGGGTCAAGAGATAGGTGGCGAAGGGGTTGCGCTCGATGATCACGTTCTGGTGCTCTTTCCACAGGGCGAAGAATTGGTCGTAGGCCCATCCGACGGCGAGGACAGTTCCCAGGACACCCGCTGCGATTGAGATCAGGCCCCAGTAAGTCATTGAGATGCCCAGAACCGATTCTTCTGACTGGAAGCGCCAGGAGATGTAGGGCCAAATCAGCAGGGTGAGGGTGGTGCACCAAAAGCCGATTGAGATGAGGGATTGAGATTGCTGCAATCGCCAATATTGGCGCATGAACCATTTCTTCCCCCAACCGGCTTTTTTGGGGCCTCTCTGCTTCGACATGAGTGGGGCTCCCACGCGGTTCCTTTGACCCTTTCCGGTTCCGGCCGGGTCGATGGCGAGGATTGATGGGTGAATACCGGGTGTCGGTGAGCATGAGCGAAGGTCGGGTGCTCGTGACCGGTGCGGCCGGATTCATCGGCTCTCACGTGGTTCGTGAGTTGCTGGTTGAAGGCCATGCTGTGCGCGCGACGGTTCGCAATCCCGTGAATGCTGAATTTCTCAAGGGCCTGCCTGGTGCCGAGCGTCTCGAAATCGTCGCGATGGATCTCCTCGATGTGGCCCAGGTGCGGGCTGCGGTGCGCGGCTGTCCGGACGTGATTCACTGTGCTGCGGCCCTGTACGTCGGAGCAGTGGACGCTCAGAAGGATGTGGTCGACCCGTCGGTCCAAGGCACCCAGAATTTACTCGATGCTATCGACGAACAAGGGGGTGTCAATCGCTTCATTCACACCTCGTCTGTGGCCGCTGTGCGTCGAACGAATTATCGCAATGGTCAGGTATTCAGCAACACGGATTGGTGCGATGATGCAACCCTCAAATCGAATGCCTACGGCCTGGCCAAGGCCGGCGCGGAACGATTGGCACGGGATTGGGTCGCGGCCAAACCTGAGGATTCCCGGCCGCGATATGTCTCGATCAATCCCTCCATCGTCTTCGGACCAATGTTGAGTGAGCGCCATCTCGCCGGATCGATGGCCGTGGTGGATCACCTGCTGAAGCGAAAGCCTCCCGTGCTGCTCAAGATGCGTGTCAACATCGTCGATGTTCGAGATGTTGCGACCGCTCATGTTCGCGCCTTGACCCAGGGTGAGGATGGGGGGCGATACATCGTCTTCCACGGTTCGATGTGGATGAAGGAGATGTCCCGCGTTATGCGAAAAGAGATGCCCGAGCGGAAATGGCCCGGGCTCGTCCTACCAAAGTCACTCACCTACATCCTCGCCGCCTTCCATCCACAAATTTCGGCGGGCTGGGTCAAGAAGAGTATCGGCACATCGTGTGAATACGATTCCTCGCCCGCATCCAACGATCTCGGCATTGAGTGGATTCCGGTTCAGGACTCGATGCTCGACGGGGCGCGCTCCGCCATCGAAGCAGGGTGGAGATGAGCGAAGGATTGAGGGGTGGGGGCGCGACCGGCCTCTCTGATGGAAGCAGTGGAAGTCTGGGGTTCGCGCTGGGAAGCGTGTGACAATGCCCTCGCTCGACGCTACATGGAGGTCGTCTGTCGCAAGGAAACTGCGGTCATCCTCGCCGCCGATGTTCGCACGATGTCGGGTCTATGCGCCCTCATTCGGGTGGTCGGCCCGCATATCGCCGCACTGAAGACACATGTTGACATGGTCGATGATTGGACCCCGGCTGCCTGGGCTGAATTCTGTGAACTCGCCCATGGTGAGGACCTGTTGATCTTCGAGGATCGAAAATTCGCCGACATTGGAAAAATTTCACGGGGCCAGATGGCGGGTGTCTACGACATCCGTTCCTGGTCTGACATCGTGACTGCGCACGGCATTTCTGGGCCTGATATCGTCGATGGTCTCTGTGCGGGATGGTCGGATGTCGGGCGTGAGGGTGGCGTCCTTCTGCTCGCCCAGATGTCGAGTCGGGGCAACCTGCTCGGCCTGCCCGGCTACACCGATGCGATGGTGGCTGCTGGGGTTGCGAATGCCGGTGTCTTCGGCTTCATTGGGAATGGAAGCCGCGCCGACGAATTGGCTGAACTGCGCGCCAAGGTCAGCGATGCGAAGATGATCTGGACACCTGGTGTCAACATCGCCACGGGCGATGGTGAGATGGGTCAGCGCTATGGCGACCCTCGTGAGGCTGTCCTCGCAGGCAGTGATGGCATCATCGTCGGCAGTGGCATTCACGGTGCCAACGATCCCGCGGGTGCTGCTCGCTCCTATGCGGAGGTTTCCTTCGCCGCCCTGTGTGAACGGAGTTGATTCGATGGGTGCAGGGGATTTACTGGGCTGGATTCTGCTGCTCGTCCTGCTCGCATTGGTCGTCGGTATCGGGGCCTGGCAATGGCGTGCTTACACCACCCTTGACCAACGGATCTCACATGGTGATGAGACCTTGCTCCACAGTGCCAGCACGCGTGTAGAACAGGTGGTCGATGCACCGCAAGGAAGCGTCATCGTGCCGTATGTACCCGCTCAATTGATGCCGACGAAAGATGATTATCGTCAGCTCTGATAGAACAGAAAGGCACCGGCGCCGGCTGCACCGATTATCGTCAGGATGATGAGGATGGTTTTGTTCGACTTCTTTGCCACTGGGGTGGGAGTGGGGAGGGCCGGCAATTCTGGCAACGGAAGCGGCGCGACTTCGACAATCTCCTCGTCGTCGCGCTTCGCTCTGTGATCATCGACATCTTCGGGGTAAAGTGAGTCCAGATCCGCAAGGCCAGGTGCGTCGGGCACCTCACCCATCACCATCTCCCAATTGTTATCGATGATCGACTGGGTGACGGGCTTTTCCAACCAAGCGACCGCGCCGGCTGAATGGGTTGCATCCGCGGCGAGGTCCCGCTGATGGCGGGGCGCCATGAAGGCGATACGGGCGCCCGGGTTGGTCTCGCGAATTTCCAATCCAGCGATGTGTCCATCCATCGTGGGAAGGTCGAGTGCCAATAGGACAAGGTCCGGTCGCAATTTGACATAGGTGTCGACCGCGAGGTCTCCATCTTCGCAAATTTCGATGCGCCAGCCCTTCTGTGTGAACACTTGAGACAGTCGCATCGTGCCCATCGGATTGTTATCCACAATCAGCACGAGGGGGTCTTCGGGGTCGTCCGAAGTCGTCACGCGCACCATGGGAATCATTCTCCGGACATCGCAAGGCATCATCAAACGAACGGCGGGTTGAGTCTCATTCCTCCTCATCATCGATGAGGGTGTCCGATGCGGCGGACCCCGGGGAGGTAAATGTCTCCTTGAGCGCCTCCTGTCGCGCCATCTCCACCTCGATCTCCTTCTGGCGGCTGGGCGCTTGGACGAATTGCATCTTCAGCTCAGATATGATGCCGCGAAGCAGATTCTCCTCGATCGGGTCGAGGTTTCCTGTCGTGCGCGTATCGAGTGTGTCGATCAGGTCGATGGCGGCCTTGGCTTCGCCTGGATTGAAGTGAATCATACCCTCATCATCTGGAATCAGGCCGAGGTGTAGCATCGAGCTTCGCTGCAACATCAGGATGAGAGAAAAGAATCGTTGACTCTCTTCGCCATCCAATACTTCACTCATCTTATCACCTCACTCAAACATCATCTCAAGCAGCCAATCTGGATCGAATTGCTTGAGGTCGTCATATTCCTGGCCCACGCCTGCGAGGACGATTGGGCGCCCGGTCGCATGGGCGATCGAGAGTGCTGCCCCGCCCTTCGCGTCGGTGTCGAGTTTGCACAATACAGCACCGTCGAACTTGAGCATGCGTTGGAATTGAACGGCCTGCTCGACCGCGTCATTGCCCGCCAATGCATCCCCCACGAAGAGGACGAGGTGGGGTTGTGCAACGCGGTGGACCTTCTGGAGTTCATTCATCAGATTCGTCTTGTTCGTCATCCGACCTGCGGTGTCGACTATCACGACGTCGGCGCCGCGCGCCTTGCCGGAGTCGACCGCATCGCGGGCGATGGCGGCGGAATCGCCACCTCTCTGACTCGAGATGCAACGCACACCGATGCGCTCGGCGTGTGTTTCCAATTGATCGATGGCGCCGGCGCGGAAGGTGTCGGCTGCGGCCAGCACGACCGTGCGGCCTTCATTTTTCAGTCGGTGGGCAATCTTGGCTGTGGTCGTCGTCTTGCCTGTACCATTGACACCGACCATCATGACGATCACCGGCGTATCACCGGCTTCGATCATGCTGTCGACCGTGGCATTGAAATCCCAATATCCAGCGGCGAGAAGGCTTCGCAAAGCACGCTTGAGGCTCGCTTCGATGATTTTTGTTAAATCGGCACCCTTGCGCATGTGGCTGCCAATCAATTCGCGACGAAGTGCACTGAGAACCTCATCGATCGCCATGCGACCCATGTCGGCTTCAAGCATCACCACCTCGAGTTCTTCGAGAAGATCGTTCAATACGGGACCCTCTTTGATGACCCGGCCGCCCTTCTGGACCATGCCGCCGCCGAGATCAATCTCGAACGAGGTGCCTTTCTCGGTATCGACAGTTTTCTTGCCGGCCGACATGCGTGGGGCTTGGGTGACCT
>CAVOCV010000062.1:0-8554 GCA_963694325.1 Candidatus Thalassarchaeaceae archaeon | reverse complement strand
CCTCCGATTCGACCGCAGCCTGCTCGTGAACGATCCGCGCCGCAAGGAGCCCAAGCACCAGATGGGCCGTGGCGCGCGCGCCAAGTGGCAGAAGTCCTACCGATGAGGTGAAGATGAATGATTATTCCAGTACGATGCTTTTCTTGCGGCCATGTCATCGGTCACTTGTGGGAACGATACAACAACGGCGTCAACGACGGCCGCGATGCTGGCGAGATGCTCGACGAAGTCGGGCTCGAGCGCTACTGCTGCCGACGCATGTTTGTCTCTCACGTCGAGCTCATTGACGATGTCGCGCCTTACAGCGTGACCCGAAAAGAGTGACCACCGAAGGAGTAACACCGGGTCATCTGTTCGCAACAGATGAACACGGGCCCGTAGGTTAGCTTGGCCTATACTTGACGGCTGGGGGCCGTCAGACTCCGGTTCAAATCCGGACGGGCCCACCTACTTCCTCCACTGACCGCTCGGGGCAGGATTCAAACCCCATCCCCAACGACACGAACCCATGCGACAGCGCAGCCTCTCGATTCTCATCCTGACCGCGCTCCTCCTCGCGCCCTTCCTCGCAGCAGCGCCAGAGGCGCTGCGCTCGCCCACACACGAGGGCGTCGTCCACACCAGTGACGTCACCTGGAGTGGCAACATGACCCTCGATGAAGACGTCACCATCGCCTCAGGCGCCACCTTGACCATCGAGGCGGGCACCAACATCAACGTCACCGAGGACATCACCATCCGCATCGAGGGCGACCTTTCCATCGAAGGTGTGGATCAGAATGAGGTCACCATTTGGGGCTCCCACTTCGAAGCCACCTCCGTCCAAGCGCGCTGGGAAGGATTCCAGATCGCCAGCGGTGCCAGCGCAGATGTCGAATGGGCTCACATCAGTGATGCCCGCGGCGGACTCGTCGTCGAATCCGGCGGAAATCTCACCATTGATGCCTCTACCTTTGAAGACGTCATCATGGCCGTGTGGGCCCTTGGAACCCTGACCCACGGCGGCGACCCATTGCAATCAGATATCCACTGCCGTGGTGTCCATACAGCCTGTCTGCGCGTAGATGGATCCGCAACTCTCGACTCAATTTCAACGAGCCCCTTTGGCAATTCATCCAATGGGATGACAGCTGTCGTTGGCAATGGAGGCAACTTGAGCACGGTCGGCAATCTAGGTATCATTGCAAGAAATGGTTCGGATGCATTGGTCCTTGAGTCTGGCTCAACATTTCGCGGTAATGTATCAGCCAGTTACGTTATGCGGGGTATTCGGGTCATGGGCACCGTCGACGCAGTTGTTGAATTATTTCTCATTTCAACTTCACTGGATACGATGATATCCTCCACGGATGGTGCAGGTCTGATCATTGAATCGGTAAATACAACCGCCCCAGAAGAATGGTCTCCCTCTTCACCTGTCCCCATTACTCAACACGTAATTTCGGGCACAGTCCAAGACATCACCATTCTACATGGAATGATTCCAAGTGTAGATTCCGCCTTCGATGTGCAAATCGATGGGACCCTCACGATTGGTGATGTGGAGATTTATTCTACCCCTCAGATGTTCAACCTACGCGGAGATGGTCAACTCGTGTTGCAATCAACGATTCTCAGAACTTACTACGGGGTACTGTTCGATGCAGTGGGCTCGGGCACGATTTCGATGACCGATGTGATCACGACAGGATCGAATGATCTCGGGATCAATTCGGGCTGGGATCTTGAGGTCGAGGATTCAACCCTCCAGACACGGAATCAGGGTCTGCGGTTGCTCTCTGGAGAACACGAATTCGACAATGTGACGATTTCGCGTAACTATGATTCGAGTGATTCTACTTCGGTGGGTCTGGACATCGTCTGGGCCGATGTCGAGACGGATGATGTCACCATCACGGGCTTCAATGAAGGGGTCCGATGTGGCGCGCAGTGCACGCTTGAGGGCGATTCTTTGGCGTCGGGCGGCGGCGGACCCGTCAGCGGATCTGGGCTGACCGTCGACGGGGGATCAATCTCGTTGGACAGCCTTGAGACCTCGTCTTCAAACGTCGGAATCGATCTGGTGGATGGCGATGTTCATCTATCGGATTGGACCGTTTCGAATGCCCATGGAACCTATGGGATCGAGTTGGCAAATGACGCCAGTGCGACGATTCGCAACATGCCGGGCTACACCTCTTCAGGTGCCTACGATGGCTTCGGCGATGGCACGCTCCTGTGGGGTTCGACTGGGACGCCCAATCTCGCCGTGAGTGTCGAGGCGCAATTCACCGAATCCAACGTGCGCGTGACCGATGTGGTCGGCACGGCACTGCCTGGGGCTGTGACAAGCGCGCACGGATTTGACGAGGATGCGGACTCGTTTGGTGACACCTCACTGCCCCTGTTGTCGGTGGGTTCCTTTGTCGAGGCGCTCGACCCGTCGAGCGGCATGGGGTCGAGTGCAACGATGAGCCCGCCGGGTGGGACACTGCAGATCGCCGTGATCCCCGCGACGGGTGATTGGACGATTCCCGCCGGCGTTCAGGCCATTCTCTCGGGAGGAAATTTCACCCTGAATGGTGATTTGATTATCGAGAGCACGGCCTCGCTATCGCTCATCGATGCGACCTTGACGATGCCCGATGCAGCCAACTTGACCATCCAGCCAAACGGCTTACTGAAGGGCGATGATGGGGTGCTTATCGGTGGGGTTGCAAGCCTCTCCGCGGGTGTGCCCTTCCTCGGTTCGGGGGGCGGTCTTTCCGTCGGTTCCGACATCACGTTCACCTGCTATGATCCGTGGAGTTGGGTGTTCACCGATTTGGATGGGGACCTGTCGATGTCGCAGGATTGTGAGTTGATTCTGGAGGGCGGTCATGCCTCTGGGCAGATTTCCTTGGGCACCGACGCCATTCTCTCTGAACAAAATCGCCTCGTGGTGACGATTCTCGATGCGGGAACCGTGGTCGAGGGGGCGAATGTTTCGGTCGGCGGCAATGTCGTTGCGACCGGTGTTGATGGTCAGGCTTCCTTCATCAGTACATGGCGCGTTGTCGATGGTTCTGGAGAGACCCTTGCGGAGCGAAAAACCGTTGTTGCGCAGCATGCGAATGTGAATCGATACCGCAGTTGGGATCCTTCGTCTGGTGAGTCGCTGGAGATCATGATCTCGACGGTGACGCCAGGGGTGACGACCGGTCTTGTTCGCTTGGAACCCATCTTCTCTCCGTATCACCTCGGCGGTGATCTGACCGTCACTTCGGGCACGACGCTCGATGTATTGCCCGATGTCGAGTTGACCATCGCGCCGGCGGTGGGCATCACCGTGGAGGGCGTCATGCAGGCCGAAGATGCATGGATCGGTGGCACGGGCTCAAACGGCATCTCGGTGACCAGTGGTCAACTGATGATGTCGGATGGGTTCTACTCCGGTGGCGCGCTGGATGTCAGCGGCTGGGCTTCCCTGTCCCGAATGAGTATCTCCGACGCGCAGGTTTTGGTCAGCGGCGCGGTCTCGATTTCGGACGGAATCATTGGAACGACCGATGTCTGCGTCCGTGTCACCGGGCTGCTCTCGATGACGGGAACCATCCTCTCGGATTGCGGCATGTATGGCCTGTGGACGACAAATGCGGCGGTCGAGATTACCGACATCACGCTGGCGTCCGGCAATTCAAATGGGGCTTGGATTCAGCAGGGTTCTGGCAATATCTCAGGCTGGGATGCCAGCGCTCACGATGGCGACGGGCCTGCCCTTCACCTGCAATATGTCGATGCGGGCCTTGCCGTGACCGACATGACCCTGTCGACGGGACCGGGAGAGGCCGCGCTACGCATCGAACAATCCGATGGGATTGTGGTATCGGATTCAGTGGTGACCGGTTCGCCTGGCATCTCTGTCGCGAATAGCGAAGCGTGGTTGTTGCGAATCGATGTCGATAGCGATGGGACGGTTGGCGCGGGCATCAGTGTGCTCGGCGTTCCTTCGGCTGGCACCGTGATCGAAGACTGCGATGTCGATGGCTTTGCCATCGCCTTGCGTCTGGAAGGCGGACCCGACGATGCTGAATCCACCGGTGCGATTCTCATCGATACCGAATTACACGCAGCCGTCGCGATCAATTCGAACACCCTGCCATTCACCATGCGCGGTGGCGTTCTCGACGGGGATATCGAAATGATTGCCATGGATAAACCGTTCACAGCGACCCTGATCGATATCGACCCGGGCGCGGTCCAAATCACCGGGCAAGCGACCCTCTACATCTCTCACACCTGGACCGTGGATTCACCTGTGCCTGTACAATTGCAGATCAACATCCCCGAATTTGAGGCCATTCTCGGAGACCAGGAACTCAGCTATGATGGGCCGCAGGAGCTCGTTCTGAGGCACGGTGCCTACACGGAGAGCGGCCGAACCGATTCACTCTACGGGGCATGGACGGCGACGGCCAGTGGATTCCTGCCCGCCTCGGGGCAACTCCTGCTCGATACTTCAGATGCACGCATTCTCTCCATCGCGATGGGCCCCAATGCAGCCCCTGTCGTGACCATCTTGGGCGGGGATCTGTTGGAATTGAACGCGGGGACGAACCTGGATATGTCCGCCACCGCCACCGATGCGAATGGCGATGTGATTGCGGAGTGGGTCTGGACCCTCGAAGCGGGCGAAGAATCCCATCTGGTTGGCGACAGCGAAGCGATCACCATCGATGACCTTGAACAGGGAGACTGGATTCTGCGCGCCACGGCCATCGACGCACACGGTGCGTCGGGAGATGACACCGTCGCGCTGACCGTCAATGCCGCCGATGCGGACGACGATTTCGGCACGACCTGTCCCCAACAAGGGCAAGGGGCATGGTGGGATGCGGAGAATGGCTGGTTCTGTGGCCCGGATGTCTACGATGAGGATGATGATAACGATGGCATCCGAGACGACCGCGACCGATTCCCCAGAGATCCATGCGCCCATCGCGATACCGATGACGACGGCCTGCCCGACTCGATCATTCCGAACTGTGAGACCGACCTGATCATCGATGAGGATGACGATAACGATGGCGTGATTGACGCCGAGGACCTCGATCCGACCAATCCCGAGATTGGCAGCGAACCGGCGAGTGAGACGGCTGCCAAGTCGTGGATCTCCACGGTGTGCAGCCCGGCGGTCGTGTTGAGTGTGGCCGTGATCATCGTCTTCACCATCTTCGCCTACATGCGCTCAAACGTGGACATCCGACGAGAGGACTGAGGTGAGCTCGTGGAATCGGACCGCATCGCCCTGACCGTCGTGCTGATGACGGCGTGTGTGATCGTTCTCGACGGCTGGAAGTTGCTGCATGCACGCAAGCACATCCCGAACATCGGGCGATTTCCCACTGGCGGCATGGCGTGGCGGTCTGATGTCGGTCATGAATTCGTCCGAAATGCCATCATGCTCGGCACCATCGCTGTGATGGCCGTCGCACCTTGGTTCATCGCTGAGCGCAGTCACACATCGCAGCATTGGGTCATTATTTTCGACGTACTACTCTCCGTTCATGGGCTGTGGTTACTGGTGCCGAAGCGCTATGCGATCACCCGTGATGCACTGTGGGTTGACGGGTTCCGCGTCGACTGGAACCGTCTGTGGTGGACCGGTCACAAACCCGGTTCTCTCATCGTGCTCCAGCGCAAAGGTTGGTGGCGGCTCGCACCGATTCCACTCGGTGGTGAGGATGAAGATCTAACCGCCGCAGCGCTGAGAATCGATGCGGTCATGGCCGGAGAATGGGAAACCTTGCTCGAGTTGCTCGCTGAAGAGGAATGAGTGGAATCGCTGCCCTCAAGTAGCCCCACGCCCCTGTAAGGGGCGTGGGATGGATTGACTTCGAGTCCGATGAGGCCGCCGAGGCTCGTATCGCGGCATTGGCTGGGGCGATTGCTCACCATTCCGATCTGTACTACAATCGGGCTTCCCCCGAGATCAGCGACGCGGCCTTCGATGCGCTGTGGGACGAGTTGAAGGCGCTCTCGCCCGAGCATCCGCAACTTCGTCGGGTCGGTGCTGCCGTACCGCCGGGGTCGGTCAAGGTCGACCATCGCTTCTCGATGCGCAGTCTGGACAAGGCGACGACCGAGGATGAGGTGGCTCATTTCGTCAGCGAGACCACAGCACATGGTAGGCGCTTCGTCGCCCAGCCCAAGTTGGACGGCAGCGCGCTGAGTCTCGAGTATCGTCGAGGCCGCTTGGTGCGCGCTGCGACCCGCGGCAGTGGTGACCGCGGCGAGGATGTGACGGCCAATGCGCTGCGCATCCCGAATGTGCCACATGAACTGGGATGGGCGGGGGATTGCCATGTTCGAGGCGAGGTCGTGATGCATCTCGAGATCTTCCGTTCCCGCTATGCCGAGATCGCGCCGAATCCGCGCAACCTCGCCGCTGGAAGCCTGCGACAGAAGCATGTCGAAGCTGGTAAAGGAGATGCGGTGGACCTCGCATTTCACGCCTATGATGTGCATTTCCTGCCCGAGGATGAGAAGCATCCCGACAGTCCCACACCCCCCGCCTTTGACCATGATTCACAAGCCATCGCCTGGTTGAGAACCGTCGGCATCACCCCGGCAGAGGAGGTCGTCATCGAAGGCGAAGGGGACGAGGACACGACCGCGGCGTTGTTGGCCGAGACCGCGCGCTGGACCGAAGGCCGGGACGCTGCGGCGTGGGAGATCGATGGCGTCGTCTTCAAACTCGATGGTTTGGTCAAGCGTGACCTGCTCGGCGAGACCGCGCACCACCCGCGTTGGGCCCTGGCTTGGAAATTCCCTCCCGAGGAGGCGACCACCGTCCTGCTCGATGTTGAATGGCAGACCGGACGCACCGGTGCCGTGACCCCCGTGGCCCGTGTTGCGCCGGTGGTCGTCAGTGGTGTGACGGTGGAGAACACGACCTTGCACAACGTCGGTGAGGTCGAACGCCTCGGCATCCAGATCGGCGACAAGGTGCGCATCGTCCGCCGCGGCGATGTGATTCCGAAGATCATCGAATCGCTGGGGCCGTCGACAGCGAAGGATCTCAAGAACCGCTTCCACGCCGATGGCACGCCGTTCTCCGGTGTGGCCCCCACGCATCGGATCACACCCCCGGATTCCTGTCCTGAATGCAGCACGTCTCTCGAATTGGATGGCGCCTTCCTGCGCTGTGATAACCTGTCATGCCCCGCCCGCTTGGCCCGCTCGATTCTGTACTGGTGTCGCGCCCTCGAGATGGATGGCATCGGCGAGAAGTTGGTCGATCAAATGCTGGATGTCGGCATGGTCAGCGATCTGCCCGACCTCTATCGAATCGACCGGGATCAGTTGGAGTCACTCGACAGAATGGCGGAAAAATCTGCGACCAACGTCCTCGCCCAGTTGGAAGCGACGCGCACATTGAACCTCGCACAATTCCTCTCCGCCCTCGGCCTGCCCGGCATCGGACCCGAATTGGCCCAGGCCTTCGCCGGTGAAATCTGCACGATGGATGCATTGCTCACCCTCGGCGAGGAAGACATCGAGAGGCTGGTCAGTATCGAAGGCGTCGGGCAAACCGTCGCAGAATCATTGCTCAGCGGCATTCAGGCACGGGTGGAGATGCTCAGCGATCTCGCTGATCGATTGGACATCACACCCGTCGAAAAAACAGCCCTGCCCTCCGGTCCATTGGTCGGTTTGACATTCTGTATCACGGGCGCCTTGTCGCGCCCGCGCAAGGAGATTGCGCTGCGCATCAAAGCCGCGGGCGGCAAGGTCGTCTCGACGGTCTCCGGCAAGTTGGATCATCTGGTTGCGGGTGAGGCTGCTGGGTCCAAATTGGACAAGGCCGATCGCCTGTCGGTCAATGTGCTCTCGGAATCGGATCTCGATGCCTTGCTTCAACCGTAGAGCATCGCGTTCGGCCCGTCATCCTCATCCTCTTCTCCAGTCGCACCGAGCTGGTGGGCGATCATCGCCTTGATCTGGGTCTCGATGCGCTCGGCCTCGGCGAGAAGCGGTTCGGTGTCGAGTTGGATGGCGGGCAGCATTTGGTTGAGTTTCTCGATGACGCGCGCCGCAGCCCGGGCATCGGGAATGTTGCCGGCGGATTCGGCGACGATGCACATCATGTTGAGGCCGCGCCGCCGACCTTCGCCGAGCAGCACACCACTCATGCCAGCGATCATGCCGGCTTCGAGCAGGGGAACATCCATATTTTGCAATTGTTCGACCGCCCAATCCGTCGCGCCGATGCCGAGAAGGGTCTCATCGGTATCATCGGTGTCCATGACCTCGTGTCCGCTCTCCTGCGCATGGCTGAAGGCATCGATCAGGACCCCGGCGGTGAAACCTTTCTGATGGCTGAATTCGAGCAGGGCTTCGGCCAACGGCAGGCAGAGTCGAGGCGGGATGGGTGCCTCGGAGACGAGCACGACCACATTGTCACACTGTTCCATGTTGCACACTGGCTTTCCAGCATACATTCGCACCGGCGGCATCGGCTTGCCGTCTTGAATCAGGGCGACCGGCGGCAATCGTTCGTCGAGAACACCGCCGATAAACTTCAATTCGAGTC
>CAVOCV010000061.1:0-8584 GCA_963694325.1 Candidatus Thalassarchaeaceae archaeon | reverse complement strand
CCCGGCGGTTCGATGCCTTCTGTGACCAAAATTCAGGTGGGTGACATCATCCTTGCGATGGCCGGTCGAAGCGCTAGACATATCGGTGAGGACACCCTATCGGGGTCGGAGGAGCGGTAGCGATGGCAGTCTTGGGGCGGGGCGAGGGCCACGGCGGCATCAGTGTGCTACATGCGCTCGGCGCCGGCTATGGCTGTGCCGTCAGCATCGAACTGTCCACCCGGGTCCAACTCCGGGATACCCCTGTCAAACGGGAACCTGAGGACCCCCACGGCCTCCTCCCAGCCATCGTCCAAGCGTGGACACAAGCCGGTCATGCTGCCCCTGAGGCCGAGGAATTGCACTGGGCGATCCGCACCGACATTCCGATGGGCCGCGGTCTGAAATCCAGTGCCGCCCTGTCGATTGCCTGTATCCGGGCGCTCTGTGAAGCGACCGAAACTCAACTTGAGAATCATCAGATGGTCGACATCGCGACCGCCGCCCAACTGGGCTGTGGTTGCTCTCTGACCGGGTCCGTCGACGACACTTGGGCCGCTGTCGAGACCGGATGGAAGG
Organism: Candidatus Thalassarchaeaceae archaeon; assembly: GCA_963694325.1. Taxonomy (GTDB): domain Archaea; phylum Thermoplasmatota; class Poseidoniia; order Poseidoniales; family Thalassarchaeaceae; genus MGIIb-P. The sequence continues at coordinate 8,026 of CAVOCV010000061.1, read as the reverse complement.
TCGTCGACCCGGGCGTTCCTGCCGCCGAGGGTGTGCTGTTGGAAGGTCAGGTCGATGCCGCGGGCGATTGGACGGTCATGATCATCGATCGAGGTCCGCGTGAAATCGAACCCGATCCGGAACGATTCCAGATGGCGGCCGCGCAATTCCAACAGGCGGTGCGGGCCATCGAGCAGGGCGGGGTCTTCAACGCGATGATTCAGAACGGTCGCGCTGTCGCCACCGCCCTTCAGGATCAGGTCGGACGAAAGGCCTGCAACGATGTCGGCATCTTCGGTGCGAGGGCAGCCAGCATCACCGGTTCTGGACCGGCCATCGCCATGATCGTCCTGGCCAACCAAGAGGCCTCAATCCGCCGCATCCACCAACTCCTCGAACCGCGTGGTTGGAGCATCTTGGAGACGAGATTCCGCACGGCGTGATGGCTAAGGCGGATGCCTGACTCGCGCTGCACCCGGAGGGTGCAGCGATGGGCATGAAACTGGGAGATTCCATTCGAGTCACCCTATTCGGTGAGAGTCATGGGGCCGCGGTCGGTGCTCTACTCGAGGGACTGCCACCAGGCACACCCATCGACCTGGACGGCCTTCTTGCAGACCTTGAACGCCGGCGCCCCGGCCGCCGGCTACTCTCGGCGCGTAGCGAACCGGATGCCTGCGAGATCCTCTCGGGTGTTTTTGAGGGTCGTGCCACCGGTCATCCCATCCTCCTTCTGGTCCACAATCAGGATGTGAAATCCAAGGATTACCCCTTCATTCCTGATCAACCAAGGCCCGGCCATGTCGATCTGCCCGAGTCCGTGCGCACCGGTGGGGCGGCGGACCTCAGGGGTGGTGGCACCCATTCGGGTCGAATCACACTCGGCTTGGTCGCCGCCGGTGCCTTGGTTCGAGATGTGCTCGGCAGAATTGAGGTCGATGCTCACTGTGCTGCAATCGGAGACATTCGAGCCGAGATGAAGGCTGAATCGAGCGAGTCCTGCACACTGCTCAATTGCACGGATGCAACGGCAGCGGAACGGATGCTTGAACGGGTCAAATCTCTGCGGAAAGCGGGTGATAGCATTGGGTCGAGTGTGGAGGCGGTGATCTCGAACCTGCCCCTCGGTCTGGGTGAACCCTGGTTCGAGGGCATCGAGCCCGCGCTCGCCCGCGCCCTGATGGCGATTCCCGGCGCACGTGCTGTAGAATTCGGCCGTGGTATCGATGCCGTGCAGATGCTCGGCAGCGAACACAATGATGCGTGGGGCCCGGGCCCAGCGCCACTCGGCGCGGACGCCGATGGCGCTCTGGGTGGCATGGCGACCGGTGCACCGCTTCGCCTCCAGGTCCATTTCAAACCCCCGAGTTCGATCTCGGTGTCTCAGATGACCCTGCACGTGCCCTCGGGAGAGATGCGGGAACTGAACATCGGTGGCAGACACGACCCCGTGCTCGCCCCACGGGCTGCCCCCGTCGTCGAGGCGGTCTGCCGCTTGGTGTTGGCCGACCTGATCCAGATACGGGAGGCGGTCGAGTGAGCATCCACGTTCACAAATTCGGAGGCTCTTGCCTCAGTGACGGGTCAGATATCGATGCGATTGTCGACCGCATTCGAGAGTCGCCGGATCGGGCCGTCATCGTCGTCTCAGCATTCCGCGGCATCACCGACCGTCTGCTCGACCAGATCGATCACGGCCAGACCCACTCCATCTCGGCTTTCGTCGCCTCGATCGAACTCACCTATCTCGAGCGGGTGCCGGAGGTTGCGACCTCCCCTTGGGCCGTTCGCTTCGCCGAAACATTGCACCACCTCGCCGATTGTCTCTCCGATCACGCGCTAGATCCACGCCCTGACCTGCGGGCCGATGCCTTGGCCTGTGGTGAGCGATTGGCCAGCCTGACAATCGCTGCCGTGCTCGACGCGCGTGGCATTCCAGCGATGCCCGCTTGGGCGGAAGAGGTCGGCATCCACCTTATCGGAAGGGGTGAGGATGCACGGATCGACGCGGTTCGAACCAAAGCTCTGCTCGGCATTCCGGCCGGCGCCATCCCAGTCATCACGGGGTGGTATGGCATCTCCAAAGGCGGATTCGCCTTGCTCGGCCGCGGCGGCTCGGATCTGACAGCGACCGCGGTGGCAGCAGCACTCGATGCCGATTCGGTCACCATCTGGCGCGATGTCGAAGGTGTGCTCGCCCTCAGCCCTCGTTGGACGCTGCCCGCCCGCAATCTCTCAAATCTCTCCTATACCGAAGCCGCGGAACTGGCCCTGTTCAGCGAACCTGTGCTCCATCCCTCGGCGGTCGAGCCCTTGCGCCAGCCAGGCATTCCCCTCCGGTTGAAGCCCCTTCACCGTCCCGAAGTGGACGGGACAATCATCGGCCCGTCCGTTCGCAGTGATCTTCCCGCGGTGCGTGCAGTGGGATGCCTTCCCGGCCTCGTACCCTTGTCGTGGAACCTCTCCAGTGCGCTGTCATTGGCGGAGAGTGTGACGGATGCGATGTCCGCCCTCAGTCGAGCGCGCATTCGGGTTGCCGACATTCGCGCTCAACCCGGACGGGTCCGCCTGCTCGTGCCGTCCCGCACAGCGGCCCGGGCCGAGCGCATCCTCAGTGAGAAACCGAGTTTGCCCACGCCCTCACGCGGTAAATCGATCTCGATCCTCTGCTTCGTCGGAGAGGGCATCGGAGAGGATGAATCGGTGATGGCCTGCATTCTCGATGAGGCCGGCGAAGCCGGCGTCAAGATCTCTTTTGGTGACGATGAATCGAGGGCACACGCAATCCATGCAACCGTGCCAGCGGAACAGACCGAATTGGCACTGAAGAAACTCTGCGAAGCGCTTGATTTGCTGGCCCCTTGAGAGCTCAGTCCAGCGATTCTCTCCACTGCTGAATGCGCAGCGGAATGTTGGCGGCGAACAACGTGGCGACGACCATGAAGACCAACATCGTGCCCAAGGCCACACCGTAGACACTGGTCAGTTCGACGGATTCGGACAATCGCTTGGCCGTCTCCGGGTCGAACAATTCGAAGAACCAAGGGATGATGACGTTGATCATCAGTGTACCGAGGGCGACCAAGGTCGCAATCACCGGCGTCACCACCAGGGCGACATGATAGCGTGAGAGCACTTTCTTCACATTCATCACATACACTTCACCGGTACGGATGCTCGTGTCGAGCATGGAGAATCGGATGATGCCATTCGTCACCTCGATGTACATCACCAGTGAGACAGCATAGACGACAAGCAGCAGCTTGACCCAGCCCTCACCGACCTCATCCAGCGCACCGGACTCGAAGGTGACCTTGCTGGCGGCGAAGCGCAGCGAGATCAGAATGAACAGGACATAGGAGACGAGCAAGCCGCGCGCATCGCGTCGGAAGATGCCATAGAACCCAGCACCAAGAGCCGATATCACGATTAGAAGGTGGAGGATTTGTCCCATCGCATCGACGCCGAGCCAGACGGCGAACCAATTCCAGAATGTGCCATCTACGGGCGTCACCAGATAGGTGAGCACGGCGAGCAGCATCATCAGACCGCCACCGATCAACTGCAGGGTTTGGACCATGCGGTCGGCGGGGAGGAACTTCATCTTCGGAATCAGCGGGCCGCCGAAGAGACTCTCGACGAAGGTCGGAATGTGAACATCGGGCACGGCATCCTTGGGGATGTCCGACCCAGCGCCGGACATCTTGCCGGCGAGCTTCTTGCGACTGGGTGCGGCCGCACGAATCGTCTTGCCCTCATAGAGGTGGGAAGTATCGAGTGATTTGTCCTGTCCTGCAACCATGTCCAACACCTCAGAATCCTCGGGCACCCGCCAGGGCGGTTGCGAGCAGCATGTCCGGCTCCCAATCCATCACGAAGGCGCCGAGCCCTCGCAGTTCACTGATCATGATGTCGCGCTCGGTCTTCAGGACCTCATAGCCGGTTCGATCCAATCGCTTTGCATCGAATTCGAATTCGAGGCTCGATGGGCTCAACACGGTGACGTCAAACTCACGTGCGCGGAAATCTCGGACTGCGTTGACCAAGGTCAGGTCGCCTTCGAGTGGGCTCAGAATGATGATCGGGCTGCCGCGGTTGATGTGCGGCATGATGCGGTTGGTGACGACCTGAAGCGGCGTATTGCCACTGGCCGCGGCACCCGCGAGTTTGGTCAGCAACACGTACAGTTGCTTCTTCCCGGTATCGCGATCCACACTGTTGATGTCCGACCCATAGATCACCAGGCCGACGCTGTCACGTCGGCTCAGGAAATACTGGGCGAGACTGGCCGCGGCACGTGTGCTGTACACCAGTGAGTTGCGACTCACGGGACCGGTCTCTGCGACCGCACGACTGTCGACGATCAGAATGATGTCGGAGACGGCGTCTCGCTCGAACTCGTTGACCATCATCTTGCCCGAACGGGCATAGGCCTTCCAGTTCATCTTTCGAATCGAATCGCCGGGAACGTACTCGCGCAGGTTGTAGAAGTTCGATCCTTCTCCGGGCTGGCGAATGTTGACCGCACCGGTGAAAATCTTCGGCACCCTGCTCTTGACAAATGCCTCCTTCAGATCCTCGGTCTTGGGGAAGACGAGGAAGTCATCGTACACGTGGATTTCCTTCTCTGTGTGGAACAGGCCGAAGGGGTCCTGGACGCGGATGCTGACCGGTCCGAGCGTGTAGAATCCGCGTAGCGGGCATTCGATGGTGTATTCGATGAGGGTCTCTCGGCGGGGGCCGAGTTCCATCAGGATGTAATTCGCGCCTTCCTTGATGCGCATGACTTCGGGGACGGTATCCTTCACTTCCAGAATCTTGGAGAGTGGAGAGTGGTTCTGCAGGCGAAGTGTGATTTGGATTTCGCCGTCCTCAAAGATGCGCGCCGCGGAGACCTTTCGCATCGCGGAGAGCGATGCGAGGGTTGGCGCGTCTTCGGATTGATCGTCTTCGTCGAGCCGTCGGCCAGTTGCGGCGACGTCGGCGTGAGCGGCACGGAGTGCAGCCCAGGTCAGGAAGGAGAGAAGCACGACAGCAACGGTGACGAGTTGCGGGTTGCGCAACACGAGACCGAGCAGGTACAACGCTGTCGCGAGACTCGCGAACATCGCCGATTTGCGACTCCATGCCATGTCTGGGTTCCTCCTTCCACTCAACGCGAATTCGATTCTTCCTCAGATCAGACCGTGGGCACGGGCACTTCGCGCAGGATGCCATCGATGACTTCCTGCGGTTCGAGACCCTTGATCTGGTGTTCCGGCTTGAGAATCAGACGGTGGCTGACCGCGAGCGGTGCCACTGCCTTCACATCGTCCGGTGTCACGAAATCGCGTCCACGCATTGCGGCTGCGGCACGGCTTGTCTTGAGCAGAGCCTGCGAACCACGGGGCGAAGAACCGACGAGGACACGGGGGTCCTCGCGCGTTCGTGCCACGATTTCGACCATGTACATGCGGACGGCCGGGTCGACGTAGACGTCTTCGATGGCCTGCTGCATGGCGACGACGCGGGCCGGGTCAGTGATGACCTCGACGTCCACGGCGTCCTTCTTTCGTATGATTCGTCGGGCGAGGATCTCGTCCTCATCCGCGCGGTCGGGGTAGCCGACGCTCATCTTCATCATGAAGCGGTCCAGTTGGGCTTCGGGCAGCGGGTAGGTACCCTCCTGCTCGACTGGGTTCTGGGTCGCCATCGTCAGGAAGGGGCTGGGCAGCTTGTGCGTCACCGTTCCGATCGTCACTTGGTGTTCCTGCATCGCTTCGAGCAACGCGGCCTGCGTCTTGGGCGGGGCACGGTTGATCTCGTCAGACAGCAACAGATTGCAGAAAATCGGTCCGGGCTTGAATGTGAATTCGCCCTTCTTCGCATCATAGATGTTGGTTCCTGTGATGTCAGCCGGAAGCAGGTCAGGTGTGAATTGAACACGCTTGAAGTCGCAACCGAGTGCGTCGGCGAACGTGTTGGTCATCAACGTCTTCGCAAGGCCAGGGTAATCCTCGAACAGCAGGTTGCCGTTGCTGAGGATGTCGACCATGACGTTGTCGATGACGTGCTGCTTTCCGATGATCACCTTTGCAACCTCGGCGCCGATCGCTTGACCGATTGCGCCAACGGCCGCGAGTCTCTCGCGGACCTCAGGTGTGCTTTGGTGTCGGGGCTGCGGAGCAGCCACTGCCGGTGCAGCCGCAACAGGCGCCGGTGCTGGCGCAGGTGCGGGTGCGGGGGCAGGGGCCGGCGCAGCGGCCATTGGGGTGGCCGGGGCTACGTTGGGCGCGGGTGCGCCTCCTGGTGGCGGGGGTGCCTGCATTTTTCTTCACTCTCCTCTCTTGTTTGCGCGAAGGATCACGCGGTCTTCCCCCAACGACGAATCGCTTGGAGCAGCTGACGCAACTCCTCGGGGGAATAGGTGCGGTTCTGGCTGTATGCCAATTCCACAAGGCGGGGCTCACCGATCATCGTCTGCACTTCGGCAGGCGGTTTCAGGGCCATTTCATCTTTGGTTAAATCGTAGAAAATTCGGACCTTCGCCATCAGCGCCTCGCGGACGCGTTGGCGGTAGGACACGGGATCGACCTTATCTGGACGCTCTCTGAATCGGGTCAGGTCGAAGACGTGACGCCAATTTGGCTTCTCGGGCACGACCATGATGGCGACGAGGAGCAGGAGCAGGATGTTGAGGATGATGAGCCACTTGAGGAAGGCATCGCTGGTCAGCAGAACGATCGTCGACATCGCATCTGTGAACGGTGCGCTGAGCATGCCCGTGACGTGACGGCTCTCGTCGAAGACAACCTGGAAGTTGTCCTTGCTGTACTTGATGGTGCTCGACAATTCTTGATTGTCAAATTCCATCATCGAGAAGATGATGGCTCGGAAGTAAGGGAGGTTGCCAGCCCACACGTTCTCTCCTGTCAGGTGACCCTGCCAGCAGTTGGATTCTGAAATCACACATTGCGGGCGCATGCCGGTCTCCTGGGCGATCTCGATGTCCCACAGCCTGTTGCTGAAGGCGGTCTCGTCGGAGACGAAGAGAATCGACCCCGTCACATCGATATCGGAGAGGCTGCCCTTGGCGCCTCCCTTGTAGTCCAAGGCTTGGATGCCGGGATAATCGATGCGCACGACCAAGGCGAGGTCGCCGGGCGCTGGGTTCAGGTTGTTGCCGCTGTCGCCATCGCCAGCGATGTCGATGAAGGCGGAGGGGCTGGCGCGTGCCAGAATCTTGACCTCTCGATTCTCCGCTCCATCCTCGCTGAAGTTCTCGACCTTCATGCCGGTTGGTTCTCGGAACATCACCGGCATGCGGCAGCCATCGTATGAGTGGCGTTGTAGATTGACTTCGGAGCAGGCCTGGCGGAGTGCGGCCTGGGACATGCCGTCGATGGATTCGTTGATCGAGGTCAGGCTCCAGACGTTCTTCCAATTGTCCGCGCGAGTCTCTCCAGTCTCGGGGTTCAATTCATCCCAGAATCGGTCCTGATCGTACAGAGGGGCGTCGAAGTAGGTGACGCCGAATTTGGCCGCCACTCGGTTGGCGTTGGAATTGTCCGAGGCGATGATGACCTTTCCACCGCGCTCTGTGACGAATTCGTGAATCTTGGAGGCCTCGGTCTCATCGATCGGCTTCTCGGGGGAGACGACCACCAACATCGTGCGGTGGGGGTCCCTCCAGTCGTTGACCAGCATCGGCGTCGACATGGTGTTGGCGATGGTGTAACCCTCGCCTTCCTGACCGAGTGAGGTCGCCATGGCACTGACTTGGGCGAGGCGGGTGGTATCGGTATCTCCCGAGTCGGTCACATAGGCGGAATAGACCGTGTCTTTGTTGGCTGAGAATACCATGGGGAGCACGAGCGTGAGGAGGAGGATGATGACCAGAGACGAAGCGATGTAGAGGCCGAATCGGCTGGTCTCCTTCTCTTTCTCTGCCACACCCAGAACCTCCATCCATTTCGTTTGGAGCCAAGGCTCCTGCACACCGACACTTCGTCCAACCTCATTCTACGCATATAGGTTGCTGCATGGCGAGCGGGTGCCTGAATCCTGT
>CAVOCV010000060.1:0-8863 GCA_963694325.1 Candidatus Thalassarchaeaceae archaeon | reverse complement strand
CCAATTGCGCTCATGCGCGCTCGCGCAAGAACTGACCACTGAGGGGTTCGGTTAAGTAGGAGTGGAACTGCGTTTTGAAATCGTTGGAGAGTCTCTCCACGGGGTTGAACAAAATGAATCAGAACAAGCACGGAAGCATCACGATGGTGATGATCTTCTTGATGAGCACACTACTGATAGGATATACACCACCCGTTGCCGAAGGTGCAACAGTGGTCATCACCGACGCGGTACAGGTCGTGGACGGCGGCTCAATGAATGAGCGCATGGCCTCGATGACCAGCGACAGTGAAGGCAACATCCACATCGTGTGGAGCCGCAACACGCAGCATCTGTACTACACGATGATGAATCCGCGCGCTCAAACGGTGATCGATGCCACCCAAATTTCCAACCCCGGCTCACACCGCGCTTGGCACCCCGACATCGACATCGATTCGGAGGACCGTGTCCACATCACCTGGACGGACAAGGCGAGCCAGCACACCATTTGGTACACCTTGCTCGACCCGAGTCTGGATGATCAGGATGGCTCGGCCTCGGACGATGGCACCATCACGGTCGTCGACGACACGAAGGTGTCGCAGCGCCAGCAGAACCGCGACTGGCCAGCCATCGCAGTCGACAGTCAGGACAATGCCCACATCGTTTGGGAAGATTCCTACGACCGATTCGACAAGTACTTCCAGCAACCCCAGATTTACTACAAGTTCCTCGAGATTGACCAGACCACCCGCGAGGCCATCACAGCGATCGACAGCACCCTGTTGACGCCGATCATCGGCCACAAGGGACACCCCGACATCGCCATCGATGCGGACGACATGGTCCAAATCGCCTGGGACGACACCCGCGGCGGCAAGGTCGAGATCGTCTCTCCAATCGATACATCGGGCTCGATGTACTCCGAGTGGGCTGACATGTGCACCCTCTTCTACGGTGGCAGTTGGACCAACGGTGGCAACTTCGTCGGCATCAAGCCGATGCTCGAGGAAGCCAACATCACGGTCTTCGAGACCCTCTACGCCCTCGGCGGATACTACCCGAGTGCAGCGAATTCCGGTTCTTGCGCCGCGCAGCCTCACCACGAGCAGCCCCGCTCGAACATGCTGACCCTTGGCGATGATTCCGGTGGCCTGATCAAACTCTCAAACACGATTTTCAACGGTGCAGCCCAAGGTGGCGGCTACCAAGGTGAGGACTGGGGCCCGGGAAGCACCTGGGCCTGCCTCTCATGGGTCGACGCGCAGGGCAACGTGCCCGGCAACCCGCCGACTACCTATGACCACAAGTGGAACCCGAACGCCACCAAGATTGTCATCCCCATCTCCGATGAGGGACCCAAGGGCGGCGACCCGCCCCAGCAGTCCGATGACATCCAGAGCATCAACGAGGCGCACGACGCCTGTGTCGATGCAGGCGTCATCCCTGTGGGCATGTACGGATCCTCTTGGGGCGGCAACAATCAGGTCTCTTCCCACATGAAGGATCTCGCCCAGTGCCCCAATGGTCAGGTCAACATGAACCCGAGAATCTGTCCGGGTTCGACCACACGAAATACCGACGCGGGCGGGCAGGTCTACGCCTTCCCTGCCTCTGGATCCAATCAGATGGATACGCTGGTCGAAGCGATGGTGTTCCTTGCGACCAACAACAGCCGTGAGATCTACATGACCGTTCTCGATCCTTATGCGAAGGTTCAGAATCCCTCACCGGGCTGGACCTACGGCATGGCTGGCCTCGAAGAAATCGGCGGTCGTTACACCGAGGACCTCGGTCCCAGCCAGGACGAGAACGGCTACGGCCACCTCGTCGTGGTGAACGACACCCGTGTGACGCTGGACGACGCGTTCAGCCTGCACCCTTCGCTGGCCATCGACAACAGTGGCGACACCCACATCACGTGGATGGACGGCCGCGATTATGGATTTGACAAGGACGACAATTACGAGGTCTACTACTCCCGCCTCCGCCTCCGTGGAACCGCGGACTGGAACGGCGTCTCAGGCGGACTGCCGACCTACGGAATCAAGAAGATCGTCGACACCCGCATCTCCTACACTGAAGGTGCGGCAAACGTCAATCCGAACGATTACTGGAGCGCATCCTCCTACATGCCTCAGGTCCTTGCCGACGCTCAGAACAACGTCCACATCTCGTATCTGGATAACTCCAATGCGAGTCAAGGCGAGTCGATCATGTACACTCGGCTGAACCACACGAATGACCAAGCGGATTGGCCGCTCAACAGCATCGCTGCAGCCGTCCTCGACCCGTGGGAGTTGGTCGATGTGACCACCTGGCATTCCGACAAGCTCGGCCCGAACACCGGCCGCGCACCCGAACTGTCCCAGCCGCCCGCCTTCTCCAATGACCTTGGCAGTGGGGCGCACATCGCTTGGTCGGACACGAACAAGTGCAACGATGAATCGAACAATGGTGCCTACACGCTATGCTATACCCACGTCTTGACCGGTCAGGTCGACGTCGAATTGGGTGATGGCGAGACCTATTACCACGTCATCGAGCCCGGGGAACAGACGATCTACAACCTGACCGTCAACAACACGACTCCTGGACCGGTCGACCTCGTATCGGACACGTTTGCTGTGAATCTCTCCGGCGTGCCGGTCAATTGGACGGCGAATCTGTTCTTCGCCGACAACCATACGGCGATTTTCCCAGAGACACCGATCTTCCTGGCCGGTGGCGAGTTGGTGCGCGTTTACCTGCGCGTGCGTGCGCCCTCGATCTATCAGGCCAACCACGATGAACTCGCCCAAATCACCGTCTCGGCAATTTCGTACAAGGATCCAGCCATCCGTTCCGATCGGCTGACCCTGACCCTGATGGATGTCAAACACGGCATTGAATTGGAGACCAGTCATTACCAATCTGACGTGGAGCAAGGACAGACGGCGATATTCTCGATCACCATCACGAACACGGGCAACGTGTTCGACTCCTTCGCCTTCTATGACCCGACCACACTGCAGGGCCAACAGGAATGGTTGCTGCCGTGGGGCTGGCAGATCAACTTCCCGTTGATGGTCAGTCTGGACCCCGGACAATCGGTCACGAAGAACCTCGAAATATCCGTACCGACCACCCAAGACCCGGGCACCTTCGCGCTCTATCTCAAGGGCTGGTCGATGGGTGAACCCGTCAAGAGTCAGGCCAAGGGCACCTATGACGTGCTCGAGTTGTGGGTCAACGTCAGCATCCGCTCCACAGGCAACATCGTCTTCGAGATCTATGACACCTCGGAGTATGTGATGCCGGGCGAATGCCACACCTACGACATCGACGTCATCAAGCACTTCGCACCGGGCTACCTGGTCTTCACCACGCCTGGCGCACCTGAACTGCGCCCCGCAGGCGTGCCGGAGAACGTCTGGCGATACGACCACTGGACTGTGAGTTTGGACTTCACGAACGCACCCGGTGGCAATTCAATCAACATGAGCGAGCCGCGGCACTGGTCGAACATCGACCACCCCTATACTGTGGGCGTGACGGTTTGTGCACCGCAGAACGCGAGCGCGGGCCTCGGTCCGGCCGTGACCATCAAGGCTCACCTGCAGAGCGCTTCGCGCGTCTCGGATTCGGCGATTCTGTCGACCAATGTTGAGCACGTGTACGATCTTGAGATGGAGTTCCCTGAGAAGGTCTTCACCGCCGATCCCGCCGATGTACTGACCGTCAGCACCACGGTGGTCAACAGCGGCAACGGACCGGACCGTTACGACATGCGCGTCCATTCCGTCAGCGATACCGAGGGCAATCAGTTGCTATGGGATGTCGAAATCCCACGTGCCCACCTCCTTGAGTTGGACCGCGATGATGAACAGACCCTCGACATCATCATCCGTATACCGGATGAAATCGTCGCGGGTGATTACCAGATCGTCATCAAGGCCTACAGCGAGGAATCCTTTGATGGCACCCTCGAGCGGGATGCAGTTCTTCTCGAGATCCAAGTCAATGAGTACCATGACATGCGCATCTGGCTCGACCCACTCGTTGAGAGTCAGGTCAAGACGACGGCGCCTGGACGCACCGTTCGCTACCTGCTGAACGTCACGAACAATGGCAACGTGCCCGACATCGGCACCCTGCACAATCACACAAAGAGCGGTGAGATTTGGGACCGCGTACCCGGCATGGGTTCACTGGACACATGGCAGATTCGCTATGCGATGGTCGAGGATTTCGACACCGAGTTGCCCCGCGAGATCCCCTGCGCGTCTCTGGGTGTTGGAGAGGCCGCACCCGCACAGGGCTGCGCCTACCATTCCGATGGGACCTGGTCCCTCGCTGAGATGCCCGCATACAGTACGGTTCAGGTGATGGTCATCATCGACATCAGCCCCTCCGCTACGCTTGCAAACCGCGAGATTGGCATCAAGGTGCTCTCCAACTACGGCAGCGCCCCGATGGGCGATGCCGACGAGACACCCGCCTGGGAGGACAGTTGCACGATCGATGCCGACAATGACGGTGTGATGGACAACGTCTTCCCCTGTGACACGAACGAGCAGATTCTGCGCATCCGCTTGCGCGCACCTGACTTGGAAATCATCGAGGTCCGCGCTGTCAAGGATACGGCTCCGGTCGGCGACATGATTCCGATCAATATCAAGGTCATCAACCGTGGAAACGTCCACGCCACGGACATCAACATCGTCCTGTGCGAAGATGAGACCGCTTCGAATCTGCGCAAAAACATCTGCGAAGAAGAGAACGTCGCCTATCGCCAGGTGATCGGCGCACTCATGCCGCCCGACGACTCGGGTTCTGGGGATGAGGACGCTGTCGAGATTACACTGCTCTATCCGGTCAAGGCAGGCAGCCACAACATCGTGGTCATCGTCGACCCGGGCAACTACATCATCGAAGCCAATGAGGCCAACAATCGCAAGGAAGTCGGTGAGCTCTCCAGCGACAACGGCTTCTTAGACGTCGCGATGGAGGTCGCAGGTGAGTGGTCGGTCCCGACCATGATCATGCTGCTCACCCTCGCTCTGATGGCTGTGGCTGGCATGGTGATGGTCGCCCGACGCCGTGAGGCGTTGGCCCGCGTCGATGCACAGTCGAGCATGATAACTGTCGACGACGACATGCGGTTCTGATCGCCGTCTCGTGAGACCTGAGATCCCCTCCGATCGTGATGTTCGGATTGGTATCTCGTGAAGGCATCCGCGATGAATATCGCCTTCACCTGCGGGCGGATGCCTTCCCGACCGACCTGCGGTCGGTGAGTGACGAATCGATTCGCTCTGCTGCCAACCGGCATCACACGACGGCGCTCAGAATGAGAATCCATTCACTTGGCTGAGGTTTTGGAGAGCCACCAGGGCAGAAGACGGTCATCGGTGGTGGCGATCAGCGTGCCGGATTCGGCCCCGATCTGACGCATCATCAGGCCACGCAAGGCATCCATCATCTCCTCCGCGCGCTGAGGCTGAATCTGTAAACCAGCACAGAAGCGGTCGAGGTCGACCGGCCTGCGTGGCGCCTCGAGCAAGGTGTGGGCGAGTTGCCGCTCTTCGTAGAGATCGAAGGTATCATCGACGACACGACTCGCCTTGTGCTTGATTTGTTGATGCAGGGCGATGAGGGCATCGCGCTCCATATCGAGTCGGTCCAACTCATCGTTGAGATCCGATAGCATCTCGAGTGCCTCTGCCATCGGTAGCCGACGCCGCGTGCCGACCCTGCCAGCCACGCTCAGCACCTCATCCGGCAACCGTGCGGACAGACGGGTCGGCCCGCCGGGCGGCAATTGTCGATGCTCAGCTCTGAACAGGTCTGGGCCGAGGTCCAGGCGTAGAGAGAAAGATTGGGTCACGGCATAGATCCGTTTGGGCGGACCTCCCTTTTCGCTCGGGACCTTCTCACTGGTGACAAATCCCGCCTTTTCGAGCACTTTCAAGTGCTTCATCACAGCCTGTTGGGAAACTTCGAGGAGATCTGCGAGTTGCAGCGGGTAGTGTGGCTCCCGCACGAGACGCTCAAGAATGGACCTGCGCGTCCCGTTCTCCAGGATCGAGAGCGCGGTGTCAAAATCCGCTGTCACTTCACAACCCGGTGTTAACTAGCCAAAGGACCCCTATCAATCCTCGGCCATCTCAACCTTCGTCCCACGACTTCCAGTTGGTGCCCTCTTCAGCCGGGGTATCAGCGATTTCGGGATTTTCGGTCAACGCCTCCTCAACGGCTTGGATCTCATCGATCACTCGGGTTTGGGCCGCGATGCCATCGGGCTGGTCAGCGAATGGAGGCGGTACCTGAGACTCGGCCGCCTCGCCTGGGACATTGAGGTCCAGAGGCGCGCCACTGCGCAGACTGGCCCACACCTCGTCCGTGGTCGGCACACGTTGTGAAACCCCATCTGTTCCGGGAGCGATCGGTACCTGGACACCTCCCGCGGTCTGCATGACGATGTTGGCGCTGCCGGCCTGACGTCGACTGGTCAACCACAAGGTGCCGCCGATGGGCAGCATACAGGCGCCACACAGCAGGGTCATGCAACTGACCTGGAGCAGCAACAAGGTGTTGCCTCCACCTTCGATCTGTTGCTCATCGATGATCCAGAGCGTGCTATTGCGGTCATCGAGATTGTGAATTTCATGCTCACCATCCGCTTCAGCCGTGTATGTGCCCGTGATTTTGTAGAGCTGATTATCCACACCGATGCGATCACTTTGGAGCCATCCCGGCGATGCACGAGATATCTCGGCGCCGGTATGAACTTCGGTGAGGGTACAATTCGCCTTCGAAGAATCCACCCTGTAAGCCAGATAGACGTGTCCTTCGGTCAGGTTGATCGTGACGGTTTGGCCCGCAGCGACCATGGCCACATGGTTCTCACTGGGGTCCATCGCCGCCTCGAGATCTTCCCAACCCGAGTAGAGAACTGTAGACCCGATGACGATGAGAAGCGCGCCTGCGATGAGCAGACGCTTGGGCCAGACCGGGGGAGTCACACACCCACCTCAACACCGACGTTCATGGGGGTTGCGCTCAGATCCCGAGTCCGATTTCATTCAATTTTTCCGGCAGATAGGTATCGGTCACGAAATCGAGACCATACTTTGCCAACGACTGCTGTTCGGCCTTCTTGCCGAGGTCGAGCATCATTTGAATCTGGCTCTGCCACCAACCATCGGCAAACCGGGGGTCGGTCAATTCCGCCTTCAAGGCTTCAACGTCCTTGCTGCTCAACGTGTCGCTCGGCAGGTCATAGGCCTCGATGTCATCGGCGGTGATGCCGAGATATTGGGCCGATGGGGTCGCGAGATATTCCGAGATGTGCGCGGTCTTGATCGCGCCATAAGCGATACTTGCAAAAATTCGGAATGACCAGGGATCACCGTCGAGGAAGACGATGACAGGCAGGTCCCATTCCTCGTTCATGCGTTTCATGATGCGGCGAGTCGACCGTGCTGGCTGACCCTTCAGGTGGAGCAGGCCACACTGATATTCCTCATCAAAACCATTCTCCACGAGCCGGTCGAACATCCCACCTGTCTCGATGGCCATGATGAATCGAATGTCGTGTTCGATCAATCGAATTTTTTCCAATTCGACGTTATAGGGCAGACCGTATCCCGAATCCCCAACATCATCCCGGGCGTTGATACGCATCCAGTCACCGCGGCGATTGCGCTCGTCGAGGGTGAGATTGCCGATCATGCGGGCCCCATCCTCTTCAGGTCGGAGTTTGAAATCCTCGCGCAGGCAACGCGTCACGATTTCAAGGTCCTCGGCGAGATTGTTCGATTCGTTCTGATTGCCGAACTTTCCATTCCCCCACGCCTCGGAGATGTAGTACATCTCACGAAGGGTGCTCGACTTGCCGGCGTCGATCATCCCTTCGATGAATTCGATCGTGTGCAGTGCCCGCAGCAATACAGTTGCAGATGCCAGCGAGGTCGCATCGCGAATGGAACGCTTTTTTCCATACTTGAAGACACCCAGTTTTTCATCAAATCCGATGTTGTTCTTGGTGCGAACGGGCAGGGTCATGGTCGGGGCTTCGCCCTTGAGCATGCGAGAGTACATCTCACGGGCAACGTCGTGGAGACTCTCAACGGTCTCCTCACGGGTCTTGCGGGTGGTCGCACTCATTCATCTCCCTCCGTCGACGACCAGGACATGATATCACCTGGATCAATGGGTGCTTCAGTAGTCTCCGGCTGGCTTCCCGTCGCGACGGGTGAGGCCAGCTCCACGACTTCCTCCTCGACGGCGACCACTTCTTCTCTGAGCATTTCAGCGAGGATTACCTCGTCGAGTTTGGTCGCGCCGATGATTTCGCCTGCGCCGCGGAAGAAGATGTCGAATGACGTCCAATCACCTTTGGAGAGCCCGCCGACAGCGAAGCTGACACTGAGGCATTGCCCCGGTTCGATGGCCGGCAATTTCCAGGCCCACAACCCCTTCGCTTCACGCCGGCCGCCGAGCGAATTGTCGACCATCTCGACGCTCTCGCGTTCGGGCCATGTGCAGAGCAGTGTGTATGCGCGCGAGCGAGCCGTGTAGTTGTAGACGTCGATGGTCACCCGCGACAAGCGCGCTTCAGATTCCCATTCGATGCCCTCCTCGAGGAAGACCGCATTCATGATGCGGGTGATGACCGGCGCCAACGGGACGGGTTCAGCACCGAGGATGGCGATCGTCTTGTCGTGAATTTCTGGTAGGATGATGTTGACCAGTTCGAATTTCTCCTGGGCCTTCTTCTTCTGTGCACTCTTCTTCAGGTGATTTCGCAGGCCGCGACCGACCTCGAGCATGGCGAGTCGAATCTCATCGAAGACATCGACATTGTCGGCCAAAGCCTCCTTCGCCTCACTGGTGA
>CAVOCV010000059.1:0-8877 GCA_963694325.1 Candidatus Thalassarchaeaceae archaeon | reverse complement strand
TTCTCGGTGTGCTCATCCATGCCACAATGGAAGGGATTGACGGTGGGATCGATGTCGTCGGAGGACTCGAATTGGGGGCCGTGCCCTTGACGGGCATCGTCATCGCCAAGGCCCCGATTGGCAGCACATTGCGCGGCTTTGTCATGCGCAAGGAACCGAAAGGGCGCGGTGGTCGAAAGACCGGCAACCCCCCCGGCATCGAAGGCAGCACCATTCTCGCCGGTGACCGAGTGGTCATTCTCGAGGATGTCACGACCACCGGCGGCTCCGCACTCAAAGCCGTGGAGCGCCTCCAAGCCATCGGCTGCAACGTCGTCGCCTGCATCACCATCGTCGACCGCGAGGAAGGCGGCGTCGAGGCCTTCGCCGCGGCCGGCATTCCACTCATACCGCTGACGACACTTTCGGATTTTGCCTGAGAAGTCAATTTGAAGAAGCAGAGATGTCTCCGCGGGCCCATGAGCGAACAACTCCAGCACATGCTGATGCGAAATGCAATCGTCGTCAAGCAAGAAAAAGAGATGGCCAACATCTTGGTCGGATTTGATTCGGCAAACAAGTACAGCCTTCACGGAGAGAATGGCGAAGCACTCGGCTCAGCGATGGAGGAGGGCGGCGGATTCGGCGGTGCCATCCTGCGCCAGATGTTTGGCAACATGCGCTCTCTCACCCTGCACGTCTACGATGCACAGGGCCAGGAAATCGCCTCCGGAAAGAAACCATTCCGCTTCATGTTCCAGGAGATCACGGGCTCTGTCGGTGGTCAGGTGATGGGCCGGTCCCGACGCAGATTCAAGATGCTCAAGCGTCGATACACGATCGACGTCGGCGGCGTCGATACCTTCGAGATCAACAGCAGCATCTTCCAACTCGGCAGCCTCACCTTCGACGTCACCAAAGGCGGGGTTCATGTGGCGACAATCTCAAAGAAATGGAAGGGATTGCTGACCGAGATGTTCACCCAAGCGGACACGTTCTCGATTCAGTTCGTCGATGCGAATCTCACCTTGCAAGAGCGAGCGACCCTGTTCTTCACGCTGTTTCTCATCGATTACGATGTCTTTGAGCAGAAATCCGGCAGTTCCGCTGGCGTCGTGGGATGAGGATTCAAACCCTTCAAATTGAATCGCCGCCCTGCCTAAGTTCCGGAGGAATGCCCCTGTCTGATGAACCAATCGAACTCGATGCCTTCACACAGGGTTGTGTGGATTCGCTCAGTCGGTGGTTCGAAGAGGGTTGGCGGCAGCGGAATTTCGATCTCATCGACGATCTTTTTGCACCTGAATTCCTCGCTGAGGGTGGTGCCTCCGGCCGACTCGATCGATTGGGTTACAAGACCTACTGCAAGCGCATTATCGATATGAATCCCGATCTGGATACCGAGATCATCGAAATGGTTCCCGCGGGTGACATCGTCGTCTCTCGGGCCCGGACGTGGGGCACACACACCGGAGTGGTCCAAGGGATCGAACCGTCAGGGAAGTCCTTCGAAACAATCGTCACAGACGTTTGGAAATTCGATGCTGAGGGTCTGATTGTTCATCGGACAAATGCCGAATATGACTTCGAATATTTCAGAGAAGTTCTCGGCTTCGTGCCCCGGTTCAAACTCTGAGCCTCTGTGGGCACAGGCTCAAGAACCGGGAGCGGGGCGTGCAGGCCATGACACAAGTCCTGATGACGACGAGCAAGGGTGACATCACCATCGAGCTATTCACTGACAGCATGCCAATCACCGCGGGTAATTTCCTCGAACTCGCCGACAAGGGCTACTACAATGGCTTGCACTTCCACCGCGTCATCAAGGGCTTCATGCTCCAGGGCGGTTGCCCGAACAGCAACGATCCGAACAGTTCTCGTTGCGGCACGGGAGGACCCGGTTACGAGGTGCAGGATGAGTTTCCCGCAGATGCCAAGTTCAGCAATGAGCCAGGCACCCTATCGATGGCCAACACCGGCCGCCCCAACAGTGGCGGGTCGCAATTCTTCGTCAACACCGTTCACAATTCCTTCCTTGATTGGTTCGATGGAAGCACGCCCTCCAAGCATCCCGTCTTCGGCAAGGTCACGGCGGGCATGGAGGTCGTCATGGCCATCGAAGGCGTGCGAACCGGCACGGGCGATCGTCCGGTCGAACCGGTACAAATCGTCACCGTCAAGCGTTGTTGAGTGATGATTTCGGGGCCCCCTCCGACTTACTTATTAACTAATTACAATTCCGAAGGCCATGGCGAAGCACCGCGCGGGAGACCGCCGCATCATGAGCATCAGCATTCCAGAAGACTTGGCGAAGCGTCTCGATCGGAAGGTCGGAAAGGGGCGAAAAGACGGGCGAAGCGCGACCATCGCGAAGATGATTCAAGATGGCCTGGAAGGGCGCCAAGCCACGACTCCGCACGTCGCCACCGGCCCCCGCTCGGCACCCGCCACCCATGGAGATGTCCGCATTGAAGCCGATACGATGGGTGAATTGGATGTCCCCGCGGATCGATATTATGGCTGCCAAACGGCGAGATCTCTGATCAATTTCGACATCGGCGAGGATACGATGCCGAGTGGTGTCGTGCGAGGATTCGGCATCCTGAAGCAAGCGTCAGCAAGGACCAACAAGCAACTCGGTACACTCGATGGTACGATTGCCGACCTCATCATCGAAGCTTCGGAAGAGGTCATCACCGGCGCATTGGCCGACCATTTTCCGCTGCGCATTTGGCAAACTGGCTCCGGCACTCAATCAAACATGAATGCCAACGAGGTCATCGCCAATCGTGCCATCGAAATATCAGGTGGTGTGCTCGGCAGCAAATCACCCGTCCACCCGAATGACCATGTCAACAAAGCGCAATCCTCCAACGATACGTTTCCGACAGCGATGCACATTGCGGGTGCGGAGGACATCACCCACAATCTACTCCCTCAAGTCCGCCATCTCCGGGATGCATTGGCGGCCAAGGCTGACAACTTTGCCAACATCGTCAAGATCGGTCGAACGCACTTGATGGATGCCGTGCCATTGACACTCGGTCAAGAATTTGGAGGCTATGTCGCCATGCTTGACGCTGATCTTCGGCGAATTGAATTCGCACTTGAAGATCTATTCGAATTGGCGCTGGGAGGCACGGCGGTCGGCACAGGACTGAACACCCATCCCGACTTTGCTGTCATCGTTGCAGGCCATATCGCAGAGAAGACTGGATTGCCATTCGTCACGGCACCGAACAAATTTGCGCAGTTGGCTGGACACGATGCGGTCGTCGCAGCGAGTGGAGCATTGAACACCCTCGCCGCCAGTCTCATGAAAATCGCCAATGACATCCGTTGGTTGGGTTCCGGGCCGCGCTGTGGATTCGGCGAACTTTCACTTCCCGCGAATGAGCCAGGCTCGTCCATCATGCCAGGCAAGGTCAATCCGACCCAGGCCGAGGCGATGACGATGGTCTGCTGTCAGGTCATGGGAAATCACACCGCCATCACAATCGGTGGAAGTCAAGGTCACTTTGAGTTGAACGTATTCAAGCCGATGATGATTCACAATCTCCTTCACAGCGTTCGGCTGCTGGCCGATACCTGTCGTGCATTCACCGACAGGTGTGTAACCGGACTCGAGGCGAATGAGGCGGCCATCCAGAATCATCTTGAGAATTCACTCATGCTCGTGACAGCACTCAATGACCACATCGGCTATGACAATGCGGCGAAGATCGCCAAGAATGCCCACGAGAGGAATCTCACCCTCCGAGAATCAGCGATTGAACTCGACTTGCTCACAGATGCGCAATTCGATGAATGGGTTCGCCCCGAAGAGATGACTGGAGTCTGAAAATGAGGCCCCGGCGATTGTCGCGGACACAATAATTCGCCACATTGGAACGCGTGGCGTTCGCAATCATCAAAAGGTGAATTGGGAGGAAGGCCGGCCAGTCCTCGAGAGAGGAAGTTGGGAGTGCTGGCTGGCAGATTGGGATCTTGTGGACCTTTCCTCTGCCAGCCAGCCTCCGCATCCGAGTTCCTTTCCACACCCGAAGGTGTGTTCCAGTTCCCGGTCGGGAGGACGCGATGCTTTCGCACCGGTCCTGCCCTCTGAACGCTCGGGTCGGTTTCCCGACTCGCTTCCCTCCATTTCGTCCAGTGCCGTGAGCACCTTCCTCCGTTTTGGTTCCCGTCACAGATTGCTCCGTGTCAGCGTCCATTCGGTGAGACGCGTTCCTTTCGGTTCGCATCCCTCCTCCGGGTTTCCCCGCCACCTTTCGGCTTTGGTTCCACCCTGGAGCAGCAAGTGATATCGCTATCACCCCTGTTCCCCCTTCGGTCCGGTTCCAGTTCTTTCGATCCTTCGCCATTCCAGGGTCGGATTCAACTGCAGCGTCCTCCGTCCCCCGGCAGTCGCGGTCGGGCATTGCTGCCTTCCCGTTCAACCTGCACAGGATGCTATGTCATGAGGGATCGTCTCGGTCGGCTCGCTCAAGCCGACTGTTGTGGCTTCATTCACCGGTTCCAGGTCCCTGAGGTCACCTTTCGGCTTCCAGTGATTCCCTTCTCCGCTTCATTCGACCAAATTGTCGACGTCGGGCGTTCCTCCCATGTCTTTCCCCGTTCTTTCGAACAGACGTTTCTCCTGTGTTTTCCGACACCGAGGTGTCGGTGTGTGCTCAAGCCCAGCTCTCGCACACGTTCACAGGTGAGTCTTCTCACACACCGAAGCGTGTGATTTTCGTCTCCTGCGGGTCTGTGGCACCGATCTCTCAATCAATCCACACACCCCATCTCGCCCCGTTTTCACAGGGTCTGATGGCCCACCGCCGTTTCCCGAATTGGGTCCCTTGTGGGCTGGGGCCTGCCGGGGATGCTGGGCACCCTCCGACACCACTCCTCGGGAGCGGCAACTTTCTTCTGGCAGTCCATGGTCGATAAACCTTTCCCTATTATTGGTTATTTTCCACCCGAATCGGGTCCTTCCAACCCCTTTTTCCAGTGGAAGTTTCCAAAGTGGATGTAATTATTATTGTGAATATGATCAATTTCGCAGCGCTCGAAGTCTCGCAGCCATGGATGAATCTCGGGCTTCCAGCTCAGAATCACCATTTTCTGACAATCGTCGGGTCAACAAGTCGCCTTCAAGGATGAAAAGAGAGCCATCATCGAAACCGATGGCGACAAGGTTGTCTTGGGAGGCGGTCGCATTCAATCGTGAACCGAACTCAAAACGAACCAGGCTCGTGCCTTCACCCTCATCGCGTACCTCGATGTTGGCCATGCTTCCATCAAAGGTGACGATCCAAGCCGTGTCGGCGCCTCGGACCTCCGGCCCGTCGATCAGATGTTCGACATTGCAACCCTTTGTGGTCTCGACCTGCCATCGCATGTGGCCATCAGAGTCGTAAGCGCGCGCAAGGCCCGATGCACCGCCGAAGCCCGCGCCGAAGCCCGCGCCGACCGGGCCCGCTTCGATGGCCACGCCGACCAGCAAGCCCTGAGGCGTGCAGGCGAGAGCCTCGATGGAACCGGGTTGTTTGGCGAAGGGTGCATCCTCCAGCACCATGCCCTCCTCGATACAGGTCAGACAGCCATCCGCATGACCGATGACCGACCGGTCACGCCCGGCCAGACCACAGGTCGCGGGCGCATCGGTTGGCAACGGGGTGTGATGCAGCCCATCGGCCTCGGCGCGAACCATGCCGCAACGGGGCCGTCCGAGCCCAAGGCTGGCGACCCCATCATCGCGCATCTCGAGCGACCAAGGCCGCTCATTGATCGAATCCTTTCGCAACAATTCTCCTTCTGCATCAAAGCGCCACAGGGTCGCCTCGAGGAAGTCATTCATCTCAAGGTCGAAAATCGAGGAGGTTGCGACGACGATTGAGCCATCCGGCGTGCAGGCCACCAGATCACTGCTACCCTCCAATTCCTTCGTCCAATGGATCGACCCATCGGCCAGAGAAAGGCAGGTGAGATCGCGCCCACAGACCGCGTACAACACATCGCCACCGCAGGCCATCGCCGATACGCGGTTGCTCGTTTTCGCCGTCCACCTGGATTCGCCCTCGAGATCCCAGCATTGGATGCCTCCATCCCAATCGCCAGCGATCACGCCGCCCTCGTACAGGTGAATTGAACCGACGCCAGCCATCAGACGACGCTCGAACCATGCGACATCGCGCAGATCACGCAACGGAGCCGGCTCCATGTGTTGCACAGACGCGGGCTCGGCTTTGGGACTTCTCCCTCAAAGATGGGACCAGAGGGGGGACCTTGAAGCGCCAAGCGGGCAAGAAGAGAGCGTGATGGATGCCCGCAGAACAGTCGGGGGCGTTGTCGCCGTACTCTTCTGTCCCTGCCATCTGCCTGTCTATATTCTCTTGATCTCCGCTTTGGGAGTCAGTTCGAGTCTGGTGGTTGGATTCCTTCTTCCCACCTTGGTGTTCGGCTTTCTTGGCGGCCTGCTCATTCTGACCTGGCCCGAGCCGCAGGAGACCTGCTGCAAGGTTCAACTTCAGCCACTTCAGACGCCGTAGAGTCGTTCGATCTTGGCCGCGAGGTAATCGATGAATGGTTGCGGGGTCGGCGCTTGTCCCGTTGCCTCCTCGATGAGTTCGGCGGGGGAAAGGATGCTGCCTCGCGCGTGAATCTTTTCGCGCATCCACCCGAGCAGCGGACTGAAGTCGCCCTCGGCCCATTGGCTCTCGACATCGCCGAGGTCTGCGCGCGCGGCGGCGAGCAATTGCGCACTGTACAGATTGCCAAGCGTATAGGTCGGGAAGTAGCCAAAGGCACCGAACGACCAGTGAATGTCCTGCAGCACACCGAGCGTGCGATTCGGCGCGCGGATGCCGAGGAAGCGCTCGTACATGGCATCCCAAGCATCGGGAAGGTCATCGACCTCGAGTTCGCCATTGATGAGCTGCTTTTCGATCTCGTAGCGGATCATGATGTGCAGATTGTAGGTCGCTTCGTCGGCCTCGACGCGGATGAAACTCGGTTCGACCTTGTTGACGGCGCGCCACAGCATCTCGCCGGTCACACCCTCCATATTGTCGGGGAAGTGTTCGGTCCAATGGGGCATGGCCCACTCACTGAAGGTGAGAGAGCGGCCGACCTGGTTCTCCCACAGTCGACTCTGACTCTCGTGGACGCCGAGGCCGTCGGCGTGGCCGGCCGGTTGGAAATCGAGGTTTCGCGGCCGGCCCTGCTCATACAGTCCGTGGCCGGTCTCGTGCAGTGAGCCGTAGAGAGACCCGAAGGGTTCGGCCTCGTCATAACGTGTTGTCCAGCGGACATCATCGGGGTTGGCTCCGCCACAGAATGGATGGGTGGACTTGTCGCGACGGCCAGCATCGAAATCGAATCCAATCGCTTCGGAGATCGCGTGGCTGAGGGCGGCTTGAGCGGCTTCGGGCCAGTGATTGGATTCAACCCAGGACATGTCGGGTTCATCGCATTCCGCGACCGCTGCAATCATCGGCACCAACGCTTCGCGAAGACCGGCGAACAATGGGTCGACCTGAGCGACGGTCAATCCGGATTCGTAAATGTCGAGAAGCGCATCGTAGGGATTGTCCTCGTAGCCGAGGTATCCTGCCAGTTCACGCGCCAGGTCAATCATGGTGGCGAGATCATCGCGATAGATCGAGAAATCGTCCTTCTCTCGTGCCTCGGTCCAGGTGCGAATCGCCTTCGACTTGTGGCGGGCAAATCGATCGACGAAATCTGCGGGCTTCTTCGTCGCCTTGTCATGCGCATCGCGCAGCAAGCGCAGATTTCCAGCCGCCACCTCATCCCCTGCACCTTCGGCCTCGGCCGCTTGGAGAGCCTTGCCCATGCCAGGGTCAGTCATCATCGAATGGCTGGCCTTGGACAGCCAAGCCAGTTGCTCAGCGCGCAACGGCGCCGCCTTTGGCGGCATCATGACCTCTTGATCCCAACCGAGCAGACCTTGGATCTGTCCGATTGTCTCAATCTCGCGCACGCGCTCCATCAGGGCATCATAGGCTGCGGCCATGGCGTGGGCGAGGGGCATCCGAAAGAAGGGTCTTGCCCCGGACCACTGTCGCAATCATCAGGCGCGAACCTCCGCGTTCATCGGCCACATGGTCGTCGCACCTTGGTCACTGCCAGGTGAGGACCTCGTCCTCGGGCAGCGCATAGGCATCCGCACCGGGCCAGTCGAGCAATTGCGCCAAGAAGATGAGCGCGGCCTCGCGCGTGAGATTGGTCACCAGGCCGATGTCGGTTTGGTTTTCGCAGCCATAGAACTCACAGCCGATCGGCGCGAAATGGTAGTGGCCAATATTCGCGAACACGCCGAATGTCGTGAGATTCTCATCCAGATCACCGACGATTCCAGACACCATCGAGAGGTTGGTGGTGAGATCATCATCCCCAGTCAATACGAGAATGGGATTGTCGACATTGGCCACTCCGTCCTCGAGCACGAATCCTGTCCATGGAGCCAAGCCCACCGTCCCCCAAACCCGGTCGTCGGCCAGAGAGATTTCCGTATCGTCGGGGTGGGTGGCGAGCCAATGGTCGCGCATGTCGCAATGGTAGTCATACCCCTCGTCGCATAATTCGCTCAAATCGTCGATGATGATTGTTGCACCCGAAGCCATCAATGAGGTGTATCCACCACCCGAATGACCCATCACGGCATAGCCATCATCCGGCTCGATACATCCGCTAAAATCGCCCTCTCCTTCGGATTGAGCGACCATCCAATCAAAGCTATCGCGGATGTCGATCGGGCGGCGAAGCAACGTGTAGGGAAGCAATTCATCATCGAAGTCGAAGAGGTTGTCATCCTCGTGATCGGGGGCGAGCACGATGAAACCATTTCTCACCAAGTGTTCGGTCAGGAATCCAGACATCCACCGCATGCCCGAG
>CAVOCV010000058.1:0-8986 GCA_963694325.1 Candidatus Thalassarchaeaceae archaeon | reverse complement strand
GATCGAGGTCACCTTCGATATCGACGCAAACGGCATCGTCAGCGTCTCCGCCAAGGACATGGGCACGGGCAAGGAGCAATCGATTCGTATCGAGAGCGCCACCAGCCTGACCGAGGAAGAGATCCAGGCCAAGATCGCCGACGCCGAACAGTTCGCCGCAGAGGACGAGGCCCGTCAGGTCCAGGTCGAATTGCGCAACACCGCGGACAACATCGTCTACCAGACCCGACGCACCCTCAAGGAGGCCGGCGAGAAGCTGTCCGAAGAGGACATCGAACCTGTCGAGGCCAAAATCGCTGAACTCGAAGCCATGATCGAGACCGAGGATGATCTGGTCGAGGAAGCCATCAAGGCCAAGGTCGAGGAAGTGCAGGAATCCATGCACGCGATCTCATCCAAGCTGTACGAAGCCGCCGCGGCCAGCATGGCCGAAGAGAACGGCGAAGACGGAGACTTCACCGGCATGGACAATGGCGACGAGGTCGTCGACGCCGACTTCGAAGTCGTCGACGAAGTCGTCGACGAAGTCGTCGACGAAGACTGATCTCATTTTCTTCTTGTCATTGGTTCGTGATTAGTCGATGCAGCGTTCGCACATGAACCCCGGTGGCACCGTGCGCAACCATCGCATTCGTCGTCGCGCCCCAGGCTGTCCCAGCGATATCCATGTGGGCCCAAGGAATGTGCTCGCCATCCTCGCGGTCCTGAACGAATTGCTTGAGGAAGCCCGCTGCCGTGCAGGCGCCGCCATAGCGACCCTTGCCCAAGTTGCGCACATCGGCGATCTTTGAGCCGGTCATCTCCTTCTCGAACGCGGGCAGAAGTGGCATCGGCCAGGCGATCTCATCCTCTGCATTGCCCGCCGCATGAATGGCGGCGGAGAGGTCGTCATCATTGGACCACAGGCCGGATGCTTCGTGACCGAGCGCGACCACACAGGCGCCGGTGAGCGTCGCGAGATCGATGATGTACTCGGGGTCGAGTTCGGCCGCCTTCCACAGGCCATCCGAAAGGACGTTGCGTCCCTCGGCATCGGTGTTGAGCACCTCGATCGTCTTGCCAGAGTAGGTATCGATGACATCACCGGGGCGGTAGGCATTGGATGAAGGCATGTTTTCGGCCATGCAGGTGATGCCGTTGACACGGCCTGCATATCCTGTCGCCTGCAAGGCGACGAAGAGCCCGAAGACGGTCGCAGAACCGCCCATGTCATACTTCATCTCGTCCATTGAGGCACCGGGCTTCAACGAGATGCCGCCGGTGTCGAAGGTGATGCCTTTGCCAACGATGCAGGGCACGCGCGTGCCCTTGTCAGCATTCGGATTGAGTCTGAAGAAGACCATGCAGGGTTTCTTCTCACTGCCCTTCCCCACAGCGATGACCCCGTGCATGCCCTCTTTCTGGAGGCGGGCATAATCCCAGACCTCCACCTCTACCTCGGCCTTGCCTTCGGCCCAGGCCAGTGCACGCTCAGCATAGGCATCGGGGAACATCACGTTGGGCGGTTCATTGCACACATCGCGAGCGACCTTGACACCCGAGGCGAGTCCAACGGACTTGTCCACAGCTGCGGACAATGCGGATTGATGTCGGGGACTGGCCTGCACGGTGAGGGTCCAATCATCTTGCTCATCTCCTTCTTCCTTCTGCATGTACTGGTCAAAGGCGTAATCGCGCAGGAGCATGCCCTCAGAAAAGAGCGCCATCTGTCCGCTCTTCCACCCGGTGGTGAAGCGCACGGTGATGTTGACGCCGTGGTCCTTGGAGAGTGCAGCGAGCGTCTTTGCTCCGCCGTCGCGGCAGGCCTTGTCACTCGGAGATTCGCCCATGCCGACCAGCACGATCTGACAGCCGGCTGTCCACACGGAGAGGCGCTTGCCGGCCTTGCCGGTGAAGGAGGCCGAGGCGAGCGCCTCGTTGACGAGCGCGCGTTGGGTGCGCGCCAAGCCCGCGAGGGCGTTGTTGGGGGCCTTGTCGACACCTTCGAACAGCGGCAGGACGAGAATGTCGCCCACATCATCAAATTCAGTCACATTTGCATCCATCAGAACCACTGAACACAGCGATTCCGTCCCGATATACAAAGGAACCGCTTTGAAATTGTCGAGTTCAACCCTTCTTTCTGAAGAATCCAGCCAGAGCAATCGTCAGAATGGTGAACATCGGCGAGGTGAATGGCAGCCAGCCTGTGTCTTCGGTCTCTTCAATCTCGACAACCGACTCGGGTACCGGTTGGTGAACGAATGTCGATGCATCGATGACGCGCTTCTGGTAGTGCAGAGCCCACGTGCCGCCGGGCTCCAGGTCGAGCACTTTCGCATCAAAGGTAATGCTCGTGCTGTTGGTGGCGTTGACGGTGAAGTTCTCGGACCACCACAACACCTCCATGCTCTCTTCGAAGACGTACTGCAGGCTGGCGTTCTCGGTCGATGCATGCCCGTCGTTGCGCACCTCGAGTTTGACCTCATCACCATCAAAGGAGAGGGAAGTCACGTTGAGGCGGGCCCGCCAATACCAGACGTTCTCGATGAGATATTTCATCACATCCAATTCGACCGAAAGCCGGTCCGACAAGGACTGGACCGTGCCCAAGAGGAATTGCTCATCATCGGTCTCGAAGGTGAAGGTCGGATAGCCCATGACGCCGTAGCCATAGTCTCTGGAAGTGCCGTGGGTCGGGTAGATGCCGGCGTTGGCGTTGCGCACGGGGAGGTCGGCATCGATCTCGTCGTTGATGGTGTCACGGATGTGTTCGTACATCTCGTAATCGGGCGGCATGTCACCGGTGAATCCCCAGGGGTAAGCGAGAATCCAGGTGCCGGTGTGCATGGTGACGTAGAGGTCGGCATCGACCATGAATTCGTTCATGTAAGCGGCATTGTTCGCCGTCTCTGGCTCACTGAACGGCCCGCTGCCCGAGGCGGTCTCATCTGTGGTCCAGTGGTGGTCATAGTTGCGATTGAGATCGACCGCGTTGGTATTCCAGCGGAAATCGACATCGTTGCCATCCGCATTCAGCATGATCATGATGTGGAGTTCGGTGTTCTGTAGCACCTCGATCGCATCGGCATTGCCCGCCGCCCAGCCCTCGATATAATACTCGGCGACCAGGAAGGCGAGTTCGGTTCCAAGGTGCTCATTTCCGTGGTGTCCACCGTCGATGTACACCTTTTCCTTCGATGTGCCATCGGACTTGTTCTCCATCGACCAATCGCTGATCTGCAGTACCCATTGTTCCCGGCCGAGCACGGTCTCACCCGCACTCTCCATGCTGACGATATCGGGGTTCTCAATCATCCAATCGTGGATGTCGGCGGTGAGGGTGGGATAGGTGTGGTACCAGTGCTCCTGGACGATGTCGGGCTGGCCCTGCGCGGTCGCCATCGGGGCCATGCTGGCCGCGACGATGAGGAAGACAGCGAGCAGGCGCATCGCACCTACGGTGCGGTGTCCTCAATTTGAGACTATGCCTCACACAGGCATGTCAGCAGAATCGGGAGGACGATGGAGGCATCTGATTCGATGACGAATTTCGGTGTGTCGACGCCAAGCTTCTGCCAACTGATCTTCTCGTTGGGTGGGGCACCCGAATAGCCACCGTAGGACGGGGATGATTCCGAGATTTGGGCGAACCAGGCCCACAGCGGAACGTCCTCGCCGAGATCTTGGCGCAGCAAGGGCACGACGCAGATGGGGAAATCCCCAGCGATACCACCGCCGACCTGCAGGAAGCCGTTCTTTGGATGCCCGCGGATCCAGTCGGCCAGCGCCAGCATGTAATGGGTGCCGGACAGCACCGCATCGATGGACACCGTGCCATCCATCACCCGGGCGGCGAAGATGTTGCCCAGTGTGCTGTCCTCCCAACCGGGGACGAAGAGCGGTAGATTGCATTCCGCCGCTGCAAGCAACCAGGAGTCGGCGGGGTCCGCATCATATTCGATCCGTTGAATCAGTTCGTAGAGGAATTCATGCGGCAGCCTTCCATCGGATGATTTCCACAAAGAAACCAATTGGGATTCAACTTTTCGAATCGCCTCCTTCTCAGGCAAAGTCCTATTGGTAATTCGATTTTCCAATTGGGATTCTTCAACCGGAGAAAGCGACCGCCAATCCTCAATGGTCCCATAGTGGGAGTGGGCGACGAGGTTGAACAGGTCCTCCTCGAGGTTGGCGCCCGTGCAGCAGATGGCGGAAACTTTGCCGGATCGGATCGCCGGCGCCAGACTGCGCCCGATCTCTGCGGTGCTCATCGCTCCGGCGAGCGTGACCATCAATCGTCCATCCTTCACAAATGTCCGCAGGGAGTCAACACATCTGCGCAATTCCCCGGCGTTGAAATGGCGGAAATGCCGGTCGACGAATTCTCGCACGCGCAATCACTCCGTGACGAATCGGTTCAATTCGGTCCGCTGGACCAGGACAAGATCGGGGACGACCTCCATCAAATGCTGGTGAATATCATCGGCGATGTCGGCGGGATTCACTTTGCCACAGGTGAAGCAATCGATGGCGAGGATGCCCTCATCCAGGTAGCAATGGGCGCTAACGTGACTCTCATCGATGAGGACGACGGCGGCGAATCCCGGCGGGCTATCCTCTCCCAACAAGGCCACGTGGTGATGCACTTCTCGGGCTTCAGAACGTGAAACCGCGTTACGGAGAAGGGACAAGACCCATTCTCCCGAGCCGGAGAATCCCGAATAATCCAGCGTGATATGACGTCCTCTCGAATTCATGATTCATCCTCCAGTCTGCGTGCAAGGTGCGCGGCGACGATTTTTGTCGCCAACATCGCCGCGGTGAATTCGGTCACATGATTTGCCTCGTCGGGGACAATCTCGTTGACATCCGCGCCCAGCCATTGTGCAGCGGGCGCAGAAGCGATCGTCTCGATGGTCTCCACCACCTGCCAGTAGGCGAGTCCTCCAGGGACGGGTGTCCCGGTCGTTGGAACGTAGACCGAATCCAACCCATCGATGTCGAGGGTCAACCAGACCGGGCCTTCGATCGACGACAATGTATCGAGCCAATCCAGCCACTTCGCCTCTCCACCACAGGGATTCAGGACATCACGAGCCAACCAGGTATCGACGTTCGAAGTCTCTTGAATGAATTCGTGCTCCTCTCTTGCAAAGGTGCGAATGCCGATCTGCAACACCTTGCCGACGCCGATATCCAATGAACGACGGACTGCGCAGGCATGGCTGTCCCGATCGCCATCCAATTCGTCGCGAAGATCCGCGTGGGCATCGATCTGCACCACGGTCAAATCTGAAAGCGATACGGATTGAGACAATGCCCGCATGATCGAGGGCAACATCCCATGCTCGCCCCCGAGGATGACCGGGAAGGTGGAGAGGTGACCCGACACGTATTCTTCAATGCCAGCCAACTGTTCCGCCAGACTTGAACCCGCACCATTCCATGGTTCTGCGGTATGCAGCGCAAATCCGCAAGGGAGATCCGAGGGCAGGAGAGGGTCGTACAATTCGACCTGCTGAGATGCCTTCAATGCCGCCGCCGGTCCCTTTGACGTGCCCTGTCCATACGATGTCGTCAACTCGTAGGGAACCGAGAGAATGCTGACGTCCGCAGCCCCCGTTGCCTCGGGCAGTCCGAGGAAGTTGCCGTCGACGAATTCGGTCACGCTTCCGAGGCGGTCGAATCACCTGTTTAATGATGACGAAACAGCCAGATGTACGCCCCGGAGGGGCGGGATTCGCCAACTGTTGAAATAGGACGCCCCACTCCCCTCAAACATCAGGCGAGGCACTGCTTCGCCACCGGGGGACGAATTGATGGGAATGAGCCTTGCATCGCTAACAGCTGCCATCCAGATCCATATTGATCCCGACATGGAAAAGGTGACCGCAGAGGGAATGGCTGAGCACGCGCTCGGCTTCTTCGGATTCTACGACCGCATCATCGACAATGCGTTGGAACCGACCGACCGCAACCTGTTCTACATGTTTCAGGATTACGACCTGCTGACCACCGAATCCGAGGAGACCACCCTGTGGGATGGCCGGGAGTGGCGCATCCACTATTGGAAGTTCAAGCCCGAGGCACTCAATTCGATCGCTCGGGTCAAGCAGGTAACTCGCGACGACGACCCCTACTCCGGTGTCTACGACGATGTCCCCGACGGCCTGTGGCGCACCCTGTCCGACGATGATTACGAAGAACCCTTGTTCTGATGTTGTGACAAACACGGCAACCCACGGGATTTACTAAGGAACAGAGCGACTCTGTGTCTCATAGAGGCAACCCCATGTCGACAAATCGCACCCCCCTTCTCGGCGCTTTCTTGCTGCTCACGATGGTATTCTCACCGCTGGTCGCGGCCGAGGACCCGCTGACGGCGACAATTTTGACCGATTGGCAGGATGATGGCACGGGCAACCAAACCCATGCCTATCGGATCGTACTCTCGGAATCCCTCAGTTTCACCGAGTTGGGCGAGCTTTCACTGACCGTGGTCCACAACAACGAGACCGGGGCACTGCAAACCAATATCAGCAGAGATTGGACCGGTGGAAACGACACCGAGCTCACGCTGGTGCTCAACACGACCGTGGAGTGGAAGGATCAGATTACCATCACAGTCTTTGATGGCACGACCACCATCGGCTCTCGCACCGTGTTGGTCACGATTTGGAACGAGCCGATGGCCGACCATGAGATCACCCGCACCACCACCTGGCACATGACCCATTCACAGGCCAATTTCACCGGCAATGAGGTCTGGGACCTCCAATTCACGGGTCAGGGCTGGCAGCAGCGCACCGGCGACGTGCTCGAGGCGAATGAACTCGGCATGGGCACCCTACAGATCAACGAGTCGACGAATGGCGGCACGGGCACGGTGGGCATCCTTCTGCTTCTGGACACCGTTTGGTTCAACGAGACCACCATCGGCCTGGTGCTGCAGAGTCAAATTTTCGAGATGCGTGGCAATGGCAGCATCGACCTGTTCAATACCGAGGATGGCACCGACATTGACATCCATGGCAACGTCGTCAATTCCTACATCATCCGCAGTTTGGATCAGGGTGTGGTCGAGGAACAACTGCGCCTCGAGGCGAATGGCGACCTGCACATGTCTTCCTCAGGCGGCGATCAATCGATGGAGGCCAATGGCACCCTCGCCCTGCTGTTGTTGGAGACGCATGACATCGATGGTGAACGCATCCTTCAAAATACTGAATTTGAGGGCACTGCGGACATGGTGATGCAAGGCGAAGATTACTACATGAATCTCGATATTAGTCAGATCGTCAATCATGAGCGTTGGGAAAATGGCGAATTCGTCTCCAGTCTATCTCGTGTTCAGGGCGATGGCGACCTCGATTTCAGCGACAGTGAAAACGGCTCTTCGATCACCGTCAACGCGACGGTTCACGAATTCTTCCAAGAGTCGGTTGACAAGCAGAAGACCGGCGACAGAATCCACTACGACGGCACCATCTCCGGCACCGTCAATGGCGACTTCAGCGGCGAGCGCGACATCATCGCGACCGAGTACATGCAAGCCAATGCAACCGGTGTCGAGTTCCCGGTCAACGTCATCTATACCGAGTCGTGGTTCAACGTCTCGACCGGCGGTGGCAATCCATGGGACCTGTCGAATGTCCACAACGAGACCTGGGATTACGAGGTCCCTCAAGAGGATTGGGAGAATCGCACGGTTCGCCTGCGCTGGGATTCGATGGAGAACGGCGAACCCAGTCAAGGCGATGAGTATCCCGAGCGCAGTCCCATCCAAAATCCGATCGCCGCACCCGAATCCGAGGAGGGCATCGGTGGCATCGACATCAGCCGAGAGACCGGGCTTGCCCCCGCGACGATGCTCGTCGGCGATTCCTTCGCCCTGCTCGATTCGGACCTCATGCAATTGACGGTCACGGCCATCGGCACCAGCACGGTCAACCGTGACGGTCACACCATCCCCGTCACCCAATGGACCGGCACCTACGGTGGTGATGGCGTCGCCAGCGGTTCGGTGGTCAACGAGGGCGTCCTCGCAGGCCTGGTCGCCACGGTCACACGCAACGTCACACTGGACCTTGAAGATGGCGAATCCCTCTTCTTCGAGGAGACCCAATCCTTGGAGCGCGTGCTCTCGCCGAGCATCATCACCGCATCGGAGAACACCCCGCCCGCCATCGTCTCCGTCAGCATCCGCGAGGGCGCACTGACCAACGAGGACGGCGGCGAGGTCCACCTCGAGGTCGAGGTATCCGACCCCGACTGGAACGTCCGCGCCGTCACCGTCGACCTCTCCGCGCTCGGCCTTGGCCTCGCTTCACTCAACGATGTCGGCATCGATGGTGACACTGCGATTCACGACGATGTCTTCACCGGTCAGATCAGTTATTCTGGCATCATCGATGGCGCCGTCAGTCTCGAGGTGACCGTCGAGGATGATTGGGCGACCACGACCGAGACACACGACATCCTGGTGCTCAATCGAATGCCGCAGGTCCAATCGGTCACCTTCATCCCGAATACGCTCAACCGCGGCGAAAGCACGACCGTGACAGCCTCCGTCACCGATGGTTCAGGTGTCACCGCAGTAGGCATCGAGACCATCCAATGGGGTGGCGAAACAACGTGGTTGACCTTGGTGAATGGCGAGTGGACAGGCACGGTGATCATCCCCGACCTGACGCCGAGCGGCGACCAATTCCTGCCCGTCCGCGTCGAAGACGCGGCCGGTGGAGAGGGCATGACCACCCAACTCTCCGATGGCTCCGCCATGTCGATGGTCCACATCCTCAACGTCGGGCCCGCGATCTCCGATCTCACCTTCTACGACAATGATGGTGAGGTCACGACCCTGGCGATTCCGGTCACGGGAATCAATGCCTACACGATGACGGCCAACGTCACCGATGTCGATCCGATCACCATCGTTCAGGCCCGCCTCGGCCTCATCGCTCAAGCCGGTCAGAGCGAGTCTTGGGTCTCGATGCGTGACGAC
>CAVOCV010000057.1:0-9088 GCA_963694325.1 Candidatus Thalassarchaeaceae archaeon | reverse complement strand
CCTAACGCTGGCCTCATCGAGATGGATGAAGCCCCGCCGCTCGGCCACGACGACGCCGCGGTCGACGTCGCATTGACGATGGCGGCAATGATGTCCGCCAAACCGGTAGGGGCCCTGCAAGCGATGCGCAAAACCGTGGTCGACGGGTCGAACACGAGCGGCTTTCAGCGCACCACCTTGGTCGCAACACATGGCCACATCGACACACCGACGGGCTCGGTCGGTGTCGACGTGATTTGCCTCGAAGAGGATAGTGCACGAAAACTCGAGACCGAATCCACCGCCGAAGGCGAGATCGTCACCTACACGCTCGACCGGCTCGGCGTCCCCCTCGTCGAGGTCGCCACAGCCCCCGATGTCCAAACACCTGAACACGCCGAGGAGTGCGCACTTGCGCTCGGCACACTGCTGCGCGACACACGTCGAGTGCGTCGCGGACTCGGCACCATTCGCCAAGACCTCAACGTCAGCATCGGCGCGGGTGACCGTGTTGAGATCAAGGGTTGTCAAGATCTGGCTTGGATCCCTCGAATCATCCGATTGGAAATGGCGCGCCAACTCCATTTCCATCGCCTGGCACAGGAACTGAGAGCGGCACTGAGCCTGCCGCTTCTGCCAAATCATAGGGACCTCGACGATGCGGCCACAGAGGTCTCGGTGGCCGAGACAGTTGCCGCTTCGATACCGCTCGACATCATGGATGTCTCCACCTCATTCCGCGGTTCCGAATCAAAGATGATCGAGGATTCCCTCGCCTCGGGGGCCGTCGTTCTGGGCATCGCATTGCCGGGATTTGCCGGCCACCTCGGCACCAAACAACTCGATGCCGAAGGCGCCCAAATGCCCCGCCTTGGACGGGAGCTGGCAAGTGCGGCCAAACTGGCCGGCGTCAAGGGCATCTTCCACTCCGATGAACTGCCGGCCTACGGGATCACCGAGGCCGAGACCGCCGCCTGTGCAACCCACCTTGGCGAATGCTTCGTCCTCTGCGTCGCCCCAGCCTGGCAGGCCGAACTCGCCCTCGAGGCCGTCCTTGCCCGCGCCCGACTCGCCTTCCATCGCATCCCCCAGGAGGTGCGCAACGTCGTCATCCGCAAGGGCGCGCCCGACGATGGCACGACCACGGCCATGCGACCCCTGCCCGGTGGCGCCCGGATGTATCCCGAAACCGACATTCCTCCCATCCTGATCTCAGCTGAACAGTGGGCTGGAATCAAGGCCAATATGCCCCCTTCCCGAGCCGAACGCCTCGAGGCGATGGACGCCTTCGACCTCTCCGATAATCAAATTCAAGCACTCGTCTCCGCCGAACTGGATGACCACTTCACAGCCGGGATTTCCGGAGATCTCAATCTCCCCGCCAAGGCCTGGGCCAGCGCACTGCTCGACCATGGTGCCTCCAACCTCAACGCCTTGGGCACCGCCGTTCACCTCATCGCCGAGGGCGAAATGACCCGCGATGGCATGACCCTCGTCTCCGAATCTGAACTGGATGATGGTCCCACCCTGCTCGCCTGGATGCGCAGTGAAGCCGCTCTCAGGGGCCTTGAGCCCGCCGACACCGGTGCGGTCGACGCCGCGGTGGCTGAAGTCCTCGCCGAACGGGCCGATTTCGTCGCCGAGCGCGGCATGGCAGCGATGGGTCCGCTGATGGGTGTGGTCATGGGCAAACTCGGTGGCGCAGCCGATGGAAAAGCCGTCTCCGCCGCGCTCAAGGAACAGATCTCGAGGCTGATCTGATGCGCCGCGCTCTGGCCCTGCTCATTCTCTTCCTACTCGCCTCGATGCCCGCCTCCGCCAGTGAGGGTAGAGGCGGCGAGCATCACACAGAATACGCCCTGCCGCCGGTCCAATGGAACGCCAGTGTCGAC
The DNA here is from genome assembly GCA_963694325.1 of Candidatus Thalassarchaeaceae archaeon. Lineage (GTDB taxonomy): Archaea > Thermoplasmatota > Poseidoniia > Poseidoniales > Thalassarchaeaceae > MGIIb-P. The sequence goes on along the minus strand of CAVOCV010000057.1, from coordinate 7,217 downwards.
ATCGGCTACATCTCGACCGCACCGCTCGTCGCCGCCGGACTCGTCATCGTCAAGGGCGGCGGTGACCCGATGACCGGCGAGGGCGCGGGCCTGGCCGCATTCCGAGCAGATACCGGTGAAGAGGTCTGGAGAGCCCTCCACGAAGAGAGCACGGCTGGATTCGAGGTCGCGCCGCTCCTCCATTCCCCTGCCGTGGATTACGGGGGTTGTTTGTCAAATGTATCCCAGGTCATCACCGGCTGGTCCACCGGTTCGCTGACCGCCCACTATTTGTCGAATGGAACCGAAGCGTGGAACATCTCCACACCCGCCCCTCAATGGGGCATCAGCGGTGGGGGGTTCCTGAACAATGAGAGTGTGGTCTGGCCCACCGAGACCGGTGTCGTCCGTATCTGTCAGGTGAATGGCACACAGCTCGGTGCCTATCACGACCCCGACCTGCGCACCTATCGCGCCGGTATCGGCTTCGAACCGTACGAGGGCGAATATCACCTCGGCACCGAAGACGGCACTCTCCTCTTCTTCGATCTGGAACTGAATCTGACCGCCGAATACGATTTGGCCGCCGAACTGAATCGCAGTGGGTCCTGGCGCATTCGCTCAGTTGCTCAAGCCATCTCTAGTGCCTGGATTCTCGCCCATCTGCATGGTGATGGCGAGAGTGTTAACGCCCTGTTTGATTGGAACGGAACGGAGATCTCTCTGAATCGGAGCTTCATCCTTCCCGGGGGCACGTCGACGAAATCCGCCGGGATGGCCTGGCAATATTTCGTCGGTACGAATGGCGGTGTCAGTCATTTGAATGAAGAAAACGGCAGCCTCGTCATGACTCCCTATCATGATGCGAAGAATGTCGTCGGTGAACTAAACTGGGTCACGTCGAATGAGGTGCTCGCCCTCTGTATCCCACAGAATGATGCCCATGGGAGCTGGCTGATGGCTTTCGATGAGAACCACAGTGAAGAATGGGTGCCCGATGTAGGTGGCTATCTGACCGCTGGTTGCGGTTCGGATTACACTGTCATTGCCGCCGCCAACGATGCTTCTTGGCTGGAGGTTCGCTACGACGAGAACAATACCTACGATATTCACAGGCAGGTGGAGGCGACCCTCGGTATCGAGGTCGAGATCGATTCCGAAGACATTCCTGAGCGGGTCGAAGAGCGCGACGAATTGGCTGAATCCGAACCTGAGCCGGTGGACAATTATGCGGTCGTATGGGTGCCGATCTGGGGCGCAGTCCTCGTCTTCCTCATCGGCTGCATCGCCCCGAAGAAGGATGTTCAGCGCCAGATTTTCGCCGGCGCCGCCCTGATGCTCCTGCTCGGCCTGGTCTTGGTTGCGAGTGTCTACAGTCAGGCCGTTGTCGACGACCCAGTCCCCGATTCTAGCGGTCGAACCCAAGCCAGCGACCTACATAATTGGCAGGCAGAGGAGGGGGTGGTGCACGTCGCATTCCACTTCCCTGAGGATGTCGCTCCAATGTATTGTCAGAATGAAATGCATTGGATTCGAGGTTCCCCGAATGGCGGCACCTTGATTGCGAATTGGCAGATATCGGAAACACCTGGCAGCCATTGCGTCTGGCTGATGTCAATCCCGGTCGAGGGTGCGACCACGGCCGAGGAGGTGACGGTGGAGGCGTTGAATGTGTACTGGAGAACTGCCTATCAGATCGAGATGCAGACGATGGGTCCGTTCCTCGCCGATGTCGAAGATGCCGTGGGCGGCAGTGAGAACCGCTGGTGGACCTACGACCTGAATGGCGGCTATGGCACGCTCGGGATGTTCGAACAGGTGGTCGTTCCGGGGGATGAGATCGACTGGCATTTCGATGCTGGGCAGTTCTGAACAAGGTCAACGCTCAAAGTCTGGACGATGCCGACTCGCCTCCATAGGAGGCGGTTGAATCTCTTCATGGGGCTGGCAGGGTGAGGCGGCAGCCCGGATTGGGCCGCCCCGGCATTTCCGCCTACCCTTCCTCGTGCTGGCTGTTGTGCTGCCGCTTCTGCTCGCCGCGCAGCAGTTGTTGATGTGGGGCGCGCTTCTCATCGTTTGGTCCGTGTTGATGGTCGGTGTGCGAGGGTTGTTCGGCTGGTTTCGCGTATGGCTGCCACTCTCGCTTCTGTATGGTGCGATGCTCTACCTACTCGGTGGGGCGCATGACCCAAACGAGGTTGGACTTCTCGTCGGGCGGATGCTGACAGCATTGCTGGGGATGCAGTTGTTGACCTGGTCGGTGCCGCCTTCGGAAGTCGTTCGCGCCTTCGAGTGGGCCCTGCCCCGACTGGGGGTGTCCTTGGCCATCTCATTGCGTCTGGTGCCGCGGCTTGAGCGCAGTGCGAAGTGGCGTCTGGCGACGTTGGAGGAGCGCGGCTTCATCGATGCGGAAGGTGGCCGATGGCAGGCGTTGCGCACCCGCGCTTCGATCTGGCCGGGCTGGCTGGCCGATTCTCTGGATCACGCCCATGACCTCGGCGATGCCGTGCAGTCGCGCGGCATCTTGGCGCCGCGGCGCTGGCGCCACGGCATCCGTCATCGATTCCTTCAGGGTGTGCTCGGCGAGGAGGTGCGTGAAGACGGCATCTCGCCGCATCGATTCTCGGACTCGGTCCAATTGGGATTGGACCTCGAGATGCGGCTGCCCGAGGGCCGCGCGATCGGTCGCCACAAGGAGATGCTACGCGGCGGCAATATCGTGCTACTGCGCGGCCCTTCGGGCTGTGGAAAATCCTCACTGTTGCGCCTGCTCGCCGGGGTTTCACCCTGGCAGCATCCCATCACCGTGCATGGGCGTGCGCATCTATCCGGTCATCCCACCCTCGGTGAGGTCGATCTGGCGGATGGACCGTTCTCCGAGGCGATCGCCTGCTGGGTGCCGCAAGACCCGGACCGGCACGGATTGGCTGAATCCGTGCATCGGGAATTCCGCATCGCCCGTCGTCTGGCAGGCCCGTGGAATCAGAACGAGATGCTCGAGACGTTGCGCGATTGGGGGCTTCTCGACAAGTTGGATTCGCAGCCCGAACATCTCTCTGATGGCGAGCAGCAACGGCTGCTGCTCGCCGCTCACTTGGACCCCGCCCAGCCGATGTGGTTGCTCGATGAAGCCGATGTGCATCTCGATGAGGCCGGCTTCATCGAATTGGGCAAGGCGGTGGTCAAACATCGCGCCCGTGGCGGTCTGGTGATTGTCGTCGCCCATCGCCACGCCCGCTGGAAGCGCATGGCGGATGTTGAGATCGAGATGGGTGATGCCAAACCGCCGCTGGACTATCCTTCGGTCTGGGTCGAGCGCGGCGCTGATCTCGCCCTGCCCCCGAAAATCGACCTCTTCACCCACGAGATGAACCCGGTCAAGGCCGGAGACCTCGTCCTGGTCCAAGGCGACAATGGCACGGGCAAGACCACCCTGCTCTCGGAATGGTCGACCGCCTCAGGCCTGCCCTTCCTACCGACCAGCCCGGACCGGCGATTGCTCGGCATGACCATCGGTGAGGAATTGAGTCTGCAGCACCCCCTGCTCCACGAACAGGCATTGGCTGGCGATGCCGTCGTCATCCTTGGTGCGGAGGACATCGCCGTCCAACAATCTGGCCTTCGCCTCGACCTCGGCCTATCCCATCTCTCGATGTTGACACCCGTGCACGACCTGTCGACCGGTGAACGGCGGCGGCTCTCGTTGATTCCGATGTTGATGCAGGAACCGGATGTTCTTCTGCTGGATGAGATCGATCACGGCCTCGATGACCTGACGCTATCCGACCTGTTCGAGTTGTTGAACGCACAACGCCAAGCCGGTCGTGCGGTGGTCATATCCTCGCACTCCCCCGACCTGCTGACCTGGGCGCGGGTCAGCGGCGGTCGGGTTTGGCACATCGCGGATGGCACAATGTTGGAGGTGGAGGCGTGAACCTTGCCGAGGTGCAGACGTGGGCGGCGACGCCCGGCGGCATCGCCGTTTGGTTGACCGCGCTGTTCGGACTCATCTTCGGCACCATGCTGTGGAGTGCAGACCGGCGCATCCAGATGGGCCGAGAGGCGGCGCTGATCGCTTTGCTTGCAGCGGTTGCCAGTGCGAGCCGGGTGCTGTTCGCCGCCCTGCCGAATGTACAACCCGTCACCTTGCTCATCCTGATGATCGGACTGCATATGGGAGCGCGTCGCGCCAGTGCCGTGGCGATGCTCACCGCCCTGTTGTCAAACATGGCACTCGGCCACGGCCCGTGGACCTTCTACCAAGCCATCGCATGGGCGGCTGTCGGCACCAGTGCTGCGATGTTGCGTCCTCTGCTCACCAGCCGAGACGGCACCGAGGTTCGCCTCCTGCCGCTGGCCGTGTTGGGCTTCATCTGGGGATTTCTGTTCGATTGGATCGTCTCACTCTCCGCCTTGGCACTCTACCAGTCCTTCGCCGCCTTTGCCACATTCATCATCGCGGGGCTCATCTTCGATGCGCTGCACGCGGTCGGCAATGTGCTGTTCACCCTGTGGTTGGCCCCGAGTCTGCACCGCCTATTGTGGTTACATCGACGCCATGAGGCCGGTCGTTGGTTGCCCGACCTGCCCGAGGATACCCTCGTCAGGGAAGCATTCCTCGCCGGCGCAAAGGATTCAGGCAAGGCGCCCGAGGACCCCTTGGCGAGCATCCCGAGATTGGATGTGGAGGACTGAGAATGGCGCGAAAACCCGACCCTCTGACCATGGTGCTCGTCACCCGCAAAGACCTCTCGTTATCGAAGGGAAAACTCGCTGCCCAATGTGGGCACGCCGCGGTCGAATGCGCGCTGAAGGCGAAGCGGGATTGCCCGCGACAATTGGAATCTTGGCGCAACGATGGGGCGCGAAAAATCGTTGTCGCCGCGCCCCACCTCGATGCACTCAAACGAATGTTCGGCGAGGCCCAAGCCGCCGGCATCGTCGCCTACATGGTCCGCGATGCGGGCCATACTGAGATTCCCGCCGGCACGGTGACCGTGGTCGGTCTTGGACCCGGCCCACGTCACAGCATCGATGCCCTGACCGGCTCCTTCTCTCTGGTCAAGTGAGACTGCGCCCTACGGGCGCCCAACCGAGGAATCGGCGGGTTCATGACACAAAGGCGTGCAGGCATCACCGTGTCAGAGGGGTTGTGGGAAGCCGAACTCATCGATGAGGATGAGGTCTACGAGGCCGTCCTCGACGGCTTGATGGATGCGGATGAAACCCGACAAAAGCGCCAACTGGACCTCGCACTCGGCGCCACCGGCGCTGTGGTCATCGCCTTCACCATCCTTGCAGCGATGTGGGGCTCAACCCTGATCGGTGGGAATGACAGCCGCGACACCGGGCCGGGCTCGATCGTCGACATCGCATGGGGTGACTCGATCTACATGCCCCGAGACGCGGATTGCATCGACCCGCAGAACGGCCAAGACCTGCCCGAATACGGCATCGGCTACGAGCCGAGCCTCGCCATCGATGGCCACGGCAACATGTTCATCACGGCGCACAAAGATCTGCGCTGGTCCTCTCCCGACGGCGGTTTGGCCAATCCATTGAGTGGCGAACCGCACATCTACCCCGACGGCGCCTGCCTGTCGGATTACATGACGAGCTGGGATTACTTCGCCTCATGGTTCTGGATCTCCAATGACAATGGCACGACCTGGGGCATCGCAGACAACTTCGAGGAGACCCCGGGGACCATCCTTGAAGGACAGGTCACCAACGGTGCCTCCGGCTCGGCCTGCCTCGGTGATGAGGGTGATATCGCTGTGGATGCACTCGACAGAATCTACTACCTCGACACCTATCTGGAGGACAATTGGATCCACATCTTTTCGGATGGAGGGAATACCTTCGAGAGCGGATTCTGCGACCGTCAATACTCGATGGCCGCGGATGACCGGCCTTGGATCCAGGCCCAGAACAACGGCATCGTCCACTACCTCGGAAACTCCGGGGTTGGCATCCAGGACTGCAGCAATGGACCGGCCCGCTACTGGTACTACCGAAGCGACGACGGCGGCCAGCAATGGTCCCAGTGTTACTCGATGCCCGGCGGCTGGTCGACGATTGCCCCCGAGCGCAGTGGCACACACGTCTTCGTCGCCCAAGAGAACGCCGACACCAACACCGGCCACGTCCTGGTGCGCATCTCGAATGATACCGGACTGACTTGGAACGACCCGATCAATGTCGGTCCGCGCGAGGGCAATTGCCCCGAGGGCTATCCTGTGGTCGAGACCAACGGCGTCGGCACCGTTGCGGTCGTCTGGGCGGACTGCCCTAACGGCGGTACAGGAGAATGGGCTGTGCGCATGGCCATGTCATACGACCGCGGCGCGACCTGGGAGAACTGGGACATCACACCCACGGATTGGGATGGCATCACGATGTATCCCTTCGTCAGCATCAGCGAGGACAATGTCACCGTCGTCAGCTTCTACGGCATCCCCTTCGACAACACGGCGCCAGGCGACTATGTCGCCGGCCAAGAATGGTATCTCTACAGCGGCGCCATCCGTGAACCCCACGCCAACGACACCTTCGACTACCAGATTGCAGCACGCAATGCCGACGGCACACCCGAGGTTCTGCATCGGGTCACACAGTACGAGGCGGACAATGGCGATACCCACGCGCTGCACGACTTCTTCGAGACCGTGATCAGTCCGGATGGAACCTGGGTCGGCATCGCCTATCAGGTGAACATCGGCGCCCATCCCTTCGAATCAAACGAGGAACAGCGCTACATCAAATTCATCCGCGGCGACCTCGATCTCTGAGGTGAGGCGATGTCGCTAATCGATGCCGATATTCGCAAGGCGCAGACGCTGCCATCGAGATTCTACACCGATGCAGACCTGTTCGCTGAAATCATCTCAGTTTTTTCTTCTGAATGGCATTTCGCTGCTCATCGTTCACAGTTGTCAACGGTGATGCCGGTCGACAATGCATTGCGCGAACCAATGATCCTCACCGCCTCGGATGAGGTTCGCTGTCTCTCGAATGTATGCACCCACCGCGGCATGCTCGTGTGCAATTCTCCGGATGAGAAGCGCCTACAATGCCCCTATCATGGCCGCACTTTCGGACTCGATGGGACCTTTCGCAACATGCCGGAATTCGATGAGGTCGCCAACTTCCCATCGCCTTCAGACGACCTTCCTTCCTTTCCACTCGGTGAGTGGAAGGGATTGCTGTTCAACAGCCTGTCCGCCTCTGGATTTGAT
>CAVOCV010000056.1:0-9164 GCA_963694325.1 Candidatus Thalassarchaeaceae archaeon | reverse complement strand
GACTTCGACTGGGTACATGGCAACGCGGAGCATGCGTGGGGCTTGTTGCACTGATTCATTACAGCCCTTCAATTCAATACCATGAAATACGGCGCAGTCTGAACCCAATTCGTCCGTGGGAACGCGGGCGATTCGAATGAGGTGTTGAGATGGGAATCGTTGAAGAGATGAGTGAAGGACTGGATTGCGATGCTGTTCACACCAAGTATGGTATGAGCACAGAGGAGGAGGCAGTCTATGCGGCCAAGCCAACCATCCTGTCGTTCTATGGACGATACCTACTCGTCGGCATGGTCTTCGGCATCCACATGCTATGGTGGGCGGCCAGCGGCGGTGGTGGCCCCGAGGCGGATGACCAATCCGGCACCCTCGTCAGTATCTTGGATCCCCTCTTCAGCATCGTCGATCTGTTCGGCATGCTCGGCTTCGTCGTCGCCATGTTCGGCCTGCTGTGGGCAAACCGCTTCCTCAACTTCTCGACCAGCGGCCGATGGTACACAGTCTCCCTGTTCGTCGTCACCTTCACCCCGCTCGCATTCGTGCTGGAGGACACCATTGTCTGGATCGCGGATCTGCTCGACAAGCCGATGGATGGATTCCTGCCCTCGTGGTCTGACGGCTGGTATTTCTGGCTCGGTGTCGTTTACTCCAGCGTCTTGTTGGTGCTGACCATCATCTTCCAGCGCTCGTTTTCCTATGCGATTTCGACCCGCGCCCTCTACATGCGCAAGGACTTCGTGTTCGATGTGGTCAACAAGCACCGCGAACACCGCATCCCGCTCTCCAAGATTGAGAATCGCACTCTGAACCGCAGCCTGCTCGGGACCATTTTCGGCTTCGGCACCATCAATGGCTTGACAGGCTCGGGCTTCGGCATCTCCTCGGAGAGCACCGCCGTCTCGGTCTCGACCGCAGCCGATGTTGCCATGGCCTCGACCGCCGGCGTCGGCCTCATCCGCCGATTTTTCCGCATCTTCATCATCGTCCTGTCCGCCCAGCGCACCCGGCAGGACATCAATGACGAGGAGCCTCAGGACTGCCTCTTCGGCATCCGCAAGCCGGTCAAGGTCAACAAACTCCTGACCGAATTGGAGGAGAGCATCCGCCTGGTCAGCCGCCACGAACACGAGGCGGAAGTCCCCTTGAACGTCCCAGAACCCGTCACCTCCGAAGAGGAGAGCGATGACGAGATCGATGCGCTCGATGAGTTGCTCGACGACATGTGAGTCGACAGAACAAGGCCGACTCCTTCATAGAGGCGATTCAACCCCGTGGGGTTCGATGTCAGAAGAAATCATGCTACAGGCCGCGCAGGCCATGTCCACCGGTGACTTCCTCGGTGCGATGACCGTGTTCGAGAGTTTGATCGAGTCGGAGCCCGACAATCATGCGGGCCACTATGGCTGGGCCGAGGCCGCTTTCATGGAGCACACCGAGAACACAAACGACGAGGTCAATCCCGGCCTCATTCGCAAGCGCTACAAGGACGCGATGAAACTCGACCCGGACAACCTCGAGATCGTCGCCTCCTTCGCCTCCTTCTGCTTGGATTGCAATCGCGTTCCCGCGGCGGTCAAGGAGTACAATCGTCTCCTAGAGATGGCCGACGCCCAAGAGGTCGACGTCAACGACATGCTGTACGAGGCCGCCCGCCAACTGGTCGAGGTCGTCGAGATGCAGACCCTCGGGGACCGCAGCCATCCGATGGCACAGAAATACCTCAAGACGGCGGTTGAATGGGCGATCACCGGCCTCGGTTTCGTCTCGACCGGCACCGTCATCGAACTGCTCACCGAGTGAGTGTGGGCCCATGGTGGTGCGCCTCGCCATCGCGCTCGGGTATCTCGGCCGCGACTTCTCAGGCTCTCAGGTTCAACCGCGGGTTCGCACCGTTCAGGGTGAACTCGAAGCCGCTTTGATCACACTGACCTGGTGTGCGGAGGGCACGCATCCCGTCAGCTTTTGCAGTCGCACCGATGCCGGGGTCGATGCCCACATGAACATCGCATCCTTCGATCTAGCCGAATCGATTTGGGAGAAGGTTGGCGAATATGGAGTCATCACGGCACTGAACGATCAGATCGGGACCGATGTACGCGTATTCGCCGCCCATCGAATGGCGCCGGATTTTCGCACGCGCAATGCGGTATCGCGCAGCTATCTGTATCGCTTGCAAGCGATGCAGGGTTGGCCCACCGTGTCTCAAGAGGCGCTGGCAGTGTGGTGTGACATCTTCGTCGGTGAACACGATTTCCTGAATTTCTGCCGTCCCATCGAAGGGCGCCAGACGATCAAGCGTGTGCTCGTCTGCAAGCCGTGGCTCGACGCCGAAGGTGGGGTGCTGGGATTCGAGATCGAGGCCGAGGGATTCGTTTGGAATCAGGTGCGCCGCATCGCGTCGGCCATACTCGGCCTCGCCCAAGACCGACTCAGCATCGAGGAGGTCAAACGCGCCCTGTCGCAACCTGAGGTCACGGTGAACTTCGGACGGTCCGAGGCCGAGTGGCTGACCCTCTGGTCGATTCACCACGCCGAGGCCTCCGGACTGGTTCCAGATGGATTTGACATCCCGCTGATCGCCGAGGAGCAGCCACGTGGTCGCCGCTACCCATTGTGGATGGGCAAAGCCCGCAATGAACAGGACATCCTGCACCGGTCGGCTTGGCTGCATTACTTGAGTTGAAGACTGACGGCGTCGCCATCAACCAAATCCAACGCTTCTCTCAGGAATGCGGTGGCGATCACTTCGACCACGTCGACATGCCGGGTCAGGTCCGGGATCAGAATGGCGCAATCGAGCGGTTCGTGGCCTTTGGCTCTGATCGTCGCCAAGAATGCGGTCGCACCCCCGAAGGAGCGCCCCTCGCGTAGGAAGCCGCGCACCCGATGTTCGACGACGGCTGAGAGGTCGACACGCGAAGCGGCTGCTCGAATCTCTTCGGCGATCTCCAACGTATCGATGCCGGAGAGGTCGCGCAGTGCGACATAATCTGACAGGTCTGAACCGTCGACGTGAACATTCAGTGTGCCCGGCCAAGCCGTCGCACCGATCAATTGCTTGAACTGCTCTTGATAATGGGCCTGTGCCATGAAGACGTGGGCGCGGCCAAGGCCACTGCTCACGGTTCCTGACAACTCCATGGGGCACAGGCGTGCGCCTCCCGTTGATAATGATTCAGAGGGTGAAGACATCGCCTTCCTCCGCGATGTTCCATCCCATCGAACGGAGTTCACGGCGTTCATCCGATTCGGAAAAACACAGGGGATTCGTGTGATTCAGATGGAAGAATAGGACATCTCCGTCGCCTTCGCGTCTCTTGCCGAGGAGGGCCAAGGTCTCCTGCACCGGTGGGTGAGGGATGTCTGACATGTCGCGGTGGCGCAATTCATCCGCGCTCCAGAAGGTGCCGTCGATGAGGGCGATGTCAATTCTCAGATGATTCAGCCAATCGCGCAGGTCCATGCTGTCGAGGGTCTGGTTCCAATCGTCGTGGTCGGGCATGAAGAGCAATCGCTTCTCGGGTCCTTGGATGATGAGTGCATGGTTGTCGGAGAGTTCGGCACGGTGGGGAACCGGGACCGGCTCGATGGTGAATCCACATCCCTCCAGTGGTGTATAGGCCCCGTCCCAGATGTGCACATCGAAGGGCAGGGTTGACCAAGCGGGCGTTTCAGAGAGCAAGGTCGCAAATGATGCACTGCAATGCAATCGAGGAGCTACGTTCATGACCTCGCGGCCGAATAGACCCAATCCATCGACGTGGCCGAGATGGGCATGGGACAGGCTCACGGTGTCGATTCGGTCCACGCCCCACAGTCGCATCTGTCTGCCGAGTTCACGGCTCGCTTCGATCAGGTGGGTGGAGCCGTCGGCGGCCGTGATGCCGAGGGCGACGGGAAATCGTTCGACCTCAACACTGCGGCAACAGTCGAGCACACAACCGGGTTGAGGCACACCACCATCTTGGGCGGAGCCGAGGACGGTGACCTGCACGGGCATCGTTCATTGGCTGTGGTTCACGGACATGAAGGTGGCGCAAAGAAGAACAGCCACTCCACTCCTCGCTACGAACATGGCGCGCGACCACAGGTGGATGGCGGCGCGATACGAAGCCCTGGTCGAGGCCGGGCTCAATTGGGAGCCGCCGACCCTGCAAGGGGCGAATGAGGCCGAGGTCACCGTCGATGGAACCCGGATGATCATGCTCTCCGCCAACAATTATCTCAATCTCACAACCCACCCGAAAGTCGTCGCTGCGATGCTTGAAGCGACCGAGAAATATGGCGCGGGAAGCGGTTCTGTACGCGCCATATCGGGCACGATGGACATCCACCTCGCCGCCGAGGAAGCGGTGGCGAAGTTCAAAGGGGTCGAGGCGAGCCTCATCTATAGTGCTGGATACACCGCAAATGTCGGTCTGATTCCGACCCTGGTCCAAGGCAAGCAGGACGTCATCATTTCAGACGAGTTGAATCATGGCTCGATCATCGATGGTGTTCGCCTGACCAAGGCCCAGCGCGCCGTCTATCCTCACAATGACATGGCGGGTCTTGAAGCCGCGCTCAAGGAGCACGCTGGCGCAGATCGCAAACTCATCATCACGGATGGGGTCTTCAGCATGGATGGCGATGTCTGTCCACTCGACGAGATCACCGAATTGGCCGAGGCCCACGATGCGATGGTCTACGTCGACGATTGCCACGGCGAGGGCGTGATGGGCAAGACGGGCGCGGGCATCGTCGACCATTTCGGGCTACAGGGACGGGTCGACTTCGAGATCGGCTCCTTTTCCAAGGCCCTCGGCGTGCAGGGCGGCATCGTCGCGGGCAGCGCCCAGATGCGCCTTCACGCACTCAATCACAGCCGGTCCTGGTTGCTGTCGGGCAGCCAACCGCCCGGCGTGGCCGCGGCCCAGAAAGCCGCTGTCGAAGTCCTGATGACCGAGCCTGAGCATCATGCACGCCTGTGGGCGAATACCGACCGATTCCGTCGCGAGATGGCCAGCCTCGGCTTCGACCTCGGCGTTTCAACCACCCCCATCATCCCCGTCATGTGTGGAGAGAGCGCCAAGGCAAAGGCACTCGTCACGGCCTTGGCCGAGCGAGGCATTGTCGCAGGAGCGATCGTCTTCCCGATGGTGGCGCGCGATGCGGCCCGGGTCAGAAATCAATTGTCTGCGGGCCTGTCCGATGCTCAACTCGACACAATTCTCGCCGCCTACGAGAGTGCGGGCCGCGCCGTCGGCCTGATCTGAATCACTCTTCACTGTCGGCCCCGTTCAACAGGGGTGGATCCTCATTGAGGTCCTCGATCGCTTGGTCCATGTCCACATCACCATTGAGGGATCCCTCCTCTGCGCGTAGGGATACTGGAACGGCACCATCGAAGGGGTCGAGCCCCTCCTCGAGTCTGCAGAGGAGGCGCCAACGTGGCGCCCAGGACATGTGCACATAGACCGGCCCGGGCGCGAGCATCAGAATCATCGAGAGGTAATGGGCCCAATCGCTGATGAGGTCTCCACGACCATCTTCGATATCGGTCACCAGCATCACGGTGAACAGGGTCAGCCCGATGAACGGCAGCGGATAGACCAGTGAACGGGGCAGCGAAACAGGCGGTCGGCGAATGAGCTTGGAGACGATCAGGGAGAAGTGTCCAATGATTGCACCCATGAGAATGATGAGAATGCCGATGAAGGCCCAAGCGCGCAAGGTATCCTCAGAGAATCCTTTCTGGTAGCCCATCGGCAGGAGCAGCGTCACCGAGATCAGCAGGCCGTAGAATCCCCCGACGAGGGCCGGATGGGTCAGGCCCAGAGAATGGCGTGTGAATCGCTGAGAGAGGCTGCCACCTTGGAGCAGAAGGCGCTGCTCTGGCGGCAGCTCAGACAACCGTTCTCGCCAGTCCATCGGGCGCTTCGCGCCCTGACCAACTCCTATGGTCTTGGGGGTGTTCATTCACCCGAAGTCTTGCGTTTTAGGGCTCGAATCAATGCGCCGGGCTCGTATTCGATTCCACCTTCGTCAGTATTCTCCCACTCGCGCTCGAGCATGCCTTCAGCGGTGTTTTCTCGGTCGCGCGCAACCTCGAATGGGTCGGCGGCGCCGATCTCGAGATCTTGGGCTTGTGCCAAGGCCTGTGCCATATTCAACAGGGTGATGAACGCGGATCCAGCCTCCAGCATCCTGACCAGTACTTTACCATCTGAATCTCCATTCCTGAGCAAGGTCTTGCCGAGGATTGGATCTTTCATGGCGAAAATTCGAGCGCCGTTGGGCAAGGCCTGCCAGACACCATCCATGTCGAGAACGGACACCGTGGTCTCACCCGTGGTTTCCTCATCGTGCCACGGGTGGCCACGCCCCAAGGAAATCCGGCCGGTATCCATTCGTTTTATGGCCAATTTTCGGTTGGCGATGAGGAGCATTGAGGCACAGAGGGCGATGGTGAATACGATGAATTGAGTCATCGGCAGGAAGAAGATCGCGAGCATTCCGGGCAGTGAAAGGAGCAGGGCTGTCCGATAGGCTTGCGAAGAAGCCAACCATTCATCGCCGATTTCGGTGTCGGCGAGCAGCCGTGTCCCGTCCGGATGCATCGTTGGCTCCATCGGTTGACACCTCTCAAGATTGCCGCTCGACGCGAACCGTCGAGGGTGTCAGTTCAAACCGCTCAACATCTCGATGAAACGGTTCGGTCTGGGCGTATAGACTGGCCACATCTAAGCCGAATAACCCATCCCTGACCGGGACGAGCTTGGCGCTCGCCTTGGTCCACAGATTGGTCACGCCACGGGCCTTCTGACGTTCGTGATTGAGCAGCATGGCGGCGATTTGGATGAGACCTTGGACCCCGTCAACCTGTGGTTGAGGTGTATTCCCCTTGAGGGATTTCCACAGGTCCTCCCAATCCTCGTGCGCATGCCAGAATCGACCGACATTGAAATTCGTAACACCCGCATCGAGCCAGATCTGTTGTGGCTCGGAGAGCATCAGCAACAGCCGTCCTCGCGGTGCGGTGCAATGATGAATCGGGCCTCATCCACGCCCTCGATGGCCTGGTATGCCGTGACCTTCTCGACGATCGCCCCGTGGCTGCCCGTGACGAGCAATGTGTCGACACATGTGTGGCTGTCCGCAAGGCAGGTGTGGGTGGCGGAGTGGACGTGGATGTCGGTGTCGTGGCGGTGGGCGAGCAGCCGCTTCTCCGCCTCGTGTTGGAAATAGAGGATGATGACGCCCTCGACCTGATTGTCGGGGTCGGCCTCGGTGTGCATCTCGGCGCGACGTTCGGCGAGGAAGGCGCGGATTGCATCCCGGGCAAGGCCCGAGCGATTGCCATACGCTAGGTCTGCGACCATGCGGTCGAGTTCCTTGGCCAAGCCCTCGTCAAGGCTGAAGGAGACGACGCGACTCATGTCACCTTCCACACCCCCATGGCGCTTCAACCCGACGGCTTGGAACGACCTCTCCACGAATCGCCACCCCGCCCCCTTTGGGGGGCGGTTGGTTCAAGAGGCGATTCAAGGGACGCGGAGCGTCGGTGAGTGGATGGTCGAGTTACCAAAGGGCGAAGTGAGTGAGACGCGGCGCGGAGGCACCGGCGTTCTCGAACTCCTCTTGGTCGACATGCAGAAGCGTGTCGAATCGGGCTATCTGCGCTGTGAGGTCGGTGCCCTAGGCGGTGCCGTGGGCCAGATCACCGTCCGAGACGGCATCCCTTCGATGGCCTTGTACGAAGGCGAGGATGGTCAATTGTTGATCGCCCACGTCGCACTCGGCGCGATGCAGGAGGCAGCCGCGCTCGAAGGCAGTCGCCTGACCCGTCATTCCGGTGTCGATCTCGACCTCATCGAGGATCTTCACCCCTTGGCTCGCCTCTATTTCGACGAAGGCGAAACCCTGCCCTGGGGTGATGGTGGTGAAGCCGAGGTTTGGTGGCAGCGCCGTCAACGCGTGCGACGCGAGTGGAAGCGCCTCGATGCGTGGATGCCCGAGGAAACTCCCGAGGATGATTCGCATGCCGTCTTTGCCGACCTGCCCCCCCTGCCTTTCCATCCTGGCAGCGAACTTCTGCCGGGCATGGTCGCCATCGTCGATGCGGCCTCACCGGCTGAATCCATGGCCATGGTCGCCCACCTCGGCGGCATTGGCCATCCCTTGCTTGTCCTCTCGCGGATGCCAACCCAACGGCTCGAACAGGAGGCGGGACTGCCCGCAGCCTCATCGGTATGGTTGACCGAAAAGGGCGAGGGCGAGAGCGTCCTCAATCCGACATTGGAAGAGGTACGCCGGAGCATCGACGCATTCCTCTTCGGGTCGAAGCGCGCCTGCATCCTGCTCGATGGCATGGAATTCCTCGCCGGCATGCATGGATTCGACCGCACCCTCGACCTGATTCGAACCCTGGTCGATACCGTGACCATCGCCGATCACCTGCTCCTGATCCCTGTCGACCTCGACGTCTTCGATGCCCAGGAACGCGCCGTGCTCTTGCGCGAGGTCGATTGTCTGGATGCCGCGCGTGTCGCCCGTTGGGCTGCACGGCCGGCGCGGCTCGAGGGCCATCCATTCTGCTCGGACGATTGGGCGTCGATCGAGGTGCCCGCGCCCATCGTCGCCGCACCCGCGGCGCCGGCGACCGCGCCGACCGATTCGGCTGCGCACCGCTGGTCGATCAGCGGCGTGGTCGATGCCTGGCGTGAGGAGCGCATGGCCGAGGTTGCCGATGTTCACATCCCAACCGCCGAGGCGGCCGATGTCAATCTCCCAGAATGGGCGACATTACCTTCTGCGAATCGGGATGAAGTCGAGACTGAACCGGCCGTGAACAGCGCACCGGCACCCGTCGTCGAAGACGTGGAAGCCCCCACACCTGTCCCCGAACCACAACCCATGCCACCCCCCGTGTCACTCCCTGTGCCATCCAAGGGCCCGAAGGCGGCGACGGTCAATCACCGCGGCAATGCCAAGCGGCAGGTCCGTCCGAGCCTGCACACCAAAGATGGCCTGCTCCACATCAGCCCCACCGAGGTGGGAGCGATCGCCGAGCAAGATTCGAATCGATTGACCAAGCAGGGCATGGACTTCGCGGCAGATCGCGCCGGGGATGTCGAGGCCAAGGTCGACCTCCCTAGCGAGGTCATCAGTCGCCGGGATGGACT
>CAVOCV010000055.1:0-9176 GCA_963694325.1 Candidatus Thalassarchaeaceae archaeon | reverse complement strand
CGTGCCGCGGTCGATGCCGGGTTGTAGACCGGGGGCCGCCCAGTTCACACCCGTCGCCGCCGAATTCCATGTCGCCCCGTTCTCCTCGTAATACGGATTCAGGACAGCATAGGCTGTGAGGTCCATGTAATTGGCCACGGCATACTCGGTGATGCCATTGACGTACACACTGAGGGTGGCTGAGTGAGGATTCATATCGTCGTGAATGGGCATCTGGCTCATGTCGATTTGATACAGGCCGTAGCAGCGGTAGGTGTAGTTTGACAGGCCGTTGTCACAGCCGATGCCAATCTCGAGCGAATCGCTGCCACTGGCCGAATTGACCGCACCCTCGCTGATGTGGGTATCATCGATTGGGAAGTGATTCAACGTCGGCACATCGTTGCCTTCACGCAATAGCGTGCTGTAGACGTGATTTCCTTCGTTGGTCATGGTGGGGTCACCGACGCCAAAAGTCCACGGGACGGAACGCGCACCGGGCACGGAATTGTTCAGCGCTTGCACGGACCATGTGTAAATCTCGCCCGCAGCCATATCGAAATCGGGCGTCCAGGTCGAGGCGGTTGAGCCGATGTTGAAGCCCGCCGGCGCCGTGTTGTTCGCGCTCTCCCAGGATTTGTATGTCTGGGTGCCGGACGCATTGCTCAGGCGCAGGATGTAGCCCGTCGCATCCGAGAGTGAATCCCAAGCCAAGTCGGGTCGGGGGTCGACATCGAGGATGTATGGATTCGATGCATCCTCACCATAGACGACACCGAGGTGGTCCGGCCATACAAGTGAGACCTGATTGGGCGGGGTTGCCCCGTTTGGATTGTCGACATATTCGAGGATGAGTTGGGGTCCATAGGTGGTAGACCCATCCGCCGAGGTCAGGTCGATGGTGCCGGTCCAAGAGGTCATCAGCGCCATCGACATAACGCCGGTGCCGGCCCATGCGCTTCGCGCCAGTCCAGTCACGTCCCATTCGTACCAGACACCACTCGTCGTGCTCGTCGAGGTCATCGAAGAGGACGCTGTGCTGTTGCACTGGGTATTGGGATTGAACGAGCTCCACGTCACCGTGCTCTCAGACCACGATGCGCAATCGTGGATGCTGATGCTGTGTGCACCTGAGCCGGTGATGCTTGCGACATACATTCGCAGCGTGACCGCGGTAGGTAGCATCGTTGCGGGATAGGGATACTCGGCCAGATCTACCTCGACCAGTCCGACCGCATCGTGGGCGGAGGAAGAAGGGTCGACGCCGACCGCGATGGTCGAGGTCGAGCCGTGGTTCTGGTACTGCCCGATGGTATTCGAGCCAATCCATGTGTCGGGCATGCTCGGCAGCACTCCCGTGTCGACGAAGACTTTGCCGCGACTCATGGTCACGGTGTAATTGCCCGCGCCGTCATCGCTGCCCTGTTCATCGGGAACGCGGAACGGGCCCGCTTCACTCCAGTTAGAATAGCGCCCATCTTCGACGGCTCGGATGCGGCTGAACATCCAGTTGTCCCCGAAATCCACATTGGAGGGGTTGGTGTAGGTGAGGTTGGCCAGATTGAAGGTGCCGTTGTAGGACCCACTGTCACTCGAATCGTACAACCAGGTTGAATCCTCGGCACTGAATCGCGAATCTAGCGAGCCCTGAAGTTGCCAAGCATCGATATCGCCGGGTGCACTATGCGTCCAGCTGATGCTCATCGGGTCGATCGGTGTCGGTCGCATGGCGGTCGTATCCCACATCGTGTGGGCCGTGCCGGGCGAAGGTGAGGTGACAACCGGGTCGGCTGGTACGGTCTGTGACCCGCTCCGGGTATCGAACGAGAGGAGGGGGCGTCCGTTGAATAGACTGTTGTCATGCTCGTCGACAAAGGCGTGGCGTGCGTTGAGATTCGGGTCCTCGGAACGCAGCAGAAGGTTCAGCGTATCCGAGCCATCCATGCGTGCCTGTTGCAGCAGGTTGGTCACATCCCAAGAATACCAGCCATTGCCACTGACGTTGGTCGTCGACGTCGGCATGTCTGCATCGTTGGCGCCACCGGCGCCACCGTTCTGCCAAGTATTGTTCGTGTAACAGGAGTTCCACGTGACCGAGTACTGGGCCCAGTCACAGCGCACATTGGAGATTGAGACGTCGGTGTCATAGGTACTCGATCCGCCATAGCGGTAGAGATTCACGCTTGCAGTGATGACCTGCCAAGGGTCATTGTTGTGAATCGGAATGTTGGAGATGTCGAAGCGAATCAAGCTGCGCGATTCGTGTTGACCGCAGGAAGGGCCCCCGTTTGATCGCCCCACCATCATGCCGACGTTGCTGCTACCATAATTGGAGTTCGACGTACAGGAATCGATGTACAGCGCCTCTGTCATGTCGAAGGAACCGCTGTCTTTGTGGGCATTGCCATTGGAAATCCTGGTCCAGGCATCCGTGCTGTTGGTCTCATCGCCGAGGTCGGTGGGGACGATGAAGGTTCGAGATACGGAACGTGGGCCGAGCATGTCGTCATCAATCGGCTGGACGAACCATCGGTATTCCTCATTCACGGAGAATGATGTTGCCTGTCGCCAGGTGAGATTTGTCAGGTCGAAGCCGCTGTCGGTGCGGCTGTCAGCGATCTCATAGCCCGCTCGGATGCCCAGTTGCTCATCGTAGACGAAGACACGCCAATCCGAGATGTTCGCTGAATTCGGGTGCGTCCAAGACAGGGTGGGTCGATCCTCGGAAATCATCGCGTGTGTGGTCGGATCCCACTGGATGCTGCCATCGGTCGGACCGGTGAGGGTGCCGGCGACGGTGGGCGAGGTGCCCGAGCCATTGCGCCAGGTCAACTGGACGGTCGGTCGGTTGGCGCCGAACAGATTGTCGACGCTGCCGATGACGAGGTGTTGTTGAGAGCCGGCATCGACACTCAGCATCAGGCTGACATGTGTATCGCCGCGTGCGATCGCCCCTTGGGCAATCTCGGTGAAGTCGAGGCTGTATCGATTGCCCGAACTGAGAGATGAGGTCACATCGACCAACTCGCTGCGGTCCAATGAACCGCCGCCAGCGGCGGCGGACCAGTTCGTCGTCGCGTTGTAGATCATACCGGTCGCATCGTCCGCGGTCCACGGCACGAGGACCTCGTGCACCGAGAGGCGCGGCCCGCTGTTGTTCGTGTCGTAGACATAAATCTCGATGTTCGCGCCGATCAGCCGCCCACCGCTCGGGTGCGGCAGGGCGCCGGCACCGTCGATGGGGAAGCGGAAGAGGGCATTCGAAGGTCCAGACCCGGAGAGGTACAGGGTGGTTTCATCACCGTGGGTATCGTTGCGATCCGGCACCCAGCCGGTGACCCAGGTGTCTTCGAAGAGAGGCATGCTGGCGTCGGCGAGGACGGTGCCATGACCGAGGTCGACGGTGTAGGTATTGGTGTCATTCTGGCTGACGGAAATGCTAGGCACAACGAAATTCGTTCCGGCCGACCACAATCCAATCTGTCCAGATGCCGAAATGCCGCGCACACGCCAGTGGAAGGTCTCACCGGCGGACAGGCTGTTCGGGATGGTGAAATTGAAGCCGTTGAAGGCCGAGGTGTCAATCCAGGAAGCGAAGGACAAGAGGGCGGAGGAGCCGAAGTTCGAGTCTCCATCCACCTGGACCTCCCAGCCATTGGCGGGGGGTGTGCTCGTGCCATTCCATGACAAGGTCGGTGTCTGGTCGACGGCGAATTGGACATCGCCGGAGAGGATCCAGTCCCCATTGCCCGGGGTCAGACCCGAGGCCACGGAAGGCGCCGCGTTCGAACCGTTCGTGTAGACGATCACCAATTCGGGTTTGTAATTGCTCGACCGGTCGTAGAAGGTGACCGGAGATGTGTGAGCCGAGGTCAGGATGAAGTCGATCAACGAGCCGGCGCGCATCGACGACTGGACCGCGGCGGTGACATTCCACTCATACCAGGTGCTGTCGTACCTCACATCGGTGGCGTCCAGAGCCTGGACGCGTTCACTGCCCGATGCGCCCAGTCCGTTCCACAGGCGGGTTCCATTGGTGGTGTTCCAATTCGCCGTGGTTTCACCCCAAGCGTGTTCGGCACTCTCGTGCACGGTCATCGGAATCGCAAAGGTCATGAGACCCGAGTACTGATGGGTCCGCAATCGCAAGGTGGCGGAGATGACGGCGAGGCCGTCTGGCAAGGCATGGGAACTCAGGTCACAGCCGACGAGAACCACCTGGGTGGTGGATGCGGTGAGGTCCTGCCCATCCAAATTCGTACCCGATGCCCCACCCGATTCGAGGGTCAGGTCGCTGCAGCTCGGCAATTGTAGTCCCGGCTCATTCGTCGTCCCATTGCCATGGGTGTAGCGCAGTTCATGTTCACCGCCTCCAAGGCCTGTCGAATTGATTTGAGAGATGAATAGCGCGGCGTTGTTGAACGGTCCGCGTTCATCGTCCTCAATCATTTGAATGCGCCAGATATAGGTGCGTGCAAAATCGAGTCCCCAAGAGCTCGGCACGGTGTATTCACCCGCGGACAGATTGAATCCATTGTCGGTGCGGCTGTCAGCGCGCAGGGGAATGGACGATCCTAACCCGTCTGGAGATTTGACCAGTTCGATCAGGACATCGGCGGGCGTGCCGCCGCTCTGACTGGCTGCCGAAGCATCCCAGGACAGGGTCGGGGTGGTCGTGCTCTGCAAGGCCCAATTGACCAAGTCCCAAGCCGCGGATTCAGAAGCCGGTTTGACATCGGCGGGCGAAGGTGTCGCCGTACCATCGCCCCAGGTGTATTCGATATCGAGATGAGGTCGATATGAGAAGGGCTCGTCGCCGGTCGCGATCTCGATCTCCTCACCAGCGATACCGACCGCCTGGAGGACGAAATCGAGATCGCCCGTGTGGCCAGCGTAGAGGTACTCCTGGATGATCGAGGTCGCATCGAAGGTCAGGGTGGAGTAGGTCTGGTTGCCGTTGAGGGTGCCGAGGATGCCGTATTCGGTGACGTCGTCCCGGCCACCATCGACCCAGGTATTCCCCTGACTGGAATTGGCGAAATTGAGTTCGTCGAAGACCATGCCCGTCGCGGGGTCCATCAGCCAAGCCGAGATCATGGGTTCTCCCGTGCGATCGGTCCGTCGAATGTTCAAGGTCGCATCATGGACCGTCACATTGTCGTGGATGACAATCGATTCCATGTTGACACGGAAGAAGGCGTGCATATCACCCTCTGAGGAGTTGTTCGAATTGCCGACGCGCATGCGGTAGTCATCATCGCCGTTGTAGGATGTGTTGCCAGACTTCACCCAAGTATCGTGCACCGTGCCTAGGCCCAAGCCGACAGAGTCGTTTCGCAGGACGACTTCCATCCGGCCCTGGGAATTGTAATCACCGATTTCGGCGGTCAGTCCGAAGTATCCCGATACCCACGGCCCAAGGATTGAATTGTTGACTGAGCGCATGCGGAAGTGCACCCAAGTGCCATTCGTCAGGTTCGTGTTCGGCGTGTCGAATTCGCCGTTCGTCATCGAGAACGCATTGGGGTTATCCCAGGAATTCCACACCCAGTTGCCATCGGAGATGGCCCTATACTCCGGGCTGTTGGAGAATTGGAGTTCGAGATTACTGCTGGAGAGATTCGAGAAGGACACCGTTGGATTGAGGTCCGGCATGATGGCGAGGGCAGTCGGGTCAGCCAAGATGGTGCCGTCCTCCGGCCCAGTGATGTTCACACTGCCCTGTGTTGCGGCAGCGCCGATTGTGTAGGTGAACTCGATGCTCGGCCGTTCGGATGTGGTCGGATGTTCGCTCGAGGCGCAGAAGACCGGTTGGCCGATGCCCGAGATGATGATGCTCATGTTGGACTGGCCGTTGCGCAGTGACTCCTGCACCAAGGCCGTGATGTTGAGGGTGAAGGTTGAACGGCTGGAAACCGAGGCATGGGCGCCAGGTTCCCACTCGTTGCGGTCGACGCCGAGGGCATTGGCTCCACTCACGTTCCACGCCGTGCCGGTGTCGGACAGGTTGTGGCTCGCATTCGACTCATCGAAATCCGTCAACAGAAGGGCAGGATAGAGGTAGGAGCCGCCGGTCGCCATGAAGCCGATCTTGCGACACGACAGGTCGAGGGTGGCCTCGGAGACGATCGCGGCCGATGGCATGCCACCCGGGCTGGTCAACGGGAAGTTGGCCAGCATTCTCGCATCTGTGAAACCGGGGTAATCGGTGATGAACAGATTCTGGGCACTGCCGTAGGTATTGGCGGGCAGACTCGAATTGGTCTGGGTGTCCGATGTGAACGATTCAGTTTGGATCGAGAATCGAACCTCTGGTTCATCCTCCAGGGCATTGTCGACATCGATGGCATTCACCCACGTGCTCATCAGCATCAGGCTGACCAGAAGGATGGCGCCTCCCGTCGAACTCCAGTTGTTTACTCCTTTCGTCATGGGCCTCGCGCCCTGACAGTCCGACCTGCGGTTCAAGGGTTGTGGTCGTTCGACCATACTACGTATGGTCCGTGACAGTGGGTTTTCTACCCGGGTTCAGGGGGGGTGGGATAGGTTCATTGACGCCCGCTCAGCAGGGTGCGTCTGTTCTCAATGTCGACGATGTGGGTGGAGAAGCATCGGCCCCGTACCGTGGGCGATATTCGAGGGCAGACGGCGACCGTTGACAGGCTCGCAGTCTATGCCAATGGAGGATCGTTTCCTCACCTTTTATTCGCTGGGCCGCCGGGCACAGGCAAGACGACGGCGGCGTTGGCGCTGTGCCGGGATGTGTTCGGTGAGGAAGGTCGCAGCAATATGCTCGAGATGAATGCGAGCGACGAGCGAAAGTTGGAATCAATCCGTACCAAAGTCAAGACCTTCGCACGGACGACACCGCTCGGCGGAGCCGATTTCAAAGTCATCTTCCTCGACGAGGCCGACGCGCTGACGGCCGATGCCCAAGGCGCGTTGCGCCGCATCATGGAGCAATATGCCGAAACCTGCCGATTCATTCTCTCCTGCAACTATTCATCAAAAATCATCGAACCGATTCAATCCCGCTGCGCCGTCTTCCGATTCCGACCGCTCGCCGATGATCAGGTTCGTGCCCAAATCATCGCCGTGGCCAAAGCCGAATCCATCCGCCTCGACGATGAGGCCTGCGATGCGATCGTCCATGTCAGCCTCGGGGATCTCCGCCGTGCAATCACCGCCCTGCAGGTCAGTTCATCCCTCGATAATCACGTGACGAGGGCCCTGATCTACGAGACGACGGCGACGGCGCCCCCCGAGGAATTGCACGGCTATCTCCTGGCCTGTCGTGAGGATGGATTCCACCCCGCACGCCGTCGATTGCGTACCATTTTGGATGGATTTGGTCTGGCCGGAACGGACCTGGTCAACCAACTCCACAGGGCCTTGTACGACGCAGAATTTCTGTCGGAGTCCGAGAAATTGGAGTTGACCGAGACGATGGCAGAGGTCGACTTCCGCTTGGTCGAAGGCGGTGGCGAGGCGCTTCAATTGGATGCGTTGACCGCGTCGATTTGCGCCCGATTGGCCAGCTGAAGCGGGTTCAAGTCCAGGCCGGCACGAGGAGGTCGGCGTGATCACGCTGTACCTCTGCGCAAAGTTTGGCTGCTTTTTGGCGCATGCGGATATCACGGGTATTCTCTTGGATCCGCGCCCGGCGCGCCGCCCGGATGAGCGGGGCGAGTGGTGTCCAGCACAACAGGTCGGCCGCATCGCGTACCGCAGCCTTCTGTGCCAAGTCATGCATCATGTCTGTCAATCGTTCAATCGTGTTCTCCTTCAGCATCTTCCATCCCTCTGAGTGAATTGCCCAGCCCGGGCTGCCGGTCCACCCCATTTTGCAGGGGAGAGGTCAATGGATTGAAAGTGAAAGTGACGCAGTCGCCCGATTTCACCTGAAAGTGAATCAAGCTCGATGGGGTCCAACTTGGAAGGTCCAAGTCTGAACCCTCTCCAAATCCCAAGGTTCTCCGTCCTGATTCATCGTCAATTCGACCGTATAGGTGCTACCGAACTTCAATCCCTCATCAAATTCGATCAGGACGGGCACATCGGTCGCCTTGGACTTGACCTTCGAAACATTCGAGGATACCGCATCCCAATCGCCACGCATCTCGCCCGCCGTCCCGTTCCAAGTTTGGATTTCATGCCCATCCTGCAACAAACGAATCGAGATCTCAACATCGATCGCGTCGAGATTGTCGCGAACGGCAAAGGCAAAGCCCGTGCGTTCGGCGGTTGTTTCACCCTCCTCCATGCCGATGTAATCCGAGCGCGTCTGCCAAGCGTCGGGATCATCGATGTCCATGAGGATGACCTTGCCAGCCACCTCGGGTGGTGAAAGGTCAGCGAGTGGGGGGTTGACGACGATGAAACTGATGGCGAGCCAGGTGAAGATGTAGAGAAAACTGGCGCGGAACCAGTTGCCGAAGGTGTAGCGCTCGGCGAATTTTCGGAGCAGAATCTTGTGCAGGGTGGGAATGGTGAAGACGAGCAGGAGGGGCAGGGACCACAGCACGCTGGCAGGACCCTCGAGCACGGGCATCAGACCGTACCGCATCAACAGGGCCACGATTACCGCAAAGACGAGGACCAGCCACATCGAAGCGGTGTCCGCCTTCTCTTTCTCGACATGATCGACAGGGTCGAAGGGTTCGGTGCCGACCTTGCCGCCGGGACGCTTTTTGTCGCCGTCTCGGCCGCCGCCGCGACGTTTGTCGCTGGCCGCCGCAGCCGCCATCGCCGTAGAGAGATCGACCATGTTCCTCACCCCTTCGGGGTGGAGTGATGCCTATGATGCGTTCGGAGGGGAGAGCACGCACATGCAACCATCCCACAGTGTAGCAAACCTCACTCCACAGAGAAACAAACCGAATCTCACAGTAGAGTCAGGGGAGGGGGCCGAATCTCTGAACAAACCAATAAAAAAACAAAATTGTTCAGAGACCCAGTGCGATTCAGACCATAAAAAGCATCACTGAATAGCACTAGGGCCTTCGAACAAGCATCAAAAATTATCACCCTTCGAAGTGAGAGATCCCTTCCCGGCACGGTACCGATTGTTAGCGTTCAAAGTGCCGGGAAGGGGGCTCGAACCCCTGACCTTCGGATTATGAGTCCGACGCGCCACCAACTACGCCACCCCGGCTTGGGCGACCGGTCGACCGACGAGGCGGATATGAGCATATCCA
>CAVOCV010000054.1:0-9343 GCA_963694325.1 Candidatus Thalassarchaeaceae archaeon | reverse complement strand
CGCAGCCTTGCAAAGCGTTGCGGCCCGTCGAATTCGCTCGACATGGCACGGCCGCTCGACGGGTCCATCACGGCGATGCCCAAGCCATCACCTTCCAAGACGACCGCAGCGAGCAAGGCGCTGCCGTCCTCCCCGATCAACTCCTCTTCGTACAGCGAACCGGGGGTGTAGACCCGGGTCACGACCCGGCGCAGAATCTTCTCGCCGGGCTGCAATTCCTCGGCCTGTTCGCACAGCGTCACCCGGTGTCCAGCCCGCAGCATGCGCTGCAGATAGCCCTCGACCGCATGCCAGGGAACGCCGGCCATCGGCACGGGATTCTCACTGTTTTTGTCACGACTGGTCAAGGTGATGCCGAGCACCTCGGCAGCGACCACGGCATCGTCGTGAAACATCTCGTAGAAATCTCCCATTCGGAAGAACAGAACGGTGTCGGGATGATCCGCCTTGATGGCCGCATACTGGTCGAGCATGCTCGGTCCTTTGGCCATGGGCCCGACCAACCTTTGAGGCAGCCTATGAACCAAGCGCAGCGTTCACTACGTGAACGAACATCCCTGCGGTGGAAATGGTCATGTTGCCCCGGCGGAGGCACCCCGGCATGGCGCGGCGGTGGTGGGATGATGCGACCACCCATTTCCTCCTCATTCTCGTCGTTGCGATCTGGGGATTGGGCTGGGTTGCGGGCCGGGCTGTCGCCCTCGAGATTCCACCGGCAACCGCAGCCTGGATTCGCTATGCTGTCGCCTCAGCATGCCTCCTAAGTTACATGGTTTATAGCACGAGATTGGAGGTCGATGCGGACTTCGCAACCCGCGTGAGATTGCCCGAGAAAGGCGACCTGAGAAGGCTCTTGATCATCGCCTTCTTTTCGACTGCTCTCTACCAGTTATTCTTCATGACGGGCATGGCCCGAACCGCGGCTGGAGATGCCAGTCTCATCATCACCCTGAACCCGGTCTTCACCGCCATCCTCGCCATCCCGCTGCTCGGCCGGCGGATGACGCTGCGATTGGCACTCGGGTTGGCGATCGGTGCGGCGGGGGTCGCCGTGGTCACCGGATGGTCGCCCAACGTCGACATCCCGTTTGAGACCCGCATCATCGGCGATGCGCTGATCATGTTCGCCGCCGCCGCATGGGCGACCTCGACCAATCTTGTCAAACGACTTCTTGAGACACCGGAAGAACGCCTCCGACCGGCGCCGAGCCCACTCTCGATCATCGTCTGGGCCTCCTTCTTCGGCTGGCTGATGCTGCTCCCTCTCGTGCTCTATGAATTCCTTGAATTCGGCTGGGTCACGCCCTCGACCGAGATCTGGGGTTGGATTCTCTTCCTCGCCATCTTCTCGACCGTGCTCTCCTACGTCTGGTTCGCTCAAGGCGTGGACCGTCTCGGCCCGACCGCGGCCGCCACCTACGTCTTTCTCGTACCGGTGTTCGGCATCCTCTCCGGATGGCTGATTCTCGATGAAAAATTGGGTTGGAGCCTGCTCGCCGGATTCATTCTCATCCTCATCGGCGTCAAAATCGCTCAATCAGAATCGATCGAGTGAGGTCGGGACGGTTCACAGGACCTCGACTTTCTGTAGGAACATGCGTCCACCGAGGGTGACGAAGGCGAGGAAGACCAGCGCGAGTAGTAGATCCCCGAGCAGCGACAAACTGTGCAATATCGAGTCCTGAGCCGTCGGATCGATGGTCACCCGGGTCGAGGCGTCTTCATTGAAGAGCACGATTCGATCACCGGCCCTGTCCATGATCACAAGATCGGCCTCGATGCCCGCTGGCAACGTCTTCGAGTCGACCACACCCTCACCATAGGTCAGTGTCGACAGACCATCCTCGCCCTGCAGCCAGAGCGTTCCCTCGGCGTCCGAGGTAAAGGCGAGGGTCCCCGCTGTGCCGGGAATCCGGTGCAGGCCACGGTCTGATGCGACGCCATGGATGCCATTCTCACCACCGACCAGCGCGATGAAGGCACCGGACCAGGGGTTATCTTCGGCGAGGGAAAGCACGGTGTGGAAAGGCGTGCCGGCACCACGATGGATCAGGGTCAGCTGCGGTGCGCCCTCCGTGGCTGCGGCATCGAGCAGGACCTCCGCATTCGCGCCGGCGGCCGGGTTGGCCCCGACCAAATCGTGACCGATCACCAGCGCCCCACCTGTGACGACCGCGATATCGTGCATCATGAGCGAGTCCATCGGGGCCACAGCGCCCTCGCTGACGGTCAGGCCAACATAGGTGTGAACGCGGCGCTCTCCACCGGCGTGAGCTGCGATCATCCAACCGCTGTACAGGTCACCATCAAGCGCGAGGATATCGCCCGCTTCACCTGCGGGCCATTCGAGACTTCGGACCATCAATCCGGCATTTCCGGGCACCTTCGCCGCCATCCAGCCATCTTGGCCACCGATGACCCACATCTCTCCTCCACCCCCGACCGCGGTCACGTTGCACTGGCAATCGGTTTCGGTCCATTGACCTCGTAGGTCTCGCAGCATCAGTTGCTCGCCGTCCGGCGTGTCGACGATGGCGATCGCCAGATGATGATCATCACTCCATTCGATGTCGATCAATGGGCCCGGAAGGCCCGTTTCTGTTGTCGAGACACCGGGTAAAACTTGGGCTTGGGCCGTCCAAATTGCACCCAGAATAATGAAGACGACGAATCCACCCATCGAGACATAGGGCCGCTCACGCGGCGCGTCGACGAAGGCGAACAGCCGCTCCAGTGCATTCGACACAGTACCCATGGGTACGGGGAAGTTGAAGAACATGCCCACTGAACGGCACCCGACCTCCACCGTAGGTGGCCGGATGCATTCATATACGGGCTCTGGGTCGCCGTCGCCCGAGGAAGTTGTATGGCACGCAAGCCCGCGAAGATGTACCGCCGTCTCAAGGGGCAGGCCTACACCCGCCGCAAGTACACTGGCGGTGTGCCAAACAACCGAATCATGCGCTTCCACATGGGAAACCGTGCGGCCGCTGAGGCCGATGAATTCCCCGTCGTGCTCTCGATGAGCGTCGACGAATCCTGCCAGGTGCGCCACACGGCGCTCGAGGCGGCGCGACAAATTTCCAATTCGACCATCCGCACCGCGGCCGGCCAGGAGGGCTACGCGCTCCGGGTCCACGTCTACCCCCACCACATCCTGCGCGAGAACAAGCAGGCGACCGGTGCGGGTGCTGACCGTGTGTCCCAGGGCATGCGTTGTGCCTTTGGAAAGAACGTCGGCACGGCGGCTCGCTGCAAGCGCGGCACGACCATCATCTCGATCTCAACAAACGCCGCGAATTTTCTCACAGCCAAGGATGCCCTGCGAAAGGCCAGCATGAAAATCCCGAGCCCGTGCTCGACCAAG
Organism: Candidatus Thalassarchaeaceae archaeon; assembly: GCA_963694325.1. Taxonomy (GTDB): domain Archaea; phylum Thermoplasmatota; class Poseidoniia; order Poseidoniales; family Thalassarchaeaceae; genus MGIIb-P. The sequence continues at coordinate 5,976 of CAVOCV010000054.1, read as the reverse complement.
GTCGTCAAAGGCCACGAGCACCTCAAGGGTCTCGTCTGAAGGAGGGCACGCCTGATGCAGGCCCTCGATATCCTCCGCCAGAGCGTCATCGACGCGCCGGTTGTGATGAAAGGCGAATACGCCTACTTCGTCCACCCGCTCACCGATGGCGTGCCGCGCCAATCCGCCCGACTCCTCGAAGCGACCCGCGATCTCGTCCAAGAGCGCATCGATTGGGACGAGGTCGATGTGATTCTCGGCATCGAGGCGATGGGGTTGCCACTGTCGGCGGCGCTGAGCTTGTCGACGGGGAAGCCGATGGTCGTCGTTCGCAAGCGCGCCTATGGCCTGCCCGGTGAAGCCGCGATCGACCAGAGCACTGGATATTCCAAGGGCACCCTCCACATCAATGACATCGCCGCCGGCGAGCGCGTGCTCGTGGTCGACGATGTGGTCAGCACCGGCGGCACCCTCGAACCGATTCTTTCGACATTGGAGGCGATCGGCGCGACGCTCGCTGGCGTCTTCATCATCTTTGAGAAGGGAGAGGGCATGAATCGGCTTCGCAAGACGCGGGGCTGGAAACTCGATAGCTTGGTCCGCCTCGAAATGAAGAACAACAAGGTAGCCCTGCTCGAATGAGGTGAATACGATGGACATGGACAGACACGACTTCCAACTCGATGAATTGATCGAGCGCATCAAGGCCAACGACAATCGCCTCGTCGCACTCCAGGTCCCCGAGGGATTGAAGATGCAAGCGCTCCAGATGATGGACGAGATAGAGGATGAGACTTCGGCCAAGATTGTGCTCGCGGCTGATCCCTGTTACGGCGCTTGTGATCTGGTTCACGACAAGATGAGCCGCATGGGTGTGGAACTGGTTGCCCACATGGGACACTCGCAGATGAACATCGATTCGGGCATGCCCACGCAGTTCATCGACGTCACCTACGATGGCGATCCCGCCATCGATCCGGTCCTGCCGATTCTCGCCACGCACCGTCAAATCGCGCTCAACCGCCTGAACGAAGTGAGCGCGGAGATCAGCGAAGAGCAAGGCCAAGAGCGCTTCCTCGACGCGGTCGGACGCGTCGCACCGCTGACCGGGGCCAAACTCGGATTGGTCGGCAGCATCCAGCACCTTCACCTGATCTTCGACTACAAGGAGCGACTCGAAGCGGCCGGCTACGAGGTCGAAGTCCCCGTCGGTGGCGCCCGCCTGAGCGTCCCTGGCCAGGTGTTGGGATGCAATTACTCGGGTGACGCAGACGATATCGGCCACTATCTCTTTCTCGGCAGCGGTGATTTCCACCCGATCGGTCTCGTCTTGCACACGGGCAAGCCATTGGCCATGCTCGACCCGTATTCGGGCGATGCGGAGGAGATGTCCTTCGCGCGCATCGAACGCATTCTGCGTCAGCGCTTCGGACTCATCATGGCCGTCGATGAGGCCAAGTCATTCGGCATTCTCATCGGAGAGAAGCCCGGTCAGATGCGACGCACGCTCGCACTGCGCATGAAGCGCCTGTTGGAGAAGCACGGGCGCAAGGGCTACTTGTTGGCCCTCGAGCACATCGGGCCCGAACTGATCGACTTCTATCCGGTCGATGCCTTCGTCAATACCGCCTGCCCGCGCATCGCGATCGATGATTCTGTGCGCTATGCCAAGCCCCTCATCACGCCCTTCGAGTTGGAGGTCGCCCTCGGCGAAAAGCAGTGGGAGACCGGTTACCAGTTCGATGAGATTCCCTGACCCCTGCCTCGCGCACGCGTCGCGCCTATCGGGGGCCCGCACGCGTGTGGCCATCCATATCTTCAAGAACAGCCGATGGTGAGTGCCCTCGATGGCTGAATATCTGAATCGAATCGGCGCGGGCCTCATCCTGCTGGATGCGGCACCGCTGTCTTACGATTGGATTCCGCCCGAAATCGTCGGCCGGGAGGATGAACAAGCGGCCTTGGCCGGGATGTTCGCAGCGATCGCAACGCCCGGCATGTCGTGCCGGGCGATCATCACCGGCAATGTCGGCTGCGGCAAGACGGTGCTGAGCCGGGCCTTCGCCGAAGACGTGACCCGGCACCTGTCCGCCGTGCGGTCGGTCGTGCCCGTCCATGTCAACTGTCGCAATCACCCCTCGACCGCACAGGTGCTGCAGCGGGTGGCGAGGTGTCTGGACGAGGGCCACCCGGACCGCGGTTTCTCCGCCTCGGAGGTCATCCAAGGCATCCGCCGCAATCTGCGCACGCGCAACCAGCACATGCTGCTGATCCTCGACGAGGTCGACCATGTGCTGCGCCGCGATGGCGAGGACCTGCTCTACCAATTGCTACGCATCGATGAGGGCCGCGACGAGAGTGGCACCCTCTCGCTGATCCTCGTCAGTCAAGAACAGGTGCTCGACCGGCTCGAGGGCGCGGTAATCTCACGCTTCGGGCGCTCGAATCATCTGCCACTGCGCCCCTACACGGACGCACAATTGACCGCGATCGCGGCGCAACGCGCCGCGCTGGCGACCCGCACCGGGACGGTCAGCGAGGATATCCTGCGATTGATCGGGCAGGCTTCAGCCGACAGTGGGGATGCCCGTGTCGCCATCGAATTGCTCGAATCCTCGGTCCTGCAGGCCGAGAAGGGCGGCTTCCCAGAGGTGGCGGCCAGGCATGTGCAGAAGCGCACGGCCATGCGCATCCACACCGTCGAGCCGAGTGTGGTCGACGAGTTGGCCCGCCATGAGCAACTGATTCTGTTGGCGATCTGTCGCCGCCTGCGCCGTGACCCCGAGGTGACGAGCGGAGATGCCGAGAAGTTGTATCAGGTCGTCTGCGAGGAGTATGAAGTCAAACCGCGCGGCCACACGACATTCTGGAAGCACCTCAAGGCGATTGAGACACGCGGCCTGATGGAATCGCGCACCGGCACGGCCGCGGCGGGCCGCGGACGCACCCAACACCTGTCGATGCCGCAGAGCCTTCCAGGTACCCTCGAATCGCGCCTGAAGAAGTCCCTGATGCGTTGAGGAGGGAGATTGTGTGGGACCACCTACGGTGGACCCTCGCCGAACCGCTCTTATAGGGGGCGTCTGTCGCCGAGGCGCGAGGATTGACCATGGCAGTGCGCGGTGAGCAGGTGTTCAAGGCAGTCGTGAACGATACGGACCCCTCCAGTGGAGGAAAGTCGTATCCAATCGACATCAGCGGATCGAATTACAACCACTTCCTCGGGAAGAAAATCGGCGATGCCGTCGATGGCATTTTCGTCGGTGATGGCGACGTCACCTTGGGTGGCTTCAAGCTGCAGATTACAGGCGGTTCGGACCTCACCGGCACACCGATGCGCTCGGACCTCGACGGCGGCGGCCGCAAGAAGGTCCTCGTCACCCCATCCACCGGCTTCAAGGGCCACAAGATCGTGAAGAAGAAGGGCGGACGTTACCGCTACACCTACGATGGTCTGCGCAAGCGCCGGGCCTTCCGCGGCAACGTCATCTCCTCCGACACCCGCCAGATCAACCTGAAGGTCGTCGAGAGTGGCAACAAGTCACTCGCCGACACCTTCGCCGGCGACGCCGGTGATGCAGAGGACGCGGAGTGAACGAGGAGACGTGAACCCGGATGGCCAAGAAGCGAGAGCTACCGGGCCAGCCAGAGGTGAACATCGGACTCGTCGGCCATGTCGACCACGGCAAGACCACCCTGACCCAGGCTCTCTCGGGCACCTGGACCGATACCCACTCCGAGGAGCGCAAGCGTGGCATCAGCATCAAGCTGGGCTATGCCGACACGGCCTTCTACCGCACCTCAAAGGGCGAGACCTACGCGATGGGCAAGCGCCCCGACGGTGGGGATGATGAATCCAAGGAACTCCTTCGCGCTGTCTCTTTCGTCGATTCACCCGGTCACGAGACCCTGATGGCCGTGATGATCTCGGGCGCGTCCATCATGGATGGAGCCCTGCTTCTGATCGCCGCCAATGAGACCTGCCCCCAGCCGCAGACGCGCGAGCACCTGATGGCGCTGGAGATCGCTGGTATCGACAATGTCGTCGTCGTCCAGAACAAGGTCGACCTGGTCAGCCGTGAGCGCGCCATGGAATCCCATGCCGAGATCTCGGCTTTCCTCGCGGGGACGATTGCGGAGAGCGCACCGATCATCCCGGTCAGCGCCCACCACGACGTCAATCTCGACATTCTCATCGATGCGATCGAGAAGACGATTCCGACCCCGGATCTCCGGGAGAAGGACGTTGCCCTGATGTACGTGGCTCGATCCTTTGACATCAACCGGCCCGGCACCCGCCCGGCCAAACTCAAGGGTGGAATCATCGGCGGTTCGGTCGTCGCGGGCACATTCGAGGAAGGCGATGATATCGTCATCGCACCCGGTCGCAAGGTCGCCGAGGGCAACAAGGCACGCTGGGAGCCAATCACGACGAAGATCACGACGCTCAAGGCCGGTGGACTGGACCTTGCATCCGTTCACGCCGGTGGTCTATGTGGCATCGCCACGCCGCTCGACCCCTTTCACACCAAGTCGGACAATCTGTCCGGTCAAGTGATGGCGCGCGCCGGTGAACTCCCGCCCGTTTGGGAGGCTCTCGACATCAACCTGAACCTCCTGCAGGAGATGGTGGCCAGTGGAGAGGGGGATTCCGAAAAGGTTCGCCCGCTCCAGCCCGGTGAAATGCTGATGCTCAATTCTGCGACGGCGACCAGCGTCGGCGTCGTCTCTGCGGTCAAAGGCAAGGAGGCCAGCCTCAACCTGCGTCTGCCCATCTGCGCGCCCACCGGCAGTCGCATCACCCTCTCGCGCCGCGTCGGCAGCCGCTGGCGACTCATCGGTCACGGCGTCATCACGGGGTGATCCCGTGACCGGCGTTCTCGTCGATGCCTGCGGTTGGATCGCAGTGGTCGATGGTCGAATCAACATCGACATCGCCCTCGAATCACAGGTCGGCCCTGTCGACCTGAAGGTGACGACCGCGGTGTTGGCGGAATTGGACCGGGTCGCAGCCCGAGAATCGCGCCCGTTACTGCTCGATCTTCTGCGCGATCGGGCTGAGATAATCACGTCGGATCAAAGCCACACAGACGATGAACTGCTCACCATTTCTCAAACGAATGGTTGGCCCGTCCTGACCGTCGACCGGCACCTCAAGGGGCGGCTCGCAGCGGCCAACGTCACATTCATCGAAGTCCTCAGCGGCAAGGCCCTCCGATTGATCGATTGATCAGGGCAGCGTGAACATCGCATCATCGCCGTGTCCATCCAGCAATCCAATCTTCACCGCACAATCGATCCAGGCATGGGCGTAGTTGATGGCCCCGAAGGCGCGAACGAGGTCTCCCTTTTCGACGAACCAAGCGGCATCGGACGCATAGGCATCCGCCATTTCCATCATCGTCACAAGCCGCTGGCCTTCGACCGAATCGCTCGGGTGGAGTGGGGTGGCCTTCTCCCTCGCGGCCAAGGTCAGAGCGATGTATCGCTCCATCAACGCCGGCGTGACCTCAACAGTCGGCTCAGACATCCGCGCCTTCCCTCCGGGACACCAGGCGGCGTACATCCTCGGCGCGTCCCAGAGAATCGTACAATTCGATCGACCGGCTGAGCATGCCGGCATCCTCGGCATCACGGGCCGCCTCGAAGATGATTTGGCGCTGTTCCCAGTCGAGTCTGCGGAGCTCTCCAGAGGCGATCTCCTCGAATAGCAGGCGGCGGCGGCTGACCAGATGAGGTCCAATCCACATGCGGACCAGGCCCGACCGACTGGCCGTGATCATCCGATCGACACGATTCGAGGCGAGCAGGTCGCCTGCGGGACGGCGTTCGCCATTCGATTCGACCGGCAGACGGATCAGGTCGCCCGATACATCGAGCGCAAACCAGCCTTCACCGGTCCAGGCCGCGGACATTGGGACCAGTGCATCACCGGGAATACGGTCGATCCGATCCCATCCGAATGGATTCGGCACGCCCTCATACAGGGTGCCATCG
>CAVOCV010000053.1:0-9505 GCA_963694325.1 Candidatus Thalassarchaeaceae archaeon | reverse complement strand
GGCAGGTCAATGCGATCATGGTCATCTCCGAACCGTTCGCAGTCGCCTTCGGTCTCGATGAAATCGGTGGCAGCATCGTCGTCGACATCGGCGCGGGCACCTTCGACGTCGCTCGAATCTATGGTATCTTCCCGAACGAGGATGACGAGGTCACCCTCGAGATGGCGGGCGACTGGATTGATGAAGAACTCAAGACGATGGTCGAGAAGAAGTACACTGGTGCCCAGTTGACCAAGGACATGGTTCGCCTATGGAAAGAAGCGGGTTCATACATCGGTGACGACCGTGAGATGATGGTCGAACTCAGCGTGGATGGAAAGAAGCAGGTCGTCGACGTCGGCGATTTGGTCGGCATCGCCTGCAGCAACCTCGTGCCCCATGTCGTCGCAGCGATCAAGGGTATCGTCGCTGGCGCAGACCCCGAATATCAGCCGGTCATGCGCAACAACATCATCCTCTCCGGCGGCGGCTCCCTCATCGAAGGACTGGCCGACGCGGTTGCAGAAGGACTGGCTGACATCGGTGATGTCAGTGTCTGGTGTGCTGAGGACCCCATCACCAAGGTTGCAGAAGGTGCACTGGCACTCGCTCAAGCGATGCCGGACGACCAATACACCTCGATCAACTGATCAGTGTCTCAACCGGTGTTCGGTGGACCCCATAGGGGTCCCAAGAAGCGTTCTGAACAACCCTCTTTGAGGTGAAGGTTCAAGAATAGAACAGAGGCGATAGGGGTCGATTGACCATGTCAGCATCTGCGATGGGTGGAACGGAGAGCGTGGACCGCGCTGCTTTGGCAGGGATGCTGAAGGGATACGGAGGAGACCAATTGGTGGAGGAAGTGCTCTCTGCCTGGGATGAACTCTCGACGAAAAACAGTGAAATTGCTTCTGTGAAGCAACGCAACCGCGTCCTCGAGTTGGATCTTGCCGAACGTGAAGATATCGGTGCGCCCGAAAAGGCCCGTATGTTACGGCTCGAAGAAGACGCGCGCGACAAGGAAGCCCGCAACATCCACCTGGAGCGAATGTTGGCCGATGCAAAGGCGGAAAACGAATCCCTCTCATCCTCGATCGACAAGAATCGAATCGATGGTCTGGAAGAAGACAATGCGCGCCTCGGGTCCCTCTGTGAGGATCAAGGCGGCGTCATCGCTGAGATGGAAGGCAAAATCGATCAATTGGTCGATGCCCTCGAAAAGGCAGCCGAAGCAGGATTGACCAGCATCACTGCGGATGAGGTTCGCCTACTCAACAAGGAGTTGGAAGAGAATCATCGCCGCCTCGAATCAGGTGATGCGGAGCGAGAGGCACTCGAGAGTGAGCGCGAACGCCTCCGTGAGATGGTCGAACAGGTGCGTGGCCTGCTTGAATCCCGCGATCTTCGCATCAAAGAGATGGAATCTCAAATGCAGCGCGTCATGGAAGGTCCCCGCTCCATCAGTGCTGAACATGATTATTTGGTCGAACAGATTGAGGAACTGAAGCGTCGTCTTCTGGAGCGGAATCGAGAGTATGAAGCACTGCGACGACGCGAGCGCCGTCTGCACCGAGATGTATTCGAACGCGATGAGCGGATCACTCAGATGCAACTCACCATGCAAGACATCGAAGGAGGTCTGACCGATCGTACGGCAGAACTCAAATCTCTCGAGGATCTTCACGAACGGAGTCTGGCCGAACTGGACACGCTCAAGCGCAGTGAGCGAACACGTGAGGTCGTCGGATCTGCATTCCAAGATTCGCTCGGTGTGTTGAGAAGTCATGAACAGGTCAAATCCCGCAAGGATGCACTCGGCATTGAGGATGACATGTCCATTCCCGAACCTGCGGACATCCCACAGCCAGGTGGTACCGCACCACCTACCCTTGTCGACATCGATGATGACCCTGAGGGTTGAGATTAGGCCCGCATCTCTGTGATGAAGGCCTCCAGGGCTGTCTGAAGGGCACTCGCTTCGGTGAACTCCTCTGCCAGGTTGCCTGTGACGATCCAGTCAGCACCAGCATCGATTGCGATTTTTGCGGTGGCGCCGTCTCGGATGCCACCACCGACCAACAAAACGAGTGAATCGCTGGCTGCGCGTGCGGCGCGAATCAAATTGGGATGAACAGGTGTGTGTGCTCCACTGCCCGCTTCCAAGTAGAGAATTGAGAATCCATAGGCCTCGGCGCACATCGCATAGGCGGCGACCAAATCGGTCTGTGTGGATTCGATCAGGTCCGCTTTACCGACCTCTCCAGCCTTGCCACCCGGTGCGCATATCACGTATCCCATCGACATCGGTTCGACCTTTGATTCCTTGATGAATGGTGCACCGCGGACCTGTTCTCCGATGAGGAATTCACGATCAAGGCTGTTCATCAGCATCATGAAAGTGATCGCGTCTGCCGCGGAGGATAGTGCTGCAGCGCCTTGGGGAAAGAGCACGACTGGGACTTCCCAATCAGTCTCGGAAAGTCCCGCATCTTGGCTGGCATTCCACTTGCACAACTCGAGTGCCTCTTGGATGGCGACCACAGTCGGGTGGACATTGTCTTCATCGGTGTTCGAAGAACCGCCGACAAAAATCATCCGGCTGCCCGCTGAGACCGCTGCGATACAACGCTGTGCGGCGACATCCGGGATGGCGTCGTCTGGATCGATGAGAATCACATGGCCCCCACCCGCGTGGGCGCGCACGTGTGAAATCACGTCGACGTGCGAAGAGGGTCGCATGGTCCGGTCCAAACGACTCATGCCTTTGGCTCTGACGCCAACCTTCGGCCCCTGGCAATGGATGCGTCCACGCTTGCATCGGCCCTGTCAAACCGTCCGGTGAAGCGTTCGAGCCAGCCGCCGTCAACCTCTGGAATGGTCCCCTGGAACCAACATTCGACCGTGCCATCTCCACGGTGGGCGGTGATGTCAGCTGGAGGTTGTCGGCCGGCAAGGGTCACACCACCCTCCCAGGTCGTCTCAGAATAAGTACGGGAATCAATCACCCGATCAAAGCCGTCCAGCCCCTCTCCACGGGTGCGTAATAGAATCTCTACATCGAGTTGTTGAGCCATTGATTTTGCCAGCCAGGGTCGACGGCAGCCATCCGATCCAAGGTGAATCTGGTCGGCGTGGGTGGAGATGGATTGTCCGTGGGTTACCCAGCCGGGTTTGACTTGGGGGTGACCTATTTCAGCCCGAATCTCGGCCACTGTCACAAAATGGCCGGCTTCGGTCAGGGCCTTGGCACAGCTCAGACCGGATAGACCGGCCCCAATGACAAGAATGTGCATTACGCCGCCTCCGCTGTAATCTCCAAGGCGAAGACCGGGCACGCTGGAATGCAGTGCTCACAGTGGGTGCACTTGGGCTCGTCGACGATCACGAGGAGGTCTTCGAGGTGCAAGGCATCGACCGGACATAATGCGATACAAGCCGCGCAGCCATAGCATAGATCGTCATCGACGATGAATACGTGGTCTGGTAGCCGCGCCATGGGTGCCCATCCCCCCCTGGGATTCAACGTCTTCGCTGCTGCCATAGTAGAATGGTGTGGATGGAGAATGTGATCAGACCGGCGCCGAGAACCCATGGTGAGAAGGTGATTTGGTCGTCTGGTAACCAATCAAAGAGGAATGCAACTAGGCTCAGGAAGAGCCACAGGCCACCATGTTGAACCCATGTTCCAAATTCTTGGTCATCAATCTTCGGTTTGAGCTTCTTGTTTTCCAATAAGAGGCCGTGAAGGGGCGCGGTATGTTCCAGGGTGATGCCGCATTTCGGGCAGGCGATCCAATCCTCCTCTGCATTGGCGCCGCATTCGAAACACTTCAGCATCGATTTCTCTGAGGGGGAAGGGGGCCATCAATCACACCCACCCCTTGGTTTCCACTGGAACGTGGTAGGGGCAGAGGATAGACGCTGCTTCGCATCGTCTTTCAATTGCAGAAGACACGCCTGTCCAAGGAAGGGATGACTGTAGTGTATAGTGGTTGATGGGTGATCGCGAACTTTGGCCGATTTCCAGTAGAGCCCCCGCTCTTCTCCACTGGAAACAAAGGGGCCCCTTCACCCCGAACCTTCATCCGAGTCCGCGCCGCGTCGGCCGCTATGGTCCTGTACACCCCCGGCAGGACGACCTCATACCCCACCGATCCCGTCGATGGTGGTATCCGCATCCATTTCCTCGGCGGAGGGGGTGAGGTCGGCAATGTCGGCGTGGTTCTCGAGGATGCTAGCGGTACCCGGCTCCTGATCGATTATGGTCTTGCGCCGAGTTCCCCACCAAAGTATCCCGCAGAGGCACCCCCAATCAGTGATGCCATCCTCACACATGCCCACATCGACCATATTGGCATGGCGCCCTGGTTGGTGGGCGCCCATCAAACCCGTTTGCACGGGACAACTCTCACCGCAGATTTGTCCAGCATGATGTGGAAAGATACCTACAAAGTCAGTTCGATCGAAGGCTACCCACTACCTTGGGATCGCCGCGATGAAGATGAGGCCAAAGAGGCCTGGGTCACACATGGATTCGGAGAATGGGTCGATCATGATGCTTGGAAATGGTGCCTTCACCCCGCAGGCCATGTGCCCGGCGCAGCCATGGTCGAAATCCATACACCTGAATTCAAACTTCTTCATTCTGGCGACCTAGACACCCGAGCGAGCCCCAATGTGAATGGGGCCGACCCGGTGGATTGCGACATCCTTCTCCTCGAATCCACCTACGCGGGGCGTGAACACCCCGATCGGGCTGAGGAGGAAGCGAGATTCATCGCGAAGATCGTCGAGGTGGTCGAGCGGGGCGGGGTTGCAATCATCCCCGCCTTCGCCAGTGGGCGCGGGCAAGACATCCTTCGAATTCTCCATGCTTCACAATTGGATCTGAACGTCCACTATGATGGGATGGGTAAAGCCGTCTCCCAGAAATGGTTGAACAACCCAGAACATCTACGCGATGCGGCTGAATTCGAGGCGGCATTCCGCTGGTCGAAGAGGGTCCGTTCCAAGTCGGACCGCAAGCGTGCCCTCGATGCGGACGTGATCATCACGACGAGTGGGATGCTCGAAGGCGGCCCGGTACTATGGTATCTCAATCGATTGCGTATGGATGAACGTAGTGCGGTGCTTTTCACAGGCTACCAGGCGCCCGGAACTGGAGGGAGCATGCTGATCGAGAAGGGATGCCTACCGATCTATGGCCACACCGTCGAGATTCACTGCGAGGTCGACCGATTTCAACTCTCGAACCATGCTGGCCACTCTGAATTGGTGGCTTTCGCCGAAGCCTGCGCGCCAGACCATGTCATCCTCTTCCATGGGGACCCCGAACAGCGGCCAGAATTGGCCACTGCACTCGAAGCCAAGGGGATGCAGGTACACCTACCAATTAATCGAGAAAGCATCCACATCCAATGAAGAGTTCACCCCCAACCATTGAATACGGGCGCGAGATGGGAGGGCTGAGTCACATGGCGAAGAAACCCGCCCCAGCAGGAGGCAAGAAGCGCCGTCGCCGCAAGCTGAAGCTCACCCTCAAGTCCCGCGGCATCAAGAAAGAAGGTGGATACAAGGACAGTGTGGGCTGGTCCAAAGCCGGCAGCGACGACCCTGCAAACCTCGGACCCACAGAACCTCAAGTCATCCGTCACCAATGCACGATGTGTGGCGCGATGAATCAGATTCCCAAACCCAAACGCCAGCGATACAAGGTCGAATGTGCCAATCCAGATTGTGGACACGTCGACGAGCTCGGCGTGATGTGATCACAGGATGAGTTCGACCAATCGCCTGACTGCGGCAATCAATAGGACGACGACGAGCAGTCGCCGCACGAATTGCTGAGGGGCAACATCCGCCCCATATCGTGAACCGATGAAGCCACCGATCAACACCGCAGTGACGAATGGGATGAGTGTATCCACATCGATCATCCATTGATTCGAAGCAGCAGCACCAGCCAGACCAGCCAGTGAATTAACCCAGATGAATAGCGCACTGGTCGCCGCCGCAGCCTTCGGCGTCGCCCAACGCTTCAACAACAACACTGGTGAGAGGAAGATGCCACCACCGACCCCAATCACCCCACTTGCGAGGCCGATCACACCCCCGACCGGCAATGCAACTTTCAGTTCGGGCGAATCCACGACCTCCACCTCGATCTCACGAACAGATAACAAGCGCCAGGCCGCCCAGACCAAGCAAATCGACAGCAGTGTATCGTACAGGACTCCATCGACGAGCAGGGCACCGCCGAGTGCAGCGAATGGCACACTCGCGACGATGAATGGCATCGTCAACTTCGGAACGTGGTGACCTGCGCGATGGAAGTGCCAGAATGCGATCGCGGCGACGACGAGGTTGAGGACCCAGACGTGTTGCTTCAACCAGGCCGCCTCCATCGCGCCATAGGTTGTCAAAGACAAGACCGCAAGATATCCCGACGCCCCACCATGGCCGACACTGGCATACAGCATCGCCACGACCAGCAAGGCTGCGCAGATCAGCAGCAACACCGGTTCCATGCACTGACTGGAGAACGCCGTCGATATCAAGCACACGGGCTCTATCGGGGTGACCATGGAGACCTTCGTCACCATCGAACGGGCCATTGAGGCATGCCGATCGGTCCCACTTCCTCATGTGGTGGAATGGATTTCTCTCGATGCGGCTGCAGGCCGAGTCATCGCCGAAGATCTCACTTCGAACGTCGATGACCCCCCCTTCGACAATTCCGCAATGGATGGTTGGGCGGTCCGCGCCAGTGATGAGAAGCGGACCGAGATCGGGATGACAGCAGCGGGAGATCAACCCATATCGATTGACCCTGGTGAGGCGGTTCGCATCATGACAGGTGCGCCAATACCCACCGGTGCCGATGCCATCGTCATGGTCGAGGATGGCCTCCAAGGCATCGCACGCCCACATTTTATCCGCAAGCAAGCCGAGAACCTCAGTAAAGGCGAGGTGGCATTGAAAGCAGGACAGGTCCTCACACCCGCAGCCATTTCCTTGGCTGCAACGATGGGCCATGCAACCCTTCCTGTTCAGCGAAAACTCCGGGTCGCCGTGATCAGCACGGGTGATGAATTGGTCCAACCAGGTCAACCACTCAACGCCGGACAGATTCACGAATCCAACTCATATGGGCTGTGCGCTCTGCTCGAGAAGATCGGTTGCATCCCATTGCGACATGCGGTGGTAGAGGATTCTTTGGATGGGCTTCGAAGCGCCTTGGATTCGGTGGACTGCGACGTGATACTCACCAGCGGGGGCGTCAGTATGGGAGAATTTGACTTCGTTAGAAAATTGATGGAGGAAGAAGGACACCTCCATTTTTGGAAGGTGGCGATCCGACCGGGCGGCCCACCATTATTCGGGATCTGGAAGGGAACTCCAATCTTCGGCCTACCTGGAAATCCAGTCAGCAGCCACGTCGTTTTCACCACCATCGTCGCCCCGTGGCTCTCTCCCATTCCACTGACACACCGTGTCAGAATCCGATTGTTGGATGATGTCAAGGGCGCGCCGGGCAAAGTATGCCTGCGCAGAATTCACATCACCACTCAAGGCGATGAACTGGTCGGCAGCATTCACACCCATCAGGGAAGCGGCAACATCCATTCGATGGTGGCTCACAATGGATTGACCCTACTCCCACCCGACACAAACGGCACCTCAGGCGAACTCATCGACGCGTTGTGGATGCTGTAAATGAGTTCAAGAACACCCACTCCGAGGGGGCACCGATGGGCACTGACGATGGGTGGATCATCGTGCGCGGGGCGCGCACTCACAATCTACAGGATGTCGACGTGGAGATTCCCCGTGGGCGGTTCGTTGTGGTATCCGGCGTTTCCGGCTCAGGCAAGAGCAGTCTTGCGTTTGACACCCTGTATGCAGAGGGTCAACGGCGCTATGTCGAATCTCTTTCGAGCTATGCGCGCCAGTTCCTCGGGCAGATGAAAAAACCGGATTGCGACAGCATCGAAGGCCTGTCACCCGCCATCAGCATCGATCAGAAATCGGGCAGCCATAACCCCCGCTCCACCGTTTCCACTGTCACCGAAATCATGGACCATCTTCGATTACTATGGGCGCGAATTGGCCAACCCCACTGTCCAGAATGCGGTGAAGAGGTGGCGATTCGGACCGTTCAGGAGATTGTCGACGACGTGATATGGCATTTTGAGGGCCACAGTATCCATATTTGGGCCCCCGTCATTCGCAACCGTAAGGGCACCCATGCCGACCTGTTCACAAGCCTCGTGGAGCAGGGCTATCTGGCCGGCCGTGTCAACGGCAGGGATGTCGAATTCGAAGATCCCCCTGAACTGGAAAAGAACCTCCGCCACGACATCGATGTGCGTATCGATCGTCTGCGATTGTCCAGACCCAACCGTCAACGATTGACCGAGGCGGCTGAATCGGCATTGAGATTGAGCGATGGCAGCCTTGAGATCGAGTCATTTGAGGTGCCGAAGAAAGGCGTTGAATTGTCCGATGGTAGCCGAGCCCGCACGACACCAAAAGGCACGACCACACCCTATTCTGAGGAATTCGCATGCCCCACTCACGGGGCGTTTTTACCCGAGATGACCCCCCGAATATTTTCCTTCAACAATCCACTCGGCGCTTGCCCAGAATGCCAAGGATTGGGTGTTCAACGCAGGTTCAGTCACGACCTGTGCATCGATGAGAGAAATTCTGTGGACGAGGGCTGTGTCCATCCCTTCCGTTCCTCGATGATGTCCGGTTGGTACAAATCACTGATGCGCCAGACCTGCGCGCATTATGGCGTCGATATCCACACCCCGTTCTGTGAATTGGATGATGATGCGCGCGACATTCTGCTGAATGGTAGCGGCTCGACGGCGATCGCGTACGAATTCACCAGCAAGAAGGGCTCATCCTACCAGATGTATCGCCCCTGGGAAGGCGTCTATACTCGACTCGAGCGAACCTTCACCGAGACGAGCAGCGAGCGCACACGGAATCGATTACTGGCCTACATGACCGACGAGCCTTGCCTTGCATGCAATGGCGCCAAACTGAATCCCGCCGTTCGTGGGGTATTTGTTGGCGGTGTGAATCTACCCACCTTCAATGGGGCGAGCGTGCTCGATGCACTGGCCATCGTCCAGATTTGGCAGGAAGGAAAAGTGGACGAGGATTTCTGGAATGAAATCGACCGGACCGCACCGATGATCGACGGCGCGCGAGCACTCGACGAGCGTGAGATTTTCATCGGGCGAGAGGTCATCAAAGAGGTCGCGAGCAGACTCCGCTTCTTGGCCCTGGTTGGTTTGGATTATCTAACACTTGACCGAAGGGCCAACACCTTGTCTGGAGGGGAGAGCCAACGCATCCGCCTCGCGACCCAAATCGGCACGCGATTGACCGGTGTGATGTACGTGCTCGACGAACCATCCATCGGGCTGCACAGCCGCGACAATGACCGCCTACTGTCGACCCTTCGTGAGCTGTGCGAACTCGGCAATACACTGATCGTGGTCGAGCACGA
>CAVOCV010000052.1:0-9584 GCA_963694325.1 Candidatus Thalassarchaeaceae archaeon | reverse complement strand
AGCACCGATGCTTGCACCCCTTCCTTGGGTGGCGGTGGCTGTGGCTACAGTGAGTTGAACTTCTATCCGAGTTGGACCGGGAATCAGGACTTCACCGTCGATGCCGGTGATCGTCTCAAGGTCGTCGTCTCCGCTGACATGGACTGCAATTCCGGCGGCGGCAACCCCGACCCGCCGAATGGATCCTCGTCGGCCCGTTCCTTCCACGGCGGCACCGAGTGTGATGCCTGGGTCGCTTGGAATGAGATCGAGGATGCGACCGGTCGCTTCTCCAAGGTCGAGGTCGATACCAACCCTGTCGAAGGCTCACTCATCAAGGTGCAGCGTCCGGGCTCCGTGTGGACCGATGCAGAGGTCGATACTTGGTTCCCCAACGATGCAGTCGCCATGCGCGTCATGCAATTCAATCTTGAAATTCTCAACGCCTTTGGTTTGGAGGACATCGAGACAGTCCGCCTCAACATGATTCAGCCTGATGGGAACATGGCGTTCACACACACCTTCGATGACCAAGAATTGGGTGAACATCCCAACGACAACGCGATTCGCGCGCAATACAACTGGTCCTATCAGGGTGGATTGGATTCGGGCGATTATGAGTTGGACCTCGAGGTCATCAACATCCAAGGCAAAGTCTTCACCATCGACCATCCGACCGTTCGGATGAGTGATTATGGCGTTTCATTGACCCATAGTCTCGACCGGACCGTCGAGTATGTCGCCCCGGGTGCGACCACCCCGATCACCCTCGATCTGCGCCACGTCGGTGCCTCCGGTGGCTCGTTCAACCAATCGGTTGAACTCGCCGTTCTGACCAACCTCGGCTCGAACTGGATTGTCGAATTCGATCGAGCCGACCGCACCTACGAATTGTCCGGTGGCGGGCAGGTCGCCCACCCGACCCTGTTGCTCACCGCACCCAGCGACCTCTCGGGCTCACCCAACACCATCGACATCCGAGCGGTCGCCTACGATTCAGAGACGGTGCTCGTCCACCAGACGACGTTGCAACTCGATCTTGAGAAGTTGGACACCTATGCCCCGCCGATGGCGAGTCTCTGGCCCGAGGAGCACGACAACCAGTACGCCAACAGCACCGGTGCACTCAACATCGATGAGACGATTCCTCGCTATGTTGAGGATGGCACCTTCACCACCTTCTACCTCGAGATTTTCAACACCGGATTCGACACCGACCAATTCCGAATCGACGTCAAGCAGGACTCCAATGCGAACCTCCAGTTCTGGGACAATGACACCGGCCAGCGCATCGATGAGGACGAGGGTGATGGCACCTACCACACCAATGATTTGGCCCGTCACACGACCGACAC
Organism: Candidatus Thalassarchaeaceae archaeon; assembly: GCA_963694325.1. Taxonomy (GTDB): domain Archaea; phylum Thermoplasmatota; class Poseidoniia; order Poseidoniales; family Thalassarchaeaceae; genus MGIIb-P. The sequence continues at coordinate 8,250 of CAVOCV010000052.1, read as the reverse complement.
GATTCGCCTTCGACTGAAGCCCTCCAGTTCGCGTGATGACCCCGACATCGGCCTCATCGAACTGGATATCACCAGCATTGGAAATGCCACGCAGAACGCGCGCATCGCGTTCACAATCCAACGCACATTCGGCATCCAGGCCCAGGTTGTCTTCGACTGTGATGCAACCCCGTTCGGTCACGTCGATGCCGAGGTCTGCCTCAACTCAGCAACCACCCTGGCCTTCGACATTGAGATCAGCAACACGATGTCTGAGGGAGACACGGTGACGGATTGGTTGATCGTCAACCCCAAGGATTTGTCACGCAACACCGATGAGGAGTTGTATCCGGATGCGAATGAGAAGTACAAGCTCTGGATTTATTCGATTACCGACAACAATGGTGACCCCGCTCCGCGCGTCCAACTGGCGCCCGACGACAGCACCATCATCAATCTCGACATCACCTTGACAGAACAGGTTGAAGAGGGCAACCACACGATTTACCTCCGAGTGCGCGAGGACATCGCGGACGAGTCGATCGCGCGTTACTTCGACCTCCCGCTGACGATTCTCGTCGGTCAGGATGATCCGGAACTCTCCATCCATCAGATTTCAGTGAGCCATGCGATGGAACCGGACCGCGTCACCGAGATTCAGATGCGGGTCAAGAACCATGGTAACAGCGAGGTTCTCGTCCTCCTCGACGCCGATGTGGGCGATGGATGGTCGGCCAGCGTCCTCAGCCAGAACGGTGCCCAGGTCGTGACAGTACCCGCGTTCAGCAACATCAGCTTCACCCTGACGATCGAGTCGAGTGAAGACGCCCTGAACGGTGATCAGGTACCGATTGTCGTGACTGCAAAACCGCTCTCGGAGGATGAATCCTATCCCGATGATTTCACCGCCCGAAAAACGGTGACCATTCAGGTATCAATCAACGACCCCTTCTCGATCATCACGAGCGAGATTTTCGGTGACAGGCTGGAAACCAAACTCATCGGCATCGGGGTCATCGTTCTCCTCGTCGCGTGGATTGTCGGTCGTCGAAATCGCATTGAGTACATCGATGAGTGGATCGATGAAGAGTTGGAAGAGGACCTTGCCGATGAGGCATTCGACCTGCCCGACCCTGTCGATGCGGATGCGGAAGATGCCTACGACGATGATGAGATTGAGCTCATCGATTTGGATTGATTCCACATCGATTCGCTTCAGACCCTCCATAGGAGGGTACGTGGGGTGTCCGAACGTCGCTCCATTTGCCTTAATACCCTGATGGGCAGGGAGGAGATTGGGTTCAGCCATGACTCAGATCGATCTTCCCCCGACCGCCGCCAATCGACATCCACTGCGTTCGCAGCGCAGCCATGCTCTTGTCATGGTGATTTTGATGCTCTTTTCGAGCCTCGCCGCCATCGAATATGGCACGTGGGAAGCGGCGGCAGCAAACGATCAGGACGGCGACGGCCTGACCTATGGACTCGAGTTCCTCCTCAACACTCAACCCCAAGATTGGGACAGTGACAACGACGGTCTTCCCGATGGCTGGGAATATCAGTACGGACTGGACCCCCTCGACGCCTCCAGCCTCGGAAATAACGGCGCTGCAGGCGACCCGGACAACGATGGCTTGACCAATCTTCAGGAGTACACTTACCTGATGCCGGCCAATTGGGATCTATCTGGCACGCCGAGTGTTCTCGACAACGGTGTCTGGTGGAACGGCACCGTCCCGGTGCGCAACTGGGACGAGGAATCCGCCATGCAAGCCACCCCCGGCCAAGGCAGCGATGGCAGCGATGAAGATCCGATGGGCGACATGTGTAACGACGGCATCGACAACGATTACGATGGCTTGGTCGACAGTGCCGACTCCGATGGAGATGGCGATGCGCTGTGCGGCAGCGATGATGACGATGGCGATGGCTTGATCGACGAGGATCCCGACGGTTGGGATACCGACAATGATGGCATGCCGGACGGTTGGGAGGTCGCCAACAACCTCAACGCGACCAGTCCTTCGAATGCCAATGGCATGTATGGAGACCCCGATGGTGATGGTCTCATCAATATCTACGAGTACATGAATCCGAGTTGGGATACCTCCAGCGGCGGCATCGACTACTTCCAGCCCGGACCCGCGGGCAGTGGCCGCACAGAGACGATCTCTCCATGCAATCCCGTCCTCGGCATCGGCCCGGGTGGTTGCGCGACGATGACGGCCGAGGTCGATGGCGTCTTCTCGACCAATCCGATGGCCGCTGACACCGATGGTGACGGCCTGAACGATTCCTACGAAGCACTCACCCTGCTGACTGACCCGACCGACATCGACACCGACAGCGACGGCATCAACGATGGCGTCGAGGTCAATGGCCTGTACGGCAATCCGCCGCAGGCCAGTGACCCGCGCGACAACAACACGGACGATGACCAACTCGACGATGGTGAAGAGGACAAGAACGGAAATGGCCAGATCGATACCAACGAGACCGATCCGACCCGGCGCGAAGATTCTGGCGATTTCGACAACGATGGTATCGAGAATTGGGAAGAGAACCTGACCTGTACCCTGTGGGACGTCTTCGACTCCGATTTCGGTGGCATTGGAGATGGCGATGAACGCAATTGGTCACACGGCACAGATCCCTGTGATTCGATGATTGACTTCTCATCGACCCACACGCTCTACGATGGCGGCCTGCAGCGGTTGACCCTCACCGATGGCTCGGGCTTCCGCGCCAGCGGTGGCACGGGCTACTACAACGACTCCAGTGGGCAGCATACATCGTTCGCCTACTCGTTCCGGAACGGCGACGTCCTCTTCGGCGTCGCCTTGACCCCGCCCCTCGGCACGACAGACGTCGTCAGTCGGAATGGGTCATGGTGTCATTACGATGCACTTCAACAAGGGACCATCGGCACGACACAGCGCCATTGCGATGATGATTACGAGGACACGGATGGCGATGGGCTGGCCGATTGGGAAGAATTGCTCGGCACCTACGGCTTCACTTCCTTGCCAACCAGTGTCGATTCCGACGGAGACTTGGTCTCGGATTATGACGAGGTCATGAACGGTACGGACCCGATGGAACCCTGTGACAACAATCTAGATTCCGACGGCGATCTACTCAACGATTACTTCGAGAACAACATCGGTTGTCCACTCGATTTCATCCCCGGCATCATCGGCAATGGCAGTCTTGACACCTATACGACCGATTATCTCAATCCCGACACCGACGCTGGTGGCGTCTGGGACGGTCAGGAATACATCGACGGCACCAACCCTCAGAATGACGCGAGCGACGACATGAACCCCGTCGACACCGATGGTGACGGCATCCCCGACAGCGTCGAGAACATCACCGGCACCGACTGGCGCGACCCCGACACGGATGGTGGCGGCATGATGGATGGCGACGAGTGCCCTCCCCCGATGTGGCTGTTCAATTGCATTGGTGGCCAATTCAACCCGTGGGATCCGACCGATGACGTCGTCCAGAATGCAATCGTCTTTTACGCCAACAACACGACGATGACCGTCGACCCCACTCTGGAGCGATTCTGGCGTGTTCATACCTTCGATTCATACACAGGCGCAGCCTATGGAAAGAATGCCTCCACCCAGTTGTGGACGCCGATGTCTATGGGCTTCACCAACGACCAATGGATCGCCAACAATTCCTTCCACAATTCGACCGAGAACTGGTTTATGGATTTCCTCAACCCGCAGAGTGAGACCAACATTCCGCATCCATATGCGACGACCGGATTCATGGATTGGGTGGATGGCATGGCCAATCTCAGCCATGGCAACGTCACGCATGAACTGAAGGTCGAAGATGCCGATATGTTCGGTTTGAATGTGCAAGCACCCGAGATATGGTACGATGCGACGGACATTGCGAATTCGATTCCCTACGCGGGCGTGACCACTTATGCTCTCGACGTTCAGGCGGAGTTCCTCGATTCCTCGCATCCTTACTCCGAGGTTCGGAACATCACCTTCGCCGTCATCAATGACGCCGGTGCGCTCAGCGCTTACGACAAGGCACTGGCCCTGCAAGACTTCCTGATCAATGGCAATGGATCGACCGAATATCTGCTCAATCACGATGGGTCGGCCCTGCCCCTTGGAGAGGACTTGACCTACCACCTCATCGTCGCGGCCAAGGAAGGCCGATGCACCGAGTTCAGCACCGCCTACACCACCATGCTGCGCATCGCGGGGCTCCCCGCGCGCAAGGTGAGTGGTTACCACGGTGGATACTGGAACGGCGGCGGATATACCGTCGCCGGCGCCCACGGCGACACTTGGTCTGAGGTTCACCTCCAGTCCAACCCTGCCAGCGGCAGCTTCGACATGGGCTGGATTCCCTTCGACCCCTGCCCCGCGGCTGCAGCGGTTGGCGTTGTCAACGAGACATGGACGCCGATGGTCATCGACCGCGATCACTCGACCGGGGACATCTATCTCAACGGCACCTTGGAATTCATCGACAACGCCTCAGCTGTCGAGAATCACTCGGTTCGCCTCTACCTGATCCCACCGGCCGAAGCCAGCTCCAACCCGAGCCTCGGCTCCACACCGGAGCGCATGCTCGGCACCGGTATTACCGATGAAAATGGCTCGTTCTCCCTGCGCGGTATCCCCGCGGAAATCGTTGAACCGGGCTATGGTTCACTCATCCTCGAAACGGTTCAAGGCGGTTATGTGGCTCACGATTACAAGACGTTCGCCTGGACGATCAACGTCACGGACGATGTGAATATCACACAAGATGTACCCTTCATGCCAGGAGAACCGATCGTCGGCGCGGGCTCGACCACGTTGATCTCGGGCTATCTGCGCTGGCAAAACATCCCGTTCAAGGATCCGAGCACGGTGGGCAATCTCGCCCTATTCATGAATTACACCAGTTCGGTGGACGGTGTGGTCTCACTGAGCACGACGGTGGGCGCCAATGGATACTACGAATTCAACGTCACACTGGACGAGAATGAGAACATCGGCCTACTGGCCGCGACCATCGAGTTCCCGGGTTGGCATGTCGATGCGCTACACCTCATCGTGCCGCCGACATACCACGTTCGGCCGGGCACGTACAATCTGAATTTCAATATCAGTGCGGCCCCGAACTTGACAGCCTCACTCGAGGGGCCCTACAGTTGGAACAATTCACTGCTCAGCGTCGGCGAGGACCTCTCCATCACCGGTACCATCCTCAGCCGCGGCGCCAACGTCGTGCCGATGACCGGCACCATGTGGCTGCAGATGCGCAACAATGGTTCGACCGGCCCGATGGACAACATCACCTCCTTCGTCCTCAACGCCTCGACCTGGTCGACCAGTCCGGGCAATTTCAGCCTCGTCTGGAATTTCGGCGTGGCCGATGCACAGACGCTCGACCCCGGCTACATCGATGTCGAATTGCTCTTCATCCCCGATGCATTGGGAGCGACGGACATCGCCAACCTCTCGGCTGGATATGGGTTGCAGACCATTCTCACGATTGAATACAACCTCGGTCCGATCCAACGTGGACAATCGATGACGACCAACATCGGTTTGACCGATCACCGCGGCAATTACGTCATTCCGGCCAACGGCACCTATGTCTCGACCTTCCTCGGACAGGTCATCGCGACAAACGGCTCTGCGGACGTGACCTTGGGTTCACTGAACATCGATTGGACCCCCGGTGCGACCACGCCGGTCGGCGATTACTGGTGGTACACCAATTACACCAACGCCACCCAGTGGTACAAGTCCAACAATTCTCAGGGTGCGGCCCGCATGGTGGGACATATTCTCGTCAGCACGACCTTGGCCACGGATTGGGTCCACATCGGCGATACATCCTACATCACAGGAGACATTCGTGACGATGTCAACCTTCAGATCATCACCGGCAATCAGACGACGTTGATCTTCCAGTTCGAACTGCCCGGTGTCGGTCCGACCGACCCCATGGGCAACCCACCCCCGCCCACCAACATCGACATGGGCGCTGTGGCGGTCAACGCGACGACGGGGATGTTCAACTTCTCCTTCGTGATGCCGCCCAATTTCCCCGGTGGAATCTATGACATCGTCGTGACGGCAGACTTCGCAGCCGGTGCACCCGTCGGCGGGGCCTACTACGGCCTCGAAATTCCGCACCAGTTCATGGTCGGCACCGAGTCGGAGGCCGAAATGCGCCTCAATGTCACCAACGTCCTCGTCGAGGTCAACAATCAGTTGGTCATCGAGGTCGATGTGCACGATGTCGCGGCCTACTACTCCACGCCACCCCCCGGCATGGAGGATTCACGCAACCTCAGTGGTGCCACGGTCGAATTCTTCTGGGATGCACAGGGCGTCAACAACTCTCTGGGCACACAGGTGACGGATGCGCAAGGTCGCGCGACATTGATCTGGACCGTGCCTCAGATGCAGGATCCGGGATATTACGACCTCTACGTTGTCATGGTCGACGACGTCAGCGACACGCTGGCGACCAACGGTGGTTCACGTCACCTCGGCAATGATACGATGGCCAATGTGACCGTTCAGGTCCAAGCCCTCGTCGATATCGATCCGAGCGTACCCGGCGTCGTCACGGCGGGCACCTCCTTCCAACTCACCGGACAGGTGCTCGATTCGGTCGTCTCCAACCGCACCTTCGTCGGTCCGGTCGACATCGAGGTCTTCTGGCTCGACGACACTGAGGAATACATGGCAGCGGGCCACACGACCACGGTCAACGGCTCGTTCAACCTCTCCGTCAACACCGACCCGAACAACGACGGCATCGTCAGTGGCAACCACACCCTGGTCGTCTCGGTCATCGATGGCTCGAATCCGTTCTACCTGACGGCCACGGGCACGAAGGACATGCTCATCATGGGCGTGACCGACTTCGAGAATCTCTACCCGGTGACCGGCCTGGTCGTCACACGCGGCGATTCGATTGATTTCGGCGGCAAACTCGTCGAGACCACAGACACGACCGTCAACGGTCAGCCGCGCCTCCTGAACTTCACCAACGTTGCCGCCGAATTCCATGAGACGTGGATGCCTGAGAACACGACGGATGCGAACGGCAGTGTATCGTTCACCTACAACGTGCCGATGAGCCAGCCGCTCGGGCCGATCATCGTGACGATGTACTACAATGGATCGTGGAAGTTGCACCCCGATGCAAGCCCGATCACCACGATCACTGTTCGCTCGATTACCGTCTTGGTGGTCGATCCGATCACGGACAATCCCATCTCCGGTGGTGGATTCAACGTCACGGGCACCTTGTTCTCGGACAATGGTTCCGCTGTCATCACACGGGATGGCACACCGATGCTGCCGACCCTGACCTACGACATCGATGGCTACACGACCACATTCATCGTGGCCAATGGCACCGCGCAGGGCGATGGCACCTGGTGGGCCTACGTCACCCTCGATGCGGACTTTGCCCGCGGCACCCACGTGTTGACGGCGGACTACACGCCCTCGGTCAACTTCTATGGCGCCAGCACAGCGAATGGCACCTTCGACAGCCGTGGGTATTCAGTGCTCACAATCACCGATCCACTCGACCTCAATCTGGACGACAGGGTCGTACGTGGTGACACGTTCAACCTCTCGATTCTCTTGATCGACAATGCCGGCGACCCGATCGCCAACGAGAGCGTGCAGATCGATGGGCTGACCATCGGTGACTCGGCGATTGCCACCACCGATGCGAATGGCCTCGCCACCGTGACCCTGCTGGTCTCAAACATGACCACACCGGGCGCACACACGATTTCAGCCACCTATCCGGGCCTGGCCGGCACGACCGGCGTGATCGGCGATGCGGCAGCGGTTCAGATCATCGTCCTCGCACCGACCGTGCTGACCATCGATTCCATCGAAGGTACGATGATTGCGGGTCAGACCTTGGTCCTCAACGGCACCCTGCTCGATGAGCACGGCGCAGCGCTGCTAGACAGCGCTGGAAATGTATCCGGTGGTGTCATCCATCTCTACGTGGATGGCGTCGACGTCGGCAGCGTTTGGTCGGTCATCAGCGATGGCCCCTCCGGCGCTTACTCGCTGACCTACACTCTGCCGCAGAGCATCCCCGCGGGTGCGCACACCGTCGAGGTTCGCTTCCTCGGTGGCTACCTCTGGGTCGACCCGGTTGGCAGTGGAGATTCGGTCAATCCGGAATTCTACCTGCCCTCGATGGCAAACGGTTCCTTCAACGCCAGTCAGCCGACACACATCGACATCCTCA
>CAVOCV010000051.1:0-10476 GCA_963694325.1 Candidatus Thalassarchaeaceae archaeon | reverse complement strand
TCGTGTTGCGTGCCGAACACTTGGGGCAATCGATGCGGGCCTCAGAGATGCCCTCGGGCATGTCCACAGCATATCGCTGACCACAGGCGTTGCAAGCGCCGGTGACCTCGGTGGTGGCCGAGGATGCTTGAACGGGTGCGGGAGCAGGTGAGGGAGCAGCCGCCACGGTGGGTGCGGGAGCGGGTGTGGGATCGACGCTCGCAGGGCTGGCGACAGCCGCGGCTGCAGTCGCCTCTCGCTTGGCCACATCGTGGAGCACACCGGGCAATTCGATGCCGCTGGACAGGACGCTGGCTCTGGCGACGGGTGCGGGCTTCGGTTCAGCCTTCACCTCGGGTTCCGGCTCGACTGCGGGTGCCTCTTCGACGGGGTCATCGAAGGCGGCGAGGAGTTCGGCATCCTCTGCGGAGGCCGGTTGGGTCTGGGTCACGACTTGGGCACCGTATCCAGCACCGACCCCAGCGATGTCGGCCATATCATCGCCACGCGCACTACCGCTCCATCCACCACTGCCATCGTTGGAATCTCGACTGAACATCGACAGTTGCTCGGAGTGGTCGGGCTCTCGCGCCGATTCATCGTCCTCTGCCGCGCGGCGGGCCGCTTCGGCCTGGATCAGTTCATCGTGGGCTTCGCGCTGACGGAATCGCTGATAGAAAAGGAAGGCACCGACGGCCAGAACGAGCAGTCCCAGGGCGCCGAAGGCATAGACGACCATCTCGCTGGTCGAGGAGGCGCTGACGGGCTCGGCCTCGACGTGAACCGAGATCTCTTCCTCGGTTGACATACCCGCATCGTTGGTCACCGTGGCGGTGATCGAATGGCTGCCGGCCTTGTTGAAGGTCCACGATACCTGGGAGCCGGTGGCTTGGACATCATTCTTGGAATCCCCATCACCATCGGCATCGTGTGAGCGGTCGAAGTCCCAGGTCCAGGTCAGGCCGGCGGATTGTGGATCGTTCGCGTTCAGTGACCACGTGCCCTGCTCACCCACCATCATCTCGGAAGGGCCGACGATCGTACCGGGTTGAGGAGGCGTGCGGTCCGTCACCGTGACGGTGACCATGACACTGTCCGACAATCCGCTCGCATCGAAGGATTTCAGGGTGACCGTGTGGTTGCCCGGCGTGCCGAAGGAATGGGTGAACGAATTGCCGGTACCCGAGGCATTCGTGTGCAGATTGCCATTGACCCACCATTCCTCGAAGGCGATCAGGTGGTTGTCGGTGGAGGAACTCGCCAGCGTGAAATCCTCACTGTAACCCCGAACCAAATCCGTCCCGCCGTTGATGATGGCGAGAGGCGGGGTCTGGTCAGCAACATTGTAGGTGACAGAGACGGTATCCACTCGCTCATCCACACCGTGCACGCGCAGGTTGACCGTTCGATTGCCTGGGGTGTCCCACTCGATTTCCGCCCACGACCGGGTCAGCTCGTAGGTACCATCCGCATCCAAATCCCATTCATGGGCGGCCGTGTTGATTTGATCCGAAAGATTCGGTGTATTGTTTGCTGAGAGTGTAATCGATTCGCCGACGTCAAGGGCCATATTGTCCATGCCACTGATCGTCGCGTCGAGAACGGGCAATAGCGTGACGACGACCGTCAGGGCGGCATCAGTCTGTCCATCGCCTCCACCTGTCGGTCCCACCTCATTGTCAACATAGAGGTAGAGCGGCTGATTCGCATGCGTCTCATCGATGGTCACCGAGGTGCTGCCCTCGGCGGTGATCATCAGCAAATCCGCACCCGTCACCCGGAATTCTGGGGAATTTCCATCGAGGTAACTCAAGCGCTGATTCTCGGTCAGGATGAAGACATCGGCATCGCCGCTCATCGGGATACCAGAGATCGAGATCTGACTGCCCTCGTCAAGGATCAGCAGGTCCTCGTCAACCAACTTCTGATGGCTGTTCACCCCGAGTTGGACAAGGCCGTCGTGCAGGGTCCAATAATTCGTTGCAGGGAAGGTGATGTCGAGGTCGATGGTCACCGTGCCACCCCCTTGGCTGCCCATGCCATCGTCGCCCGTGTGGGCCATATTATCGAGGACGACATACCAATTGGTCTCGCTCTCATCCAAGGGCACTGTCCAATGCCAACGCGCATTGCCTGTCAGAGATTCGAAGACGGTCTCGCTCGCCCAGTAGATGTCGGACCGATAGGACTGCTCATTCGCATACACGGGCAAGGCGTTGGCTCGGAAGACGAGCAGGTCGAAGTCAGTATTTGCCGAGAGGTCGAATTCGACGACTGTACCTGGGACGAGGCTGCCGAGCGCAACCTGTTCACAGCCTTGGTCGGCGATGTTGAATTGACCGGGCAGAAGTCCGAGATCGGTCGTCGTGCATGAGACTGCCCGTCCCTCGGCTGCACCCGTCGAGGGCACGGAGGAGAGCAGGAGCACTGCGATGGCGAGGATTGCCCATCGTGGCCGAGGCATGTCTCCGCCTCCGCTCATCTCCATTTCAAGGTCGCCCATGCCGGTTCATCTCAACACGAGCGCGTTCCACCCGTCTTCGATGCGCACATGATGGGTGATCTCCCCCTCTGGACCCACCTCGTAACGGTCGCCATCCGAGGTGGCTGCGACCGGGCCAGAGAACTGTTCTCGAGCCTCGCTGACCGAGGGTGAAAGACGCTCGAGTCGACTCGAATAATGGGTCAAGGCCAGGGCGCCTGCGCGACATGAATTCGCGTGGCGACCCGCATCGGCCGCGGTCGAGTGATTGTACTCGGTCGCCTTGTCCTGCTTGTCGGTGAGGAAGGTCGCCTCGTGCAGCAGCAGGTCGGGCGGGGCGGGCAGTTGATCGCGTTCGAATCCAACCGGACCATGTGCCGTGTCACCGGACACCAGCAAGCTGCGGCCAGCACGCGGCGGTCCTCGGAATTCCGCACCGGACAACACCTCGCCCGCATGTTCGATTTCGCCCCCCTCGGCCAGCCGAGTGATCTCAGCCTTCTCGAGCCCGAGGGCGCTCGCGCGCTCGCGATCGAATCGCCCGGCACGGCCGCGCGTGGCGATGTGATAGCCACAGGCCGGCACACCGTGACGGGTCGGCACCATCGTGATCTCAACCCCTTCCAGCGGTTGGAAGGGCGCGGAGAAGGGTGCTTCACCCTCAAGCGGCACGACGACCCAGTCAATCGGATAGGAGAGACCGTCATCCTTGATGCCAACAGTCTGCCACTGAGAGAAGAGAATCGCCAGATCCGAAGCCGAGATGTCGCTGTCCTCCGGCGGCGCCTCACCGGGGTGTTGCGTGGCCCACGCGATCGCTTCGGAGGTGCTCGGACCCATCACGACCAGCCGTTCGCGGCGACCGTCGAGTGCCAACGTCTGCAGCAGGGGAAGCACACCCCAGGTGTGATCTAGATGGCCGTGGGTGATCAGAATCGCACGGATGCGCGCAAGCCGTGTTCGCTTCTGGCTGCCCGATGCCTTGAGGGCACGGTTGTGGTCGAGCACCCGCTTCTGCATGCCCTCGCCGCAATCGATCAGGGCCAGCCCGCCCGGGGTGTCAATCACCGAACCGGAGACGGAACGACCGTGGGCAAACCGTGCACTCGAAGTGCCGAGCACGTGGAGTTCAAGCACTGGGATCCCTCGCGTTTCAAACGGTTCACAGCCCGCTTTCGCAGGCTGTGCCCAAAATGTCGGGCACATTCCTCCTTTTTCAAGGGTTCATCGGGGTCTCGGGGATGGGTGTGGGCGGAAACCAACGCAGGAGAATCACATCCTCGACCGCACGGACCCAACGCCAAGGGATGGCCACGTGGACCCGATCCTCGACAATTGCAGCAGGAGGGTTGCGAACGAAGAGATGGGTGCAGGTCCAGGCCTCGGCATCGACCACCGCGTCGTACACCGTTCCGAGGAAGCGTCCATCGGGCAGAATGACGGGCATGCCCCGGAGTTCGGAAGCGCGTGCCTCGGCCATCGAAGAACAGCCGGGCTGCACCCGTCCATCAACCTTGGGCCAGAAGCGGGGCTCACTTGCCGCGGTTCTGGTTGGCCTTCAGCGAGGGGCGGAGCTTCTCGGCGCCCTTGCCCTTGTTGTGGAGACCGCGACCGCGCTTGCCGGCGCTGGTCTTGCCGCGGTGCACGCGACCGTGGTGTCGGCTTCCCGTGATCCAGCCCAACTGCTTGTCGGCTTGGATGACGGGGTGGCTCGGATCGATCAGAATGATTTCGAAGAACTTGTTCTTGCCATCCTCGCCGACCCAGTAGGAGTTGAGAACCTCGAGGTTGGGGAATTTGCGCGCGACGCGCTCTTCCGCCATGCGCTGGGTGCTCTTCGCCATGGTGATCTTGAGCATACCCGCCTTGCTCGGCTTGCGCTTCATGTTGATCTTTGACTTGCGCAGTCCACCACGGCGGATGCGCGTGCGGACCATGACGACGCCCTGCTTGGCCTTGTAGCCCATGCGGCGGGCCGCATCCAAGCGGGTCGGCCTCTCGATTCGATTGATGACGGGCTCACGGCGCCAAGCTGCCATGCGGTCACGGCGGTAGTCGTAGGGAAGGGCGTCCTTGGGACGCTTCCAGGTCTCGCGGACGTGGTGATGAAGTGAACGAGCCATGAGATTCACCCTTTGGAGCATTCCGCCGACCTGCTCCCCCTATATGAGCGTCCCGCTGAAAGGCATATGTCCCCGCAGGGGAGACTAGAGGAATCAAGCGAGTTTTCCTACTTATCTCGACCATAAGTGGTGGGCGTCACTCATCGGGCTTTGATTTCCTGTCCGTGATTTTCTTCCCCAACCAAATCAACCCGATATGGAAGGCGAGCACTCCAATGAACAGTAGGCCGATCAACCAACCTTCCATGCCCCGCGATAAGGGTCACCGAATTAAAATCGGTGATTGATAAGTGGGGCAAAGATAATTGCAGCGCATCTGCCCCTCAATTCGGCTAAAATCGTGTTATTTGCTCACTCGTAGCATGTTCGCGGTGAGTCGTTTAGGCAGATGGTCCGAGCGGCCGGATTTGAACCAGCGATTCCCTGATGGCTGCCTTTTGTCTACAACCGTGAAGTTCACGTCTACAGTCAGGTGCATTGGCCAGGCTATGCTACGCTCGGAAGCAGTCCGCCCACCACCCTCGTCTATTTCTTGATTGTGCGCGAGGCCTTGCCAGTTGGAGGCTAGAAAGGGGTCTTGGAATGGGTCCCGGAATGCGGTCCCTTCCCGTCACGGTTAATACCAATTGGAAGTCGAACTCGGGAGTGCAGGCATGACCTGCGGTGACGTCCATGGATGGGGGACAAGATTCAGGAGGAGCGCTAGGAGGCGCCTACGGCGACCTGGTGGATGAATTGAAGCGCGATCTCGACGTGAAGCAGCCGACGGCATTGCTGAATGAAGATTTGACGGGTTTTGGTGTGCCCGACCCCCGGATTTTGATCTGTGGGTGCGGCGGTTCTGGCAACAATACGATGAATCGAATCACCCATCTCGGGGTCGAGGGCGCGATCACGGTCGCCATCAACACCGACAAGCAGCATCTGGATCATACACGCGCACTACAGAAGTTGCTCGTCGGTCGCCACATCACGCGTGGACTCGGTGCGGGGGGCGACCCAGCGACAGGACGTCGCTGTGCCGAAGCCGGCCGGGATGTCATCAGCCAGATCGTCTCGGGTTCGGATCTCGTCTTCATCACCGCCGGGCTCGGCGGTGGCACGGGCACCGGCATCGCGCCGGTGGTCGCCGAGGAGGCGAAGCGATCCGGTGCGCTCGTCGTCGCTGTGGTGACGACGCCATTCCAGGTCGAGCGCCGTCAGCGCATGCGACGCGCGCTCGAAGGGCTTGAGATGCTCCGCCAGGAGGCGGATGCCGTACTCGTTCTCGACAATAACCGACTGCTCCATTATGTCCCGAATCTGCCTCTTGATGAAGCGTTCAGCATCATGGATCAACTGATCGCAGAGATCGTCAAGGGCATCGTCGAGACGATCACCCTGCCGAGCCTCATCAATCTCGACTTTGCCGATGTCCGCGCCATCATGGCCGGCGGCGGCGTCACCATGATGCTCTATGGCGAATCCGACCGCGGCCCAGAAGAGGTCGTCCACGAATCGCTGAATCACCCACTGCTCGACATCGACATCGATGGCGCGACCGGTGCGCTCATCCACGTCACGGGTGGGCCCTACATGACCCTCGAACAGGCCAGCCAAGTCGTCGATCTCATGACTGGAAGACTCTCTCCAGATGCCAATGTCATCTTTGGTGCGCGTCAAGATCCGGGCTTCGGTGACACAATCAAGGTGATGGCCATCATCACGGGTGTGGCCAATGACCGGCTGACAGATGCCGTGATGGAACCCGACAAGCTCGGTGAGGCCCTCAACATCGCCCAACAGCGAGCCCAAGGCACCGGGTTCGGTTCGATTCAGCGCTTCGACTGAGCCGTCTGGCCTGTAAGGCCATCTCAGCCAAATCCTCAAACGGGAGGGCGCGGACGGTCATCTATGGACCGCCGACGCTTCGTCGCCATCTGCACCGCCATGATGTTCGCCGTGATGATTTCCACGCCGAGTACTGCATCTCCAGATATCGGCGCTGGCGTGATGCAATTGTCTCCCGGCTCTGATGATGGTCAGCCGACCGCGGTTCACAACACGATGTACGTCTTCGGCAATGCCGCGCTCTCTTCGTGCTGGTCGGCATTCAACAGCACCAACGAGGACAGTGCAGAGTACGGCGAGGACAGTCGAGGTGGCAATGCTGCGATGGATGTCAAGGTCACCTGCCGCATGGATCCGGCTCTGGACGATGATGTCAGACTCGCCGAGGGCGAGATGATTCAACTGCGTTTCACCGTCTTCTTGGGCGGCACCTGGGAGAACGGCCAGGGATCGTGCAATGGGGATTGCGAGAATCTCAATGTTTCACTGTTGAAGGGCAGCCGAGAGGTGGCGGTGAAGGAATTCGACAGTCTGAGCGATGAGGAGAACATGATTTCATGGGACCTCCCCGTGACCGAAGATCTCGTGCCGTGGAACGGCAGCCAAGAGAACTTTGCAATCGAGTTCAGGATGGTCATCAAATCTTCTGATGGTGGATTTTTGTTCGCCGATGATGAAGCGATTTTCAGATTGTATTTCACCCACCCCAACAATCCTCCTGAGCGAAATGCGACGGTGACATTCCCGATTCTCAATGAGTCCGCCGTCGAAGAACTCGAGGGCGGTGGCAAGGACAAGGGTGGAGATACACCCGGCTTCACAGCGATGCTCGGCATCGGTGGATTGGCGGCCGCAGCCCTGCTGCGCCCGAAGTCAGATTCGGATGAAGAATGAGTTCACGCGCGCAAGCGCGCGAGGGCTTCACCGATCGCTTCAGCCGAGAGTTCACACTCAACTTGCTCTGCATCCGACAGTCGTTTGAGGGTCACCTGACCGGCATCGAGGTCGCGTGGACCGATGATCAGGGCGAAGGCTGCGCCGGCACTGTCCGCCCAGCCCATCGAACGGCCGAGATTGCGGCTGCGAAGTTCCAGCAGCACCCGCTCGCCCGCAGCGCGTAGATTTGCGACGAGCGGAAGAATGGCATTCGCCTCGATCTTGAACGGAATCACCGCCAGGCTGCCCGGCCCGCTGGACTCGCCGGGCACGACCTCCTCTCGCCCCAAACGTTCGGCCTGGCGCTCCAGCGCGATGAGCACGCGGTCAAAGCCGAGACCGAATCCACAGCAAGGGTCCAATTCATCCAGACCGAACAGGTGCATCAGGCGATAGGAACCCCCACCCAGAACCTGCGCCTCACCCTTCAGTTCAGCAACTTCGAATTCGAACACCATGCCCGTGTAGTAATCCAGGCCCCGGGCCACGGTCAGATCAATGGAGAGTGGTGGCATCTCTGGCACCAGAGCAGAGAGACAGCCGAGCATGTCGGCGAGGGCTTGCAGTGAATCGGTTGGAACCCCCATCGACTCCAGCATCGCTTGGGCTTCGGGGAGCATTTCAAGGCCTCCGGAGAGGGAGGAGAATGCCTCTAGTTGGGCGGCGGCTTCGGCGCCGACATTCTTGCTTGCAAGGCTTGCGAAGTCACCCTTGTCGAGCAATCGCATCACAGCGCGTCGGTCCTCTTCGGGAATGGACAGGCCCGCGAGAAGATCGTTGAGAATGCCGACGTGACCGACGCGCATCGACCAATCCGCCACATCTGCGGCGCGCATCAGTGCGATGCCGAAGGCGATGACCTCCGCCTCGGCCAGGGGGCCCGATGCGCCGATGATCTCGCAACCATATTGCCAGAACTCTCGGTAACGCGCCGTCTTGAACTCCTCGTAACGGAAGCAGGAACCGTGGTAGGAGAGGCGCATCGGTTTGGGTGTTTGACGCATCTCGTTGGCGACCATTCGCATGACCGGTGCGGTCAGTTCGGGGCGTAGCGCGAGCGGTCTTCCGCCCTTGTCTTCAAACGCGTATAACTCATCGACCACGGCCTCCCCGGATTTGGCGGTGAAGAGATCCAGACTCTCGAATGTGGGTGTCGCCACACGCAGGAAGCCATGCCGAGAGGCCTGTTCATCGCACAGCCCCAACAGGGCGGTGCGCCGGGCCATCTCAGCCGGGGCGAAGTCGCGGGTGCCGCGTGGCCGCTGGAACATCGTCAATCGCCGCGCGCCCACGTCACTTCAAACCGATGGCCCGCGCTCATTCCTTGCCATCGAGTTCGGGGGGGAAGGCGAGCAGGCGCAGGCCGAGGAAATTGGCGAAGCCAAATGCGCACATGTTCACCGCCCAGGCGACGCGATGATTGACATCGGCGATGTAGACCAAGAAGAATTCAGAAATCGTCGAGAGCACGAGGAAGATGCCGTAGACAGCGAGTGCCCAACGCAGACTCTCGACATAATCGGCATCCGAGCGGAATGTAATGCGACGGTGGAGGTAGTGGGCCTGTACCGAACTGAGGGCAAATGAGATCGCCCAAGCGACGACTGCGGGGTAGAATTGCAGTGGATCGAGCCAATATAACAGCTCATAAAATCCCCAGAAAACGATGGCGTTGAAGGTACCGACGAGCAGATACCAGCCATATTCACGCGCGAGACGATGGATGTCGTACGATTCGGATTTCAGGCTGTCCGCTGCGCGCAATGCGCGATCCTTGGGCGATTCACCCATCAGGACCACCCGATGTCCGACCAGTCATCATCGGTGGCTTGAGGCTTCCACTCGACCTCGTCAGCGGCCGTCGACTCCGCACGAATCTGAACGGCGACCGGCGCGGCTTCGGGAATGACGGATTCCTCAATCTCATCCGTTTCGAGTCCTTCGACCATATCCGAGACGTCCGCGACCTCTTGAATCTCGATATCGGGGTGAACGATGAGTGGTGCCTCATCGGTTTCGCCGAGGCTGCCAAAGGCATTGGAGAGGACTTTCTGGGCGACCGGGGTGGGCGCCTGTGCCTTTCGTCGCGACAGGGCCATCTCCGCAGCGATGTGCTCCTGCTCACGCGCCTTGGCATCCTCGATGATGAATGCATCTCGAATGTCGCGTTCGTGCTTGCGGCGGGCCATTTCCGTCTTGGCTGCGCGGGATGGACGGTCCCATCCACGCCAGAACTTCCAACAGATTGGCATCAGCACAAATGTGACGAACGCGGTGATGGCGAGCCATTCCTTGGTGCTGGGCACAGCCGTGCCAACCCGTTTGACTTCTCAAGCATCACGGTCCGATGCGCGCCCTGTCCAACGCGCCAAAGTGCGCGCGATGTGTGGTGGAACGTCGCTTGCGGCAAGGCCCGGGCCGAATTCAGCCGCAGCGGCCGCGCCCGAATGGCGCAACAGGGCACATCCCAGCCGCGCGGCGGCCCACGGGCTCATGCCCTGGGCGATCAGACCGGCGATGCAGCCCGACAACAGGTCGCCGGTGCCGCCCACGGCCATCCTCGCATGACCCCCCGTGGCGAATGCATGGCGTCCGCCGGGTGCCCATAGCGTATCCTCTGGACCGGTGCGCACGATGACGCAGGATTCGTCCTCGACCACGCTGGCCACCGCATCCCGACGGGCGCGGATGTCAAGGATCTCAGTCGGGTCACTGCCACCGAGCCACTGGGCCATCTCGCCCGCGTGAGGGGTGATGACCCCGGTCATGCCAGCGGGCCATTCGTGGGCGGGCAAGGCGCGGATGGCATCGGCATCGATGACCAGTGGAATGTCCTCGGCGGAGAGGCGTTCAATCAGGGTGCGAGCCGCATCGATGGTCGCCGCCTTGCGACCGAGCCCCGGTCCGATCAGCACGGCCTGACACCCGCGTCCAATCAGGGCCCGGTCGAGAATTTTCTCAACCGATTCAGAGGTCAGATGGGATGTGTCGGGAATGGCATCGGGAATCAATGAGACCGGCCACTCGGCCCTCTCGACCGCTGCGGTTGGCATGGCGAGATGGATCAGGTCACAGCCGCTGCGCTCCGCCGCCAAACCGGCTAGAATCGGCGCACCGTGATAGGGA
>CAVOCV010000050.1:0-10713 GCA_963694325.1 Candidatus Thalassarchaeaceae archaeon | reverse complement strand
ATTTCCGCGTCAATCTCTTCGATGATGGTGGGGTGGAGATGGGACCCGCTGCAACCGTAGAGGACATTTCGGTTCTCAATGGGGATCGTATCGAGCATACGCTGCAGGTCGAAAACCGAGGCAATATCGCCCTCGATTTCACCTTGCGCGCATCGCCAGGATTGCCGAATTGGGCGATGGAATTGACCGCGGGCACCCTGACGGATTCCCGTGTGCTCACATTTACGCTTCAGCCGGGAAGTTCGCTGATGGTCGATGTCCTCGTTCTCGTGCCTGCGAACGTTGCGAATGGGGACACGAATCAGATCAACTTCCGTACCGAATTATCCGCCTCTGAATTCCGACAGAATCGCACCCGCCTCGTCGTCGAAGAACGGGTTGATTTCGCCTTCCATCTGCCTGAATCCGGTACACTCTCGGCGGCCATTGGCACCTACGGTACGGCAGAGGTGAGTCTGGAGAATACCGGCAATGTCGACCTCGTGCTCACCTGGTCTTTCGGGACCCTGCCCGATGGTTGGCAGGCCGGATTCGCCACCGCTGCCCCCGCATCTCTCGCCAAAGGAGGCGAGGCGGGCGTGACCGTGTCATTGACCGTCGCTCCGGGAACCGCCGCCGGTCCGGGCGGAACACTTTCGATTCTAGTCGATGCACAGACTCTGGATGGCGCGTCTACCGTGCAGCGAAGTGGAGAGATCGGCATCGTTGTCGAACCGAGCATCTTCATCTCTTTCGAGACGGACATCGAAGCCCGGATGACGCTGTCGTCCGAGGCGCCAACCGAGGGAAATCTCACCATCGCCAATGCTGGGAATATCGCTTGCACGGTCGCGCTGGACGCTGGTTCTACCTCGGGCTTGATCGTCACAATGGACGCTTCCGAGTCGATTCAATTGGCACCGGGCGAGAGTCGAGTGCTGCCCTTCTCAGTTGAAATTGGCACCGCGGAAGCCGGGGTTCACACCGTCTTGTTCATCGGCACGGCCTACACCCTCTCAGGCGACCTCGCTCCCGATGCCGTCGAAGGAACCTCCGTCGATGCGAAGGTGCAGGGGACGGGAGAGGCCGGCGGTTTGTTCGGCTTCTTCAAGGCGCTTGGATTGCCGCCGTGGGCGATGGCGGCCATCCTCTTCGGATTCCTCGCCTTGGTCGGCACCGCCGTCATCCGACTGCGCCGAACCGAGGATGGTATTTCACACGGCGAGGAATTGATTTCCACCGGAGAGATTCTCGGCGCCCAGGAGACCCGCCGTGAGGCAGCCCTCAACATCGGCGTCGCAATCGATGACACGACCTCGGGTGCGGTCTCCGAACAGGAACTCGCCGAGGCGATCGCTCAGAGCACACCACCCCCTCAGCCCCTCCCTGCGCTGCCCGGCCTCCTGCCGGCCATCGCGCCGGATGGCCTGCCCATGGGCCTGCCACCCGCCCCCGCTGCTGTGCCGGATGGACTGCCACCCGGTCTGCCCCCCGAGCCTGCCGGGATGCCGCCGTTGCCGCCCGATGGCTTGCCCGCGGGATGGACCACCGAGCAATGGCGCCACTACGGACAGGAGTACCTCGAGCGCACCGGTCAGGCTTGAGGAAGACGCGACGCGTTCCGTTCAGTTCAAGAGGCCCCCTCCGGTCGCCAAACCATGGCATCATCCATCGTGCTCTTCGGTCCGCCCGGCGCGGGCAAGGGAACCCAGGCGGGCAACATCGTCGCCGCGACTGGAAAGCCACAGGTTTCGACCGGGGACATGCTGCGTGCAGCCTTGGCTGCGGGCACGACTCTCGGCTTGGAGGCCAAGGCCTACATGGAGGCGGGAGCCCTCGTCCCTGACAGCGTCATCATCGGGCTGATCAAGGAGCGATTGACCGCAGATGACGCCGCCGATGGCGTTCTCCTCGATGGCTTCCCACGAACCATTCCTCAGGCGGAGGCACTGGCCGAGATCGCCGATGTCAGCGCCGTCATTGCCATCGAGGTCCCCGATGCGCGGATCGTCGAACGCATCTGCGGCCGCACCTCGTGTGCGGCTTGTGGTGCGGTCTACCACGACACCTTCAATCCGACAACTGTGGCGGATGTGTGTGATGCCTGCGGCAAGTCGGAGATGAAGCGGCGCGCCGATGACAACGAATCCACCGTCCGAACCCGGCTCGATGCCTATCACGGTCAAACCGCTCCGCTCGCTGATTGGTATGCTGAGCGTGGGCTCCTCATCTGTGTCAATGGAGATCAGGATATCGATGCTGTGAGCGATGAGATCGCCCAAATCCTCTGAGGTGGAATTGTGGCAAGAAAAGGTCGACGTGGACGAGTGCGCGGCGCAGCCCAGCGTCGCCTGAGAGCCGAGACGGCCAGCGAGCGCTTGGCGACCATTCTGCACACCCCTTGGATTCACCAAGAGGCCACGGTCGATGCGGCTGCAGACCAGATGTGGCGCATCGGACGTCGCCACCGAATCGGGCTTTCCGCGGCACATCGCATCTGGATTTGTCGTGGTTGCCACGCCGCGTTGCGACCCGGCATCACCGCCCGCGTGCGAATTCGTGATGGCAGGCGCATCACGACCTGCTTGCGTTGTCAACGCGTCTCCCGCCGAGGCCCAGATTTCCCCCGGGAGGTGGAAGGATGACCGCGGTGCCAGCCCACATTCGGAAAATGGCCCACGACCGGGCGTTCAAGGTCACCCTTCGGGTTGGTCGTTCGGGACTTTCCGATGCCATGTACGACGAATTGGACGGTCAACTGAAGAGTCGAAAGGTCGTCAAAATCAAGATCAACAAAGGGCTGATCGAAGCCCGTGAAGATCGCCGTGCCCTCTTCGAAGAAATCGCCACCCGCGCCAAGGCAATCCTCGTCGACGCCCGCGGAAACGTGGCAATATTGTGGCGCTCCTGAATCGGCTTCCCTCCTCGCGCGCGAGCGCATGGGTTGAAGAATCGTCTCGGTCCGCCTCACACCGATGTCGCTGATCCCTCCCTCCTGGTTCCAGAGTATTCTCGGCGCATTGATCCTCGCCCTCTTGGTCGCCATCGCCCTGCGTTGGGTGAAACTTCCCTACACCATCGCACTGGTCCTGGTCGGGCTCGCAGTGGGGTGGTTGGGGGAGCCTCTCATGTCCGACAATATTCGTTTGACAGGCCTGCTGTCGGCCGAGACGATCATGTTCATTCTGTTGCCACCGCTTCTTTTCGAGGGCGCCTCGGCGATGCACATCCACAAATTGAAACAGAATTGGCGGCCGATCACGATGCTCGCCATCCCCGGCGTGCTCTTGAACACCGGAATCATCGGTTTCATCTGCTGGCAATTGGTCTGGCCGAACACAGAGTACGGTTTGCTCTACGGTTTGCTGCTCGGTTCCATTCTGGCTGCGACAGATCCGGTCAGCGTCCTCGCTCTGGTCAAAACACTGGGTGCACCGAAGCGATTGTCGGTGCTCATCGAGGGTGAATCCCTGTTCAATGATGGCACTGCTGTCGTCCTCTTCAACATCCTCTTGCTGACCACTCTGGCTGTGACGGCGGGTGCGGATGTGGACCTCATGGGAGTGATCACCATGGGACTTGGCTCCTTCTTATTCGTCGTCTTCGTGGGGGTGCTCGCCGGCGTACTGTGTGGCCTTTTCGCGAATTGGCTCCTCCTTCAATCGGATGATCACCTCGTCGAAATCGCCTTGACACTCGCGTTGGCCTTCGGGGCCTTCCTGTTGGCGGAAATACTGCATGGAAGCGGCGTCATCAGTGTGGTCGTCGCGGGACTTCTGGTCGGCAATCATGGCATCAAGGAGGGCATGACACCGACGGCGCGAATCGGCATGCATCATTTTTGGGAGGTGCTCGCCTTCTTGGTCAACAGCGTGCTCTTCCTCCTTGTCGGCTATGAATTGCAGGCGGCGCTGGCGTGGAACCCACACGTCTGGAAACTCGCCTTGATCGGTATCGGCGCCGCGTTGGTCGCTCGCTTGGTGGTCTTCCCCCTGACGGGCCTTGCCAACATCAGAAATCCGAATCCAATCCCCCTCAAATGGCAGGCGGCGATGTGGTGGGGCGGGCTGCGTGGTAGCATTCCCATCGCGCTATTGCTGTTGGTCTCTCACGTCGTGACGCATCCGCTCGACTTCGAATATGCCGGTGAATCCTATACGATGGGCATGGATGCTGGTGTGTACCAAGACATGTTGGTGATCGCCTTCAGCGTCGTCCTGTTCTCTCTGGTGGTCCAAGGGCTGACCGTGCGACCGCTGATGCAGCGGCTGGGCATCAGCGGCGCTCTCGCCGAATCAGAGGTGCGATACGAGGTGGCGCTGGCCGAGGTCATCGGCAGCCGCGCTGCGCTGCGTCGCCTGTCTTCTCTGCAGACGCGAGGGCTGATCAGCGAAGAGGACCATACCTCGCTTGCAGAGCCGTATCGCGCGAGCGTGCGTGACGGGGAGGCGAAAATCCGTGAACTCTCAGAGACTTCGCTCGTCCATGCCTCGCGTGTCGAGCGCGCTCGCCGCGATCTGATCACAGCTCAAATTCAAGCCCTGCGCGAGGCCGAGCGCAGCGGCACACTCTCGTCGGTTGTCGCCACCGAGGTCCTCCACGGATTGGATGCAGCGCTCGGCAAGAGCGAGTTCTCACAAGAGGCGATTCAGGATTCTGGTCGCACTGAATCACCGGCCGAAACCGTCGTCGTGGAAGAGAATTTCGAGATTCTCGTGCCCGAGGCGACAGAGGTCGTGACCGGCCAAGCGCTGACAGTTGGCGAAGAGGAATGAGTCTGGTGAACCCCGGTTTCGGTTCGACGGCTTGAGGGCATGTTCAAGAACAGATTGCCGGTCGAGCGGCAATATGGAAGAGCGCGTCTTTGTCCTCCTCGTCTTCATCGCATCGTTCGCGTTGATTCTCTCTGAGAAAATTCACAGGACAATCGCCGCGTGGTTCGGTTGTGTTTGCCTGCTTTTCCTCGCCTTGACGATGGATGTTTTCGATCGCTGTGAGACGGGCATTTCATCCGGCCAAAAGTCGGGCCATATCATCCCCTGGTTGGGCGATGGCCAACTCGTGGAAATCTGTCATGATTCATTCGAGTCGATGATGCTGGGTTGGATCCATTTCGATGTCATCGGCCTGCTGCTCGGCATGATGGTCTTCGCCGCGCTGCTCGAGATCTCGGGTTTCTTTGAGTACGTCTCGATCAAGGCCTCCAAAATGTCGGGAGGCGATCCGTGGAAGTTGGTCGTCTATCTGGGCACATTCACCACCCTCATCTCACTCATCATCGACAATGTGACGGCGATCATCATCATCGCACCCGTGACGCTGCGAATCTGTCAGAAATTGGAAATCAATCCCGTACCGCCATTGCTCGCGGAAGCCATCCTTTCCGATACGGGTGGTGTCGCCTCGATGGTCGGGGACCCTCCCAATGTGATGATTGCAGCATCGGCCTCGGACCTGGGTATGTCAAGCATTTTCGGCTTCAATGGATTCTTACTGAAACTGGGCCTTCTGACCTTGTTCGCATGGGTGGCGACGCTGACCTACATGCGTTGGTATTACCGTGATTGGCGCGAGTCAAAGCCGGCGCACGTCGAAGCGATTCTCGCGGAGGACGAATGGGCCGCTGTCGAAGACAAACGCCTGATGATGAGTACCTTGGGTGTGCTCGGGGGCACCATTCTGATGTTCTCGTTGACGGAGTTCCTACATTTGGATATCAAGATTCACGCCGTCGCCCTCGGCGGTGCGGGCATCGCCTTGGTGCTCGCCCGGCCGCGCGATCATGTGATTCGAGATGGCCTGATGCACATGGTCAGCGAGAAGATCGAGTGGGCCGCTTTGCTCTTCTTTGCAGGTTTGTTCATTCTCGTCGGTGCGATGGGCAACGTCGGTTATCTCTCCGAATTGGCACGGTGGATCTTCGCAACCTTCGGCAGCGACCCCGTTTTGCTCGCCGTGGCCATCATCTGGGTGTCGGCGATCGCCAGTGCAATCGTTGACAACATTCCGTTCACCGCAGCGATGATCCCGGTCATCATATTGATTGGAAAAGAGAATCCAGAGGTCGACATCGTGCCGTTGTTCTGGGCACTGGCGATGGGTGCGGGTTTCGGTGGAAATGCAACCCCGATCGGCTCGAGTGCAAACGTGATGGCAGTCTCGATTTCAGAGCGCGGCCCACAGCCGATCACGACGGTTGAATGGATCCGTGTCGGGCTGCCTGTGATGCTGATCACCTGCACGGTTGCGACGGTCTTCATGGTGATCTTCCACAAGACACTCTACAGCCTCTGAGGTCACTGACCGGTGGGATGTTCGGCCCTACGGGCCGCACGATGAGTGGAACAGGGTGGGCACACCTCGCGTCGGCAGCATCAAAACGGTCCACGTCCCCATCGTGTTCGATGCAGGAGTGTGACGCCTGTGGTTTGCTCTTCGGAGGCGCGGATGAATGCCCTTCCTGCGGCAGTCGCATCTCCCATGTTGCTTCCGAGGATGTCGATGATGGTCGACACGGCCGAATGAGCGGCCCACTGCCGGGAGAATCCGCTCTCGATGATGCCTTGGATGGAATCGCGGGTGTCGACCTGGAGTCGCCGCTAGCCCCGCCTGCTTCCGCTTCAAATCTGCCTTTCCAGATGGGGGGTGAAGGTCAGGTGACCTCGACCCTTCCCTTCGGCGTCGGTGCGCCCTCTGGTGTCATCGTGGAGTCAGAGGAAGACCTGCCTCCAGCCGCTCCAGAACCGAGCCCTGAACCGGTCGCAGAATCTCGTCCTGAGGCAGACCCAGAAATCGTAGAGGATGAGGCTTCGGATGATCCTTGGGCACTGCCCGTCGTCGCTGCACCGGTCATCGGTGCAACCGTCGAGGCTGAGGCCGTCGCTGAGGTTGGCGCTGTGGCTGAGGTCGACGCCATCGCAGAGATGCCGGCTGTGGCTGAGGTCGCTGCTCTGGCCGAGATCCCCTCGGTGGCGGAAGCCGATTCGACCGCGATGCTTGACGCCGTACCAGTCCCCATGGTGGCGGCGACAATCGACCACACCCCGCCGATGCAAGCGCCTGAAATCGATGCAGCTGCAGCCTTGGCTGCTGGCGACGAACTCATCGTTCTCACGGCGCGAGAGGTGGCTCAACCCGTGGTTGAGGAGCAGTTGGCGGACAGCCCAGTTCTCTTCGAAAATGCCTATCAAATCAAAGCCGCTGCATTCGATACCGAGCAGGTCTATGCCGTCCAAGAAGATGTGGTCTTCCATGACTTTGGTGATGAACTTCAGGTCTCCGAGGTCGTCGTCAATTTCGATGAGTTGGTCGACCCCGCAGAGCAAACGGTTCGCTTCGACCCTTCACTCTTGGCCGAGGGTGAGCCCGAGCTGATGCCGGCCCGTGCGCTGCCGATCGATGATGGTGGCGATGCCGCGGTCGCCGGGTCCACCATCGCTGGATTCGAGGCGCTCGGTGAAGGTCGCTGGGAGGACGCGGCCTCTCTGTTCCGCAATGTGTGCAACAGTCGCCCTGGCGATGCCAGCGCGTTGAATGACTTCGGTCTGGCGCTGCTTCAGCACGCCATCGTCGTGCACGATGCGAATCCGACGGCGACCCCTGCCGAGGAGCCGCATTTCGAGGCGGCGGTTCTGTCGTTGCGCCAGGCGGCGCAACAAGACAAGCACAATCCAACGATCATGTTCAATCTCGCAACCTGCCAGGCGACCTGCGGCCGCCACGGTGTCGCCGTCCGCATCTGGGATGCAGCCATCACACTCGCTCCCGAAGACGCCGCTCCGTTGAATGGAAAAGCCGTCTCGCTGGTCGCCGTCGGCGAATTTGATGCTGCGGCGGCCCTCCTCATGCGCGCGCGTGATGCAGCGCCTGCGGAGCCCGTGATTCTCCGAAATCTGCGCCGTCTCCGGCCCACGGCGTGACACTCGGCGCCATTCAAACCCTCATTTCCGCTCGATATCATCCCTTTCTAAGTCCGCAGTCCCCCATTCTCATCGCCTTTGCCCAACCCGAATCCTTCATATACGGGGGGTCGGTCGGCGGCTTGCTTAAACGTGCACCCCGGTAGCATTGACTACCGCGGGGAAGAGGTGGAGACCGTCCTGCCCTGCGGGGGTACAGGGTGGTCAGAGAAACCAGAATCGACGTTTCTGGACACCAGAGGACTCACACAGATGTGAGTGTGGAAATTAATCATAAATTGATGCTACAACCTGACTGGGGGATGGCTCGGCTCGAGAGCTGATGAAGGTCGTGACAAGCTGCGATAAGCTACGGGGAGGCGCATGAATGCCTTGGATCCGTAGGTCGCCTAATAGGACCTCCAGACGCTTAGTCGTCATTCCCAATACCATGGGAAAGGGAACCCACCGAATTGAAGCATCTTAGTAGGTGGAGGAATAGAAATCAAAAGAGATTCCGTGAGTAGTGGCGAACGAAAACGGAGCAGAACAAACCGAATCCCCTTGGGAAACCTTGGGGAGATGTGGGGTTTGGATCGTCTATTGCCTAAATTCGTGAAGTAGAAGTCGACCTGGAACGGCGCACTACAGAGGGTGAAAGTCCCGTATACGCAACGAACATGGCCAAGTGACGAATCCAGAGTAGCGTGCGTTGGATATCGCGCGTGAATGTGGGAGGCATAAACTTCCAATTCTAAATACTACTCGAGACCGATAGTTTACAAGTAGAGTGATCGAAAGCTGAAAAGTATCCTTGACGGGATGTGAAAAGTACCTGAAACCAGTTAGGAACAGGCTGAGTGAGCGTGAAAGCGATGATATGAGCAGCGTTCACTCGTGCGTTTCGAAAAATGCTCCTGGGAGTCTTGATCATTGGCAAGGTTAAGGAGTTGATCTCCGAAGCCGTAGGGAAACCGACAAGTCCGCAGCCCTTCGGGGTGAGGGACGGGATGTGCTCGTCCGAAGTCAATGGTGGAGAACCTGAAGCCTGTCGATCTATGCCTGGCCAGATTGAAGCCCGACGAAAGTTGGGTGGAGGATCGAACCGTTGCTGATGTGCAAATCGCTCGGACGAGCTGGGTATAGGGGTGAAAGTCCAATCGAGACAGGCAATAGCAGGTTCCGCGCGAGACTACTCGTAGGTAGACCTCTGTAGAGACAGATTACGCTGTAGAGCACTGATTGGGTGTTTAGGGAGAGCAATCTCTCGGCACGCTGCCAAACTCCGAAGGTGTAATCGTCAAAGAAGCAGGGAGTGAGCCACGGTGGGTAAGCTACCGTGACGAAAGGTGAACAAACCAGCCTGATGTTAAGGTCCCAAAATTCCAACTAAATGTAAAGATAAACCGTGTCCGTGGTCGAAGACAACCAGTAGGTGGGCTTAGAAGCAGCCACCCTTGAAAGAGTTCGTAACAGATCACTGGTCAAGCTTGCGGGCCGGGAAAAGGGACGGGGCTAAGTTGGATACCGATACATCAGACCAGCGAAAGCTGATGTGGTAGCGCGGCGACATGCTCGGACAGAAGCGAGGCTGTGAAGTCTCGTGGACCGTGTATGTATGAGAATCCAGGGAAGAGTAGCAGCAAAGTGTGGTGAGAATCCGCACCACCGGAGGGGCCAGGGTTCCTCGGCAATGATCGTCAGCCGAGGGTTAGCCGGTCCTAAGGATATCCTTAACCGAGATATTCGAAAGGGAAATGCGTTAATATTCGTATGCCTCTGTACAATAATGGTGACGGCTTTGGTTAGTTCGGCGGGTCATATAGCAGGCCCGCGAAGCGTTCAATAATCGATTGGAGAACCGTCATGGTGAGAAGATCGAGAAGGCGTGAGAGCAATCCGAATTATACCAAGGTCCCGTGAAAAGCCGTACAGATGACCGTACCGAGAACTGACACAGGTGCCCCTGGGTGAGTAGCCTAAGGTGTGACGGAAAAACAACCGCGAGGGAACTCGGCAAAATCGCCCCGTAACTTCGGGAGAAGGGGTGCCAGCCTTGAGAAAGGCTGGTCGCAGTGACTAGAGGACTCCGACTGTTTAATAAAAACATAGGCGACTGCCAGTCCGAAAGGATGAGTATAGTCGCTGAATCCTGCTCAGTGCCGGTATCTGAAACTGGGGTA
This sequence comes from Candidatus Thalassarchaeaceae archaeon, assembly GCA_963694325.1. Classification (GTDB taxonomy): domain Archaea; phylum Thermoplasmatota; class Poseidoniia; order Poseidoniales; family Thalassarchaeaceae; genus MGIIb-P. The sequence continues at coordinate 653 of CAVOCV010000050.1, read as the reverse complement.
CAACCTAGCGAAGGACCGGTAAACAGCGGGGGTAACTATGACCCTCTTAAGGTAGCGTAATACCTTGTCGCTTAATTGGCGACTTGCATGAATGGTCTAACGAGAGTCCTACTGTCCCCGCGGTTGGTCCGGCGAAATTGACTTTACTGGCGCACAGTCCAGTACCTTCAGCCTGCAAGCGAAGACCCCATAGAGCTTTACTGCAGCCTGTCGTTGTGTAGTGGCACTCCACGTGCTGCGTAGACGGGAGACATCGATCCACCAGGCGCCAGCCTGGTGGGGAGTCGACAAGAGAGACACCGTCCTTGAAGTGCAACTACACTCACTCTTTACGAGGACACCGGTAGGTGGGCAGTTTGGGTGGGGCGCCACGCGCTCGAAATGATAACAAGCGTGCCCAAAGGTCAGCTTAGGTGGTTCAGTCTCCACCGCTAAATGTAAGGGTAAAAGCTGGCTTGACGTGGATCGGCACAATAACGATCGACGATGCGAAAGCAGGGCCTAACGAACCTACTTGCCTCATTTATGGGGGCAGTAGATAACAGAAAAGTTACCTTGGGGATAATTGAGTTGTCACCAGCAAGAGCTCACATCGACCTGGTGGCTTGCTACTTCGATGTCGTCTCTTCCTATCCTGGGTCTGCAGCAGGACC
>CAVOCV010000049.1:0-10957 GCA_963694325.1 Candidatus Thalassarchaeaceae archaeon | reverse complement strand
AGCACAGCCAATGGTGACGTGATCATCTCCGGCTCTTGGCGCGGAGATGTGCTCTTCGACGGCGGTACGACACCACCGGACCGCACGCAGCGCTCCGCTTTCATCGCCCAATTGGACCAATGGGGATCGTGGTCTTGGTTCCGCCACTCCGGTCAGCCGGCTGACTCGGTTGGAGGCGCCCACATCGAATCGGTGAGCATGGGTCCTGCTGGGGTCTGGGTCTGTGGTTGGCTCTACGACACGATCACCTTCGGTTCGCACAGCCTGACAACAGGCGGTCTTTACCGCGATGGATTCGCAGCCATGTACAATGTCAGTCAGACCAATTGGGATACTGCGTTCTCCTTCGGCGGTCCGAGCCATGATGTCGCCAACGGATGTGCCGCCACCTCCGATGGTTCGGTCTACGTGGTCGGCGCCCACACGGGCACAGCGCAATTCGGTGGGAATTCGCACCAGTCAGAAGGTGGTGTCGACATGTTTGTCCTGATGGGGGATTCGATGGGCAACATCCCCTGGGTCAAGGCTTGGGGCAGCGATCAGAACGACAACCTGACGGGTGTCGTCGTCGACGGTTCCGACTTCGCATATGTCGTCGGGCATTACCGGGACAATGCGCAGGATTGGCCGAATAATCACATCATGCCCGCAGGGCGACCGACCAATGCCTTCGTCTCGAAACTCAACGCCGGTGGCGCCTTCCAATGGAGTCGCGCCATCGCCGGTGGCGTCAACGGTGACGAGGCCTACGCGACCGCCGTCACCTACGGAAATGGTGACGTCTACGTCGGCGGCTACGTCTACGGCAGCGGAGAGTTTCGCCAAGGTCAGACCGTCATCCTCACCCTGAACACCAACTTCAGTGCGAACAACGGTTTTGTCGCAGCGATCGGCACCAATGGTGCTTGGGTCTGGGCCACGCGTGCAGCGGGCCCCTCACAATCCTCTCAGGTCGTTCACGATCTCTCCGTCGGACCGCTCGGCACGATCGCCGTGGCGGGCAGTTTCGCCGACCAGAATGAGTTCTGGACCAACGCCACCTTCGGCACACATGTGCTGGTCCGCGCCCCGGCGGTGGAGGGCTTCGTCGCCGGCATGGACCCGAATGGAAATTGGATTTGGGCCGATGGACTCGGCGGTGAAAAGGATGACCACGCCCTCGGCGTGACCTGGGTCGGTCTCGGGCGAGTGGTCGCTGTTGGTCGCCACTGTGTCCACCTCGTATTCGGCTGTGGTTCAGACTTCGGAACTGTCAACAAATCCACCTATTCTTACGACGATGGTGCCGGTTTCATCTGGTCCTTCAAGGTCGATACCGACTTCGATAGCGTCGCCGATTTGGATGATAATTGTCCGACGATTTCCAATGCCGGTCAGGAAAACATGGATGGGGATACCATGGGCGACGTCTGCGATACCGATGCCGATGGAGATTCCTATGACGACTGGTTCGATGACTGCATCGGCCCGGCTGTGAATTGGAATCAAACCACTTGGTCTCTCGACCGGGATGGCGATGGGTGTCGCGATTCGGACGAGGATGATGACGACGATGGCGATGGCATCCTCGATGGCTCTGATCAGTGTGATTCGGCCATTCAGAAGCACAATTGGACCAGTGGACTGGCCAATGATTACGACAGCGATGGCTGCCATGATGGCGATGAGGATCTCGATGATGACTCGGACAGCGTGATGGATGTCGATGACGCCTGCCCTCGCATTCCATTCAATCGCACCTGGATCTCGAATCCGACCAATGACCACGATGGTGATGGTTGCGACAATACCGACGATGATGCCGACGATGATGACGATGGCATCGACGACTTGGATGGCGATGGAGAGATGCTCGACGAATGTCCACGCGGCACGCTCGGATGGACCTCAAATGCCTCCAATGACATGGATGGCGATGGCTGCATCGATGACGGTGAGGACTACGACGACGATGGCGATGGCGTCCAAGATTTCGTCGACGATTGTTTGAATGGAAAACTCAACTGGAATTCACAGACCGAAACCGATCGCGATGGCGATGGCTGCGAGGATTTCGATGAGGACCTCGACGATGACGGCGACGGCCTGCTCGACACCGAGGATGACTGTCCGGTTGGTGATATTGGCTGGACCTCCGCGCCCTACAATGACGTCGACGGCGATGGCTGCCGGGATGTCTCTGAGGATACCGATGACGATGGTGACCGGGTGCCCGACGATGGCGATTCCTGCCCCGACGGCAAACACGACTGGGAATCGAATCCGATCGACGATGTCGATGGTGATGGCTGTCATGATGAGGAAGAGGACTTCGACGACGACAATGACGGATTCACCGACGCCACCGATCTTTGCCCGGGAACCCCGGCAGGGGTCGCTGTATTCGACGGCGGTTGTTCCTATGCCCAAGGCGATGAGGATGAAGACGGCGTGATCAACGAACTCGACAACTGCCCGACCGCAGCTGCCCATGCCGATCACGATTCAAATCTTGACGGCTGCACAGATGACATCGATGATGATGGGGTGCTCGACGATATCGACGTCTGCCTCGGGACGCCGGCTGGTGAACAGATCGATGGCCGTGGTTGTGGCTATGTCACCCAACAGGACCCCGATGGCGACGGTGTTGTCGGCGCCAATGACATCTGCGATGACACCTCCGATGAAGCGCTGCGGAATCAATATCCAGAATTCATATTCGATGCTCAGTTCGGCTGCTGGACGGGCGATGATGACGAGGATGAGGATGGCTACCCGAACCATGCCGATCAATGTCCTGAGAGCGCACGATTCGAGATTATCTTCGAGGGCGGTTGCACGCTCGACCAACAGGATACCGATGGTGATGGCGTCAACAATGGTGCGGATGGATGTCCGGGCACCTCGGCGGGTGCTTCCGCCGATGAGAGCGGCTGTTCCCGCCAGCAACTGTCTGGTGGCGAGCCGGAGGGAAGTTCTGCGGCTCTCATTGCAATCATCGCCGCAGTGTTCATTCTGATCATCGGCGGCGGTGTGGTGGCGGCCCTCGTGATCCGCAACAAGCAATCCACTCAGAAGACGGTTCGGACCGCTGTACGCCGCGGCGACATGCCCTCTCCCGCGACCGAGGTCGCTGCGGAGAGCCTCGACGATGCGGACGATTTCGCGGACGACCCAAATTACGAGACCGACGAGAATGGCTGCGAATGGTGGCGTGACGACGCGGGTGCCCTGTGGTACAGAACGCCCGAGATGGATGAGTGGGCAGAACACTCCTGAGCGGGGAAGCGTTAGATAACACGCCCTAAAGGGCGTCGTATGAGTGAACGCGTTCGACCGACCGGCAAGGCCCTGCTGCTGGCCATCATTCTCACCCTCGTCCTCCAACCGATGACGAACGTGGATTTCACCCCTGCATCCCTTGAGGCCCAACCGACGGTTGGCGAGACCGGCGGCCGTGCTGCCCAGACCGAATGGACCGCTGTTGCGGACACCGTGAACGGTGGAACGGGTTCGATTCTCTGGCCGGATTCCATCGCGGTTGACGGTTCTGGCGATGTACTCTCCATCGGCACCCTGATCGGTGAGGCCACCTTTGGATCACACACCTCGAGTTTCACGGGTTCTTACATTCAGCAGGCCTACATTGGCAAGGCCGATTCGATGAATGGCAATTGGATGTGGCTGACGGACACCGGCGTCTATGCCGGCGGCGGATTCGCCGGCATGACCGGCGTTGCTGCGCACATGAACTCCATCTACGTCTGCGGCTGGTTCAGCGGCAACGTCACCTTCGGCGGCGATCAATTCCGGTCGACGCAGGACAGCCAGGATTTCTTTGTCTCCAAGTTGGATTCCTCCGGCGCCTTCGTGTGGACCGCCGTCGGTGGCGGCGCGACCAGTGATGACACCTGCGAGGATGTCGCCGTCGACAGCAGCGGCAACGTGTTCACCGCCGGCTCGTTCAATGGGTCGGCGAACTTCCACTCGACCGGCGTCAGCAGCGCCGGCAAGGTCGACGCTTGGTTCGCCCGCATGGACATCAGCGCAAACCCCGCCGGTGGAAACCGCTGGGATTGGGTCCAAACAGATGGCGGACCCGAGGAGGATTACGGCGCATGTATCGCCACGGATGGTACGAATGTCTACGGCTGTGGATGGTTCACAGGCACGGCCGATTTCGGAACCCAGCAATTGCAAGCGATCGGTCAATATGACTCCTTCATCGTCAAACTCGGCACCAGCGGCTCCTTCGTCGATGTCAACGCCGCCGGTGCGACTGGGGGCATTGTCCAAATCTTCGACATGGTCGCCGATGCGGGGAAAACCTACTCCACCGGCCACATCACCGGGACGGCCAACTTTGGTCTGAACCAGGTCAGCAGCGGCAGCGGTGGGGCGACCGACCGCTTCATCTTCGTCGCCGAACTCGGCGCCAACAACCTCTGGACTTGGGCGACGGGCTCGACCGCGGGCACCTACCAGACCTCGCGCGCCATCGACATGACAGGTGTGGGTGACCTTGTGATCGCCGGCAGCATCGGCACGCTGAACGCGGCGGGCACCGCCGTCGGGCAGAGTGGTTCCGCAACCTTTGGCAGCACGACGGTGACCTCCGATTATCTCGGTCACGTCGTTGCCGGCATCGACACAAATGGCGTCTGGGCCTTCGCTGAATCCGGAGATAGCGCGCTGAACGATGAGGGCCATGGCATCGCTGTGACCCCCAGCGGAACCATCGTCACCATGGGCACGAACTGCGGCGGTTTCGACACCGCCGCCAACAATGTCCCGGTTGGACAAACCTGCTCCATCACACTCGGCACCTCCTCGGCGACGACCGATGGGAATTACTTCTCTGACCCCGCCTCGAATGGCAATCGCTACGCCTTCCACACAGGGATTCACCTGTGGGCGATCATGGGGGATACGGATGGCGATGGCATCGGTGATTCCGATGACAACTGTCTGATGATTCCGAATGCTGATCAGTCCGACATCGATGGTGACCTTGCGGGCGACGCCTGTGACGATGACATGGATGGGGATGGCAAACTCAACCCTGGTGATGACTGTGATGGGCCCGAGGTGAATTGGGACCATACCGACGTCGCTCTCGACATGGACCAGGACGGCTGTCTGGATTCCAGTGAAGACACCGATGACGATGCGGATGGCATCGCCGATGTGGCGGACGGTTGCACTGGCCCCACCTTCAAACAGCAATGGTCCTCGACGAATGCGAACGATCACGACAGCGATGGTTGTCACGATGCCGAAGAGGATGACGATGACGACAATGACGGCATCGACGACGGTGCGGGTGATGATTGCGTCCGCGGCTGGCACAACTGGACCAGTGAGGCCAGCACCGACCACGATTCGGATGGCTGCGCCGACGCAGGCGAAGACCCCGACGACGACAATGACGGCGTCTTCGACAAGGATTCCAACGGCTTCACCCTCGACCTGTGTCGTCGGGGAGACTTGGGATGGATTTCGGATGAGACCAACGACCGAGATGGCGATGGTTGCCGCGATGCCACCGAGGATTCCGACGACGATGCAGATGGCGTCACCGATGGCCCTGACAATTGTCCAGAAGGCGCGATGGAATGGACCAGCGGCCCGACCACCGACCACGATGGTGATGGATGTCTGGATTTGGTCGAGGATGACGATGACGATGGTGACTCGGTGCTCGATGAGGATGATTCCTGTCCGCTCGGCATGACCGGTTGGACCTCGGATGCCTTCACCGATATCGATGGCGATGGCTGCCGGGACCTCGACGAGGATGCCGATGACGATGGTGACGGCTTCACCGATGATGTGGATCACTGTCCGGCCGGCGAGACCGATTGGTTCTCGACTGTGGAGAATGATTTCGACCGCGACGGTTGCGTCGATGCGACCGAGGATTTGGACGATGATGGAGACTCGGTCTCAGACATCGCCGATGAATGCCCCTTCACGCCCTTGGGCGAGGATATCGACATCGTCGGATGTGGCTGGTTTACACAGCAGGATTCGGATGATGACGGCGTCACCAGTGACTTGGATGAATGCCCCAACACTCCCTCACCGTTGATCCGAGAGACATTCTCGGCAGAATTCGGTTCGGACGTCGATGGAATCGGCTGCTGGCCTGGAGAATCCGATGCCGATGCGGATGGAAAATTGCTCTATCAGGACGATTGCCCCAACACACCTGCGGCCGTGCGAAATTCGGTCAATCCGGATGGTTGCGATGACAGCGAATACGATGTCGATGGCGATGGCGTGAGCGGCGATTTCATCATCCCGTTCGGCAATGACCAATGTGGTGCAACCTCCAATGAGACGGTGCGTGAGAACAACCCCGCTTTCGGCTCACTCGACTTCGGTTGCTGGTATGGCGATGATGACACCGACGCGGATACCATCCTCCTGTATCTGGATCAATGTCCGACCACTCCGGCCGGTGAAGATGTCCTCGCCGAAGGCGAATTCATCGGTTGTTCAGCCGGTGAGCGTGACGAGGACGGAGACGGCATCATGACCGATGTCGATGTCTGTCCCGACACCAAATCGGGTCAATCAGTGGAGGCGAGTGGCGAATTCATCGGTTGCTCACTCGATGAGCGGGTCGAACTCGGCGATACGAGCGCAGTGCTCGAAAAGAACATGATGCTGATCATCGGTGGTACTGTGGCACTTTTCGTGCTCGTCGTCCTCGCGGTGACGATGCTGATGCGGCGCGGTGGAAAGCGTTCCGAATCAGTTGACTGGGACGCCGTTCCCGCCGTCCCGCCGGGCTTCGACATGCCGGGTGCGCCCGTCGCACAACAGGTGCTCAAGGACTACACCCAACTGCCTGGAGGCGGCAGCTACTCGACCGGCGCGATGGGAGAGACGGTCTACAATGCGCCCGACGGCAGCAATTACCAGATGCAGACGGATGGCTCGTTCATCCGAATCTGATCAGACGCCAGCGATCTCGAAAGCCTCGTCGATCATCTCGGCGGGTGTGATCGAAGGGCGGAAGCCGCAGCGTTGCTCGATCTCCCGGGCATCGACCACGCCCCACACCTCGTGGGTGTCGATGTTGCCGAATTGAGCCTCACATCCCGTGCGCTCCTCATAGACGGTGGCCACCTCTTGCATGACCAGCCCTTGGCCCGTGCCAACGCACAGGGTTTCGCGGGTGGGCGGCGGATTTTGGAGGACGTTCATGACGACCTCGATGAGGTCTGAGACGTGGACGAAATCCTTGACCTGAGTGCCGTCACCGGGCACGCTGATCCAGCCGAAGATGGATTCGCGAGCGAATTGGTGCATAATGCCGTGGCCCTCATCGGATTCCAGCGGCAGTCCCTGTACGTTGGAACAGCGCAGGACGGTGACGGGGCGGCCCTCTGTCGCATGTTCGAGGGCGCGTTCCTCGACCCACAATTGTCCCTCGGCCGCGATGTCTCGAGGTGCGAGAGTGGCTTGACTGGAGTAGTAGGGGTCATCGGGCGTGGCCTGAGGATGGACGCGCAATGTACCGACCAGGATCAGATGCAGACCTCCGTGGCGTTCGACCGCTGAGAGGATGGGCATCGCCATGTCGCGCATCGCAAGCAATGCGGTGCGGTCGTCACGGCCCGCGGCAGCGGGCGGATGTGCATTCATCAGAACCACTGCACCGCAGGAAGTCAGGAGTGCATCGAGCATGCGTGGGTCGTCCAGCACATCTTGTGTGATCTGCACGAGGTTCTCCCCCAATGCGGCTTCGACCAATGGCTGGACGAAGGCATCTTGCCCACTGATGGCGACCCTCAAGTGACTGACCTCGACATTCCGTTTCCTCTTTCACCGTATGATGTTGACGGCGGCAAGCATGCATGATGCCAACCCCTTCCCAAGAACCTTGAAGGGCCGATGCGAATCAGGCGGGTGTGGATAGGCGCCCCCAATGGGCGCCCGGAGGCGCATTCCGATGGTCGACCAGCTCCCCAACCTCGGTCGAGAGGCCGTGATGCTTGCCGAGATGGGGCTCGACTCCATCGATGACCTGTTCAGTGACATCCCCGCCGAGGTTCGCCGCGACGCACCGCTCGATTTGCCAGCGCCTCAAACCGAAGAGGAAATCCTACGCGAAGCGCAGATGTTGCTCGGAGAGAATGTCTCCGTCGACAGCCGCCCCTCCTTCCTCGGTGCGGGTCTGTACAACAATTACGTCCCCGCGATGGTGCCGATGCTGGCGACACGCGGCGAGTTCCTGACCGCCTACACACCCTACCAGCCTGAGGTCAGCCAGGGCATGTTGCAAGCGATGTGGGAATTCCAGACGATGGTCAGCGAACTGGTTGGTCTGCCGGTCTCAAATGTCTCGATGTATGACGCCAGCACGGCCGCGGCCGAGGCGATCACCTGCGCGGTGCGGGTGCACGATCGCAAAGCGACGCAGAAATCCACGGTCTATGTCTCGGAGTGGATTCCACCCCACAGACTCTCCGTCATTCAGAATTACAGTCAGGGTGCGGGCATCGAAATCAAATTTCTCTGCCATGGCGACGACGGTCGATTGAACCTTGAGCAAGCGGGCAAGGCTGCCGGTGCCTCTGCGGTCTATGTCGAACAACCCAATGCCTTCGGATTGCTCGATGAAGGGATTGCCGAGCTGAAGGGGATCATCGGTGAAAATACCGCCCTTATCGTCGGTGTGCAACCTGTCTCGCTGGGATTGGTCGCCGCGCCGGGCACCTATGGTGCAGACCTCGTCGTGGGTGAGGGGCAGCCGTTCGGCATCGGACCGACAGGTGGAGGGCCGATCTATGGCCTCTTCGCCTGCAGCAAGGCCTACCTGCGCCAGATGCCGGGTCGCATCGTCGGCCAAACCCGGGATAGCGAGGAAAATCCGGCCTACTGCTTGACTCTGAGCACGCGTGAACAGCACATCCGCCGGCACAAGGCGACCTCAAATATCTGCTCGAATGAGACCTTGATCGCGCTGATGGGCGCGATGCACATGGCGTTGCTCGGCCCCGAGGGCTTGCGCACACTCGCCGAGCGGAACGCCGCCGCATGTGCGACGACGAAGTCGGCCTTGCTCGCCATCGATGGCATCGAGGCCGTTCACCCAGATGGGGCCCACTTCAACGAATTCGCCATCCGAATCCCCAACTCGGCCGAGTCCCTTCTCAATTTCCTCGATAAAGAGTGCGGCATCACAGGTGGATTCGACCTCGGGCGATGGTGGGATGGCACGGCCAACCAATTGCTCGTCTGCGCCACAGACCAGACCACCATCGAGGACATTGAAGACCTCGCTGAGGGCATCACTGAGTGGCTGGAGGTGAGCGCATGAGCGACCTATTCGCCTTCAACGGTGCCGAGGGGGCAGGCTATGCCCAACCGGCCCCGATGGATGCCCCCATCCACATTCCAACGGTTCTCAAGCGGGCCGACCTGCCGCGCTGGCCCCGCGCCAGTGAGCCCGAAATCGTCCGCCATTACACCTGGTTATCGACCCGGAGTCACGGCATCGACTCCGGCTTCTACCCACTCGGTTCCTGCACGATGAAGCACAATCCAAGGGTCAACGAGCGCATCGTTCAGATGCCCGGCATGAACGATGTTCATCCGCTCGCGCCCGCCAGCCATCTGCAGGGCATGATGGCGATCTTCCACGAGATGCAGGAGATGCTCGCCCACTGCGCCGGCATGGACACCGTCACCCTGCAACCGGTCGCCGGCGCGCAGGGTGAATTCACAGCGATGCGCTGCATCCAGGAATTCCACAAGGAAACCGGCCAATCCCACCGCAACAAGGTCATCGTGCCGGACAGTGCACACGGCACCAATCCCGCCAGCGCTGTGATGTGTGGCTATGAGATCATTGAGATCCCCTCGCTCGATTCGGGTCGGGTCGATCTCGACGCTCTGAGGGCCGTGGTCGGCGAGGATACCGCGGCGATGATGATCACCAATCCGAGCACCCTCGGCCTATTCGAGCCGGAGATTGCCGAGGCCGCAGACATCGTCCATTCCGCGGGTGGCCAGATGTATTATGACGGCGCCAATTTCAACGCCATTCTCGGCAAGACCAACCCCGGCCTGATGGGTTTTGATGCGGTGCACTACAATCTCCACAAGACCTTCAGCCAACCGCATGGCGGTGGTGGTCCCGGCGCGGGCCCCATCGGCGTCCGTGCCCATCTCGCTCCATACCTGCCCACCCCGCTGGTCGGCAAGACTGTCGATGAGAATGGCGAGGCCACCTACCACTGGGAAGAACCCCCGAAGACCATCGGAAAGGTCCAGCAGTGGCATGGAAATGCCGGGGCGACGGTCCGCGCTTGGGCCTTTTATCGGCGTTACGGCAGGGATTTGGAAAAGATGAGTGAACACGCCGTTCTCAATGCCAATTACCTGCGCCACCGCATCCTCAATCCCCCGGAAGAGGTCGCCAAACGCATCCATGCAATGCCCGTGGACGGTGCCCCTGCGACGGTGGTCAAACACGAGTTCACCCTCTCGCTGAGCCCGGTCAAGGAGGCGACTGGAGTCACCGGCAAGGATGTGGCAAAGCGCTTGCTCGATTACGGCTACATGGCGCCGACCCTGTACTTCCCGATGATTGTGCCCGAATGCCTGATGTTCGAGCCGACCGAGACCGAATCCAAGGAGGCGATCGATGCCTTCGCCGCCGATTTCCTCGAAATTCTCGCCGAGGACCCCGAGGTGGTGAAAACAGCACCACACGAGACGCCCGTCAAGCGGGTCGATGAGGTATGGGCAGCACGGAATCTGGTGCTTCGACACCCCTGTGGAGATTGAGGGGGGCATCGGGATGCAGGATTTCCTTCTCGGCGATTCATACTGGTTCGGGGGCAGTCTACCCGCCCGATTGGACCACGAGGTCGATGCGCCCGAGGCCTGGTCTGGATGGCGACGGCAGCGATTGTCGCCAGGGCTCACTGGATTCCTCTTCCCTGCGGCCTGGTCC
>CAVOCV010000048.1:0-11236 GCA_963694325.1 Candidatus Thalassarchaeaceae archaeon | reverse complement strand
CGCGGTCCAATCAAACTCGATATGGAGCGGGTCCTTGAACGAAGGTCGCGCCTCATCGCGCCACAGTGCGACGATCAGGCCATCTGAATTCCAATCGTGCGGATTCCCCACCCGCACTTCGATCTGGCCCGATTCATAGACGTGCTCTGTGATCATCGCCAATTCACTCGACTCTGTCCACTCGCCAGAATCGACATAGCTGTCATTGTTGAAATCCGAGGTCCAATTGCCATCGCCATCGCTATCAGTCCAATTGTAGATGCGCAGATAGATGCGATTTTCAGATTGTAGATTCTGATCACCATCAAAGCCCTCACCCTCCATCACGGCGCGGGCCCGAATCAGGGTGGCCTCGGGCGGGAGTGAGAGATTCACATCGCCTTCGATGTGCATAGGGAACGCCCAGTCCGGACGCGTATCATATCCATCCCAGGTCGTATTATTGCCTGTATCTGTGCTATTCCACACCATGTGGGCTCCGGCGACGGGCATCAGCTCGGCAGGTGTAAGCGTGACATTCATCGGGGCCGAACCCGAATTTTCAAGACTCAGTGACATCGTCTGATTCTGGCCGGGGAGCATGAAGTTGAGATTTCCATCGCGGTGGGCTCCCTCGTTCTCACCGGTCATCCACGAAGCGGGACTGACGAAGAGACTACCATCATCGCCATCCAAGGTGGCGACGGCACGGCTCGCATTCATCCAGCCACCGCCTTGCACGAGCGGGTCGTAGCCGCGATCGTCTGCGGTCGACATCACGAGATCTCGGAATGTCTGGGAATCGGGCCATGCCCCGGTATTGTTGTACCAGGCCTGGTAGATGATCGCCGCCAATCCAGCGGCCACCGGTGTTGCCAACGAGGTACCGGCCCAGGTGGTCGTCGCGCTATTCGCATCCGTCTGCTCATTGAGTGTTGTATCGCCGGTCGCAGACCAGCCGACAGCGACGATGTCGGGGTCCAATCGACTGACCGAATTCGGGCCACGATTCGACCAAGAGGCCGACTCTCCCCACGTCGTTCCCTTCGAAGAGAAGGCACCGACCGACATCACGCCGTGTGCACCACCGGGCGAGGCCGTCGTGCCATATCCATGGCCACCATTGCCGATAGCAACAAAGTAAGTGGTTGCTGGCGAATGGACGCGTGTCAACCAATCCAGATAGAGAGACCAGTAATCCGCACCATCATCGTGCGCGGCGGAGTTGCCAAAGGAGAAGGAACCAATCTGGCCTTGATCATGGCCGGTGGTCGCATTGCCATCATAGCCTTCGGAGATGAAGCGGAAGGCATCGAGCCATGACCCACCCGCATAGAGATTCGATACGGCGATGAGTTCTGCACCCGGTGCCATGCCGAGCACCTTGCCATTGTTGACCACGCCTTGGGCCGCCACTGCGGATGCGCACAAGGTGCCGTGATTGCCGCCGGCCTCGGAGGCATCGTTCAGCATCAAGAGGATCAGATCACCGGCGCCGGCGATGCGATTCTGATAGCCATTCCGAGCAGCGTACACGTCGCCATAGGGCACGCCGTTCACACCATCAGAAATCCACCAGAGCAAACCCGCGGATTGATCCCACAATCCGTCATCATTCGTATCCAGACCATAGGTTGGATTCGTCTTCGTCACCGGAGACTCATCGCCAAACTCACCATCCCGATCAATGTCGATATAGACCGTGTCATAGACACCAGATAGCAACGTATCAACGACAATGATATTCACATCGCCACCGGCTTGAGTGATAAGACGAGAATCAGAATGTTTCCCGAAATGATAGGTGCCCGACGTCGAATTGAGAATCCCAGATATGTTCCAACCCTGCACATCGAGCATGGAATCATTGTCCGCATCAACATCCACTGCCGTCGTCTCGACCCACCACGAATTGCCAGCACCGGGATAGGCCAAGCCATCCCGTTGCCAGCGGACCAACGAAACCGGGTCGTGCATGATGCCCCAACCGTCGTACACAGAACTCGGATCATCGAGAATGGCTTGGGTCCCATTGAGGTCAGGATGAGCGAAATCAATCCCAGAATCGGCCACAGCAACACGCACCCCGCTGCCATTGTAGCCGCGATCCCAAGCAGCGTTCGCGCCGTGGATCAGACCGCTCTTGACCGATGTCGGGCCACCGGGGAGAGCGCCGACGGGCTCGGGCCCGGAACTGTCATCATAGACGGCGAAGACCCCATCGATGCCAACCAACTTCGGCACCAGTCGACCGGGCATCGTCACCCGACGATGTTCGACCCCTTCGCTCGAAGGAAGAATCTGAACCAGATTCCCCTTTTCTTGGAAGGGCAGGAGATCATTTTCAATCTGCCATTCGTGCAACGCCAACAGATTTCGAGTCAACACCATCGGACTCGCCTCTGCCTGAGATGTCCAGAATTCGACCGAGGGGGAGAGCACAGCTTTGGTGGGGAAGACCGGGAGCGCCGATTCTTCCACGGTTTCCACCACGGATTCAGATGCTTCCTGAGCCACATCATCAGGGAAGGAAAGCATCGGCGCAAACGTGCTCAACACGAATAGCAGCACGAGTCCAGAGGAGAGTCCCGCGCGGCGCATAGCGCCGCGGGGGCGGCCAAGCCGGCTTGACCTTTCGCGTGGTTGTGCAGCAGCACCGTTCAAGTGGTGTGCGCGCCCGGAGGGGTCTCGTCAGTCTCGTTGTGTAGCGGTCCATCATCTCTGGTTTTGGTCCAGGGGACGGAGGTTCGAATCCTCCCGAGACTACTTATCGATACATACTCGGGATGATTCGATAAACTAGATTTGCTGCTTAAACTCACTCAGATCCAGACCACTACGGCCTTCGTACACTTCCGCCATCAGGGCCATGTCCAACTTGTCCAGCTTCTTCACAAACTGCGATTCCTCGGTCAACTGGGCTTCGTACTCTTCGAACGCTTCAGTTGCTTTCGGCCCAAAGGCCTGAATCGCTTCCGCTTCCATTCGGTGCTTCTCAGCCTTAGAAACACCATCATGCGGCGTAAGATCCCCAACCCGAACCTCAGCCAGATCATGGAGGATGCAGAGCTCAAGCACTCTTTGTAAATTCAATTCGGGAGGACACATGTCAATCGCCAACAACGCCATCCCCCACGAATGCGCCGCAACGGACTCCGGATTCTCAACGCCGGCCAGCACCCAGCCGGCACGAACGACATCCTTCAATCCGAGCGCTTCCTTCAAGCGCTCCACATCAATCAACTCTGGATCGGAGAATCATCCTTGGCCAAATCTCGTGTGATGTTCTTGTGGTGGCTCTCCAAAGTGCCACCACCGATCTCCAACAACTTGGCATCGCGCCACAGGCGCTCGACCACATACTCGCCGACATAGCCGTAGCCGCCCATCACCTGAATAGCGCGGTCGGCGATGTTTTTCGCAGCCGTGGTTGCGAACAGTTTGGCACCATCCGAATCCAAGCGTTGCCCACCGGACTCCAAACTCATCACGCGGCAGGTATCGTAGAGATAGGCGCGCATGGCGCGGTATTCGGCCCAGGACTCACCGATGTGGCGCTGCATCTGTCCAAAGTCGTGAATCGGCTTGCCGAAGGCCTCGCGCTCGCCCGCGTAGCGGGTCATGTCGGCGAGGCTACGACGCGCGATGCCAACGGCCATCGCCGTCAGGGCAATGCGCTCCAACTCGAGATTGCGCATCATGTGTGAGACCGACGTGCCCGGCGCACCGACGAGGTTCGCCGCAGGGACGATGCAATCTTCGAATACGAGCTCGGATGTATTCGAGCCGCGCATCCCAGCCTTGTCCATGATTTTCTGACCCGCCTTGTAGCCGGGAAAACCCTTCTCGACAATGAAGGTGGAAATCTCGGGCCGACCTTTCTCGGTCGTGCCCGTGCGCGCATACAACCAGACAACATCCGCGGGCGTGCCCGCTTCATCGACCACACCATTCGTGATCCACATCTTCGTGCCGTTGATGCACCAGTTGCCATCCGCCTGTAACACAGCGGAGGTTTTCATGCCCATCACGTCCGTGCCATAATCCGGCTCGGACATCGCCATGCAACCCACATGCTCACCCGAGCACAGTCCAGGCAACAAGCGCGCCTTCTGCTCCTCGGAACCATTCACAGCGAGATTGTTCACCGTCAACTGTGCATGCGCCAAGTAGGCCAAACAAAATCCGGGGTCGGAATAGGACAACTCCTCATTGACAATCGCAGCCGCGGTCGCATCCAACCCAGTCCCGCCGTATGCCGCGGGCACAGTGATCCCGAGCAGGCCATATTCACCCAACTGCCGGAACAGATCGAGATTGAACTTCTCCTCGCGGTCGTGCTCAAGCGCCTGCGGCTCGACCTCCTCGCGCGCGAAGTCGCGGACCATCTCCCGAATCATCGCGTGTTCCTCGGTCGGATTCGCGATGTCGAAGGTCCGCCAGTCTTCCATATCGACTGCGACCCGTCGGCTGCACATGAATGATTCCCACTTCCAATCGGGTCACAGCGAAGGCGAAATGCACAAAGAGGAATGACAGCCGCGGAGGAGGTATTGGGCCCGTGGGTTAGCTTGGCTATACTTGGCGCTTCGGGGGCGCCAGTCCCCAGTTCAAATCTGGGCGGGCCCACCTCAGAACCATCAGACGCTGATATCCCACTTTTTCTCAGTCGTCCTTTCTCCCGTGCTTTCGCACTAGGGTCAAGATAATGCGTCTTCAGGGCACACGCCGTGCCATGACACATGCAAAGAATGTCTATGCCCTGATGCTTGCCCTAGTGATTGTGCTCTCCGGATGCTTCGGATTGGGGAGTGGAGATGCCGAGGCTGAAGAGGATGCTGCAACGGTCATCAACAACTACTCCTGGAACAACACGACGAATGTAATTGAGAATACACCTGAGATATTTACCTCTACAACCAATGGGACTGTATCTGGAGCAAGTGTCAACATCAGCCAATCTGCAGGCGAGGCAATTCACCTGCTCGGTGTAACTGGAACCTTGAGCAACGGTGAACAAGGTGTTTGGGACCGTTATTACAGAATCCAGACAGACTGCGGTGATATTCATTTGACAGATGGATCGTTGGACTCGCTTTCTGTTGGGAATGATCGTTGGCTCGGTGGGGGTGGGCTTGAGTGTACACATGAAGTGACAACGTTCGGTGGCGACATGGGCGACTTCTCCCCTGCCCAGTGGAGAATAACCAGTGTTTCCTATCTGCGCGTCCCGGCGACAGTGGTCTGAGTTCAAGGCTGCACCTCTGCATAGGTCACGCCGTCCGCGAGCACTTGCGCGTCGATGGGATCGAGGCGAGGATGGACAAGGTCGGGGCGAGTGATTGCCTCGGCGATACTGTCGAGTTGATAGGACACGGGGGCGCCCGCCGCCCCATGGATCAGCGGGAAGTTGCGATGATCGTGCCGACGCGCACGGTGATGGAAGGCGGTGGCTTCCCTGTGCGCCGGCCCGCTGCGATGGGGTCGCTGATGAGTCCCTTCCTGCTTCTGGACGAGATGGGGCCAGTGGATTGGGCACCCGGTGAGGCAATCGGTGCGCCCGAACATCCGCACCGCGGCTTCGAGACGGTGACTTACATGCTGGAAGGGCGGATGAAACATGGCGACAATGCCGGCAATCATGGTGATTTGAATCCGGGCGACGTTCAGTGGATGACCGCCGGACGTGGCGTGATTCACGAGGAGTTACCACATCCTGACTTCCTTGAATCAGGTGGCGTGATGCACGGCTTCCAAATTTGGGTCAATCTACCCGCTGCTCACAAGATGATGGCGCCGCGGTATCAGGACATTCCCGCCGCCGAGATTCCCACCGTTGAGATGGACGGCGTATGGGCGCGTGTCATCGCCGGGGAATGCCTGGGTGTCTCTGCCGTGATCGACACGATGATTCCCATCTCCTACATCCACGTCAAGATGGAAGCGGGACACAATCTCACCCAACGGGTTGAGGCCGGATTGAATGGCATGATTTACGTCTTCGGGGGCAGCATCAAGATTGGAGACAAGACGGTCTTGGACGGTCAACTCGCATTGCTATCCGATGGAGATGAGATTGAGATTCTCTCCGAGGAGGAGAGTCAATTTCTGATTCTTGCAGGGCCTGAGATCGATGAGCCGATCGCGAGATATGGACCGTTCGTGATGAATACCGATGCCGAAATTCGCACGGCCATCATGGACTTCCAAACAGGCCGCTTCGCATGAGATCCTGATCTCATTCTCGGAACGGTGGGCGATACGGCCCTCTCTTTCGGAAGGTCGAGTACCGAACCCCCTTCAGCACCTGCTTGGAGAACCTCCACCAGGAACCAATGGTTCGGAAAGGATGGATGACGAATCTCAAGGGGTTGCCCCACCCCTCGATGGGATGCTTCAATTGACCGAGCATGCCTTGGGGTAGATTCTCATCGACGCCATACTTCTCTGGACGCTTGTCATGGGGCATGTAGTAGGTCCCGAAGATGATATCCCATAGCGGCAGGAAGCCGGAGTAGTTCGAACAGTGTGCCTCCTTCTCGTTGGCATGATGCCAGTGGTGGAACTCCGGCGTTGGAATCAAGCGGTGTAAAGGACGGAGTTTCCAGGACACATTGGCGTGCAGGAAGAGACCGGTGATGATCTGAAGTGCAGCGAGGATGCCACTGGTCTCCGGGCTGAATCCGGCGAAGATCAAGAAAAAGAAGCCCGGCCCAATCAATGCAAAATCCATGGGGTGGACACGGAATCCGCTGATCCAATCCATGTGCTCAGGTGAATGATGGATGGAATGAAATTTCCAAAGTTCTGGAACTTCATGATACCAACGATGGGCCCAATAACCGAAGAAATCGAACAGCATGAAAGCGACGACCGGTTGGATATAGCCCGGAATCATCGCGACGAGTCCAAAATAGCGCACGATGAGGCCAAGGGCCCATGTGAATGAGAAGAAGCTGATCAACACCGCGAAGATGACGCCGAATACATTGAGGAACGGCTGCGAAAGTGCGTAGGTCACATCGAGTTTCCATTTGGGGCGTCGCACCTTCTGTCCCTGGTGCCTCGGGAACAATTTTTCCATCGGTACGACGAGGATGAACAAGATGATGACAACGAATAGGGATTCGAACTGGTAGTACCACAGAGAGAAACCGACGATGGACAGGATGATGATTCGACCGAGCAACATCCAGTACCATGCCGGTGGCGCGGGCATGATGGGTAGACCATCTGTACCCAGAGGAGCGGCTGCCTCAGTGGTCTCCATCGCAATCGAATCCAACTTCTTCGTGCCGTTTATCAATCGTTGGGGAATATGTCCTTTGTCAGCTCACATTCTGTGAAATCATGAAATCATCCCATAGTATGACAAAAGCGCGCCCCTCTGGCAGCATATCCAACACACCGCCCGCCGTGTACAACTTCATCGTGTTGAGATTCTCGAAGCCATCCGGGACCGGTTTGTCCGGATGATAGGTCCAATCGACGATGTCGAACAACACATTCCCGCCGATCTTGACGAAGACCTCGACCGTGAGAGAGAAGACGCGCATGGAATTCGCCGGGGACCGCTGTCTATCAATTCCGGTACGAGCAACGCTTCTTGATTATGGTTAGATGCTCGTACCGGAATTCGAATCCGGGTCGATGGATTGAGAGTCCACCATGATGGGCCGCTACACCATACGAGCGCGGAACCGGGCGACCGACAGCCGGTATATCAACGGAACGCCGCGTCCATGCAGGTAGGGCGTTCAGTTTCAGGTCAAAGTGAATCTGTCAAACGATGGACTGCGAACCAAGTTCACTTTCATTTTCACTTGCTCTCATCCACCTTTCTTGATAGGCAGTCCCGCAATCGAGGCATCCATGCACCCTGAAGAGATGCAGCAGAAAGAGAAGGTGTCCTTCGCCTCTCTGGTGGCAACACGCCGCCCGAGATCACGAAAGGACGGCGCCCTGGTTCATGCCAGCGGCGCGCAAGAGAATGGAAACTGGCGGCCGCTGGTCCAGACCCCGGTCTGGAGTCACCTGCACCGCCGCAGCTTGGAGGCGATGGCATGAGTCGCACCAAGCGACTTCGCGAAGAGGTGCGCGTCTTCCTCACGGAGCGCGGCCGCGCCAACACGGTCGAGGTCTTCGATCACCTGAACGAACGGTTCAGTTGGGGCGCGACGATGAATCAGGTCGGCAACATCCTGTCCAAGGATCCCCGCTTCGAGAAGGTCGGGATTGTGCGCGGCTTCTTTCGAGGCGCGCGCTACTCGGTCTGCCTGTGGACGCTGAAGAACCGCAACCACAGCGACGGTCCCGCCACGGCGGGAGCGCATGCCTGAAGTGTCGGTGGCGCTTCGTGCGCGCTGATGCAGTCCGCATGGCGGTTGATCCGCGGCCCCAATGCACTGGTCGGCGCCTCGACGGTGGCCGTCGGTGCCCTGATGGTCAGGGTTGACCTGACGGGCATCGAGTGGATCATCGTCGGCCTGCACGCCTTTTGTGTCGCGACCTTCATGGGGGCCTGGAATGCATTCAACGACATCTTCGATGCTGAATCGGACGCGATCAATCACCCTGAGCGCCCGATTCCGAGCGGCGCACTGACCGAGTATCAGGCCAAAGCCATCGCCAGATTCTGCTTCCTGTTGTCGATCGTCGCCTTGCTCACGGCGATGGTCGTGACCGCGCGATGGACCGATGGATTGGAAGCTTGGTTGCCCTCCATCGGCATCTGGTTCCTCGCCTTCCTGCTGATGTTCCACTACGAGATGGTCGTGCCGCAGTCTTTCTCATTGAAGCACAAGGGCTTGGCTGGGAATCTGTCGGTCTCTCTGCTCGTGGGGATCGTGATCGTGTTTGGTGCGGGTGCGGTGGGCGGTGTTCTGACACCGCTGGTGTGGTTCGTGGCCGCGGTGGCTGCGATGGTCAATGCGGCGCGTGAGATCGTCAAGGACATCGAGGATGAAGAGGGCGATGCCGATCGTGAGACTTTGACCAAGCAGGTCGGTGCGGAGACCGCGCGTGGGTATGCGCAGATCCTCATTCTGATGTCACTGCTCCCGCTCGTCTTCCCCTATGCCCGCGGCTTGCTGCCGATGGGACTTATGCTGACGCAATTACCAGCCATGCTCGCCCTTGTATCTGTCAAGCCTCGTCTCTATAGGGGCGAGGATTATGGAGCGCAACGGACGCTTCGACTGGCGATGATGTTGGGGTTGGCCGGCTTCCTCGCCAGCGTGCTGATTCCCTTGGTTCAGTAGAGTTCGACATAGGCGATGAAGGCCGCTGGATTGCACAAATAGGTGAGCAATGCCATCTGCGCCCACATGCGGTTCTCGGCTTGATCAAAGACGATGCTATTCTCGCTGTCGATGACGCCATCGGTGACCTCGTCGCCGCGGTGTGCGGGCAGGCAATGCATGAATCCGTAACCGTCCGTGGCGTGGGCGACGAGTTCTTCGTTGACCTGGAATCCATCGAAGGCGTTGATTTTGTCTTCGAGGTGTTCTTCACCCATGCTGACGAATACATCGGTGTAGACGATTGTCGCACCGGTGACGGCTTCGACCGGGTCGTGGGTTTGAACCATCGCGGCGCCCGTCTTCTCGCTAATCTCCACAGCGCGACCGACGATCTCCTCATCGGGCTCGTATCCTGCGGGGACTGCCCAGATGCAGTCGACGCCGAGGAGGGCGCAGGCGAGCATCAGATCGTGTAGCACATTGTTGCCATCGCCGACGTAGGCGACGCGCTCGCCCTCCAAGGTCGGGTTGCGCTCCATGATGGTCATCAGGTCGGCCGCGGCCTGGCAGGGGTGATGCTTGTCCGAGAGGGCGTTGATCACCGGCACGGTGGCGTGCTCTGCGAGGGTGGCGACCATGTCGTGCCCGAAGCAGCGGTAGGTGATGCCATCGAGATAGCGGGAGAGGACTGCAGCGGTGTCGGCAATTGTCTCGGACTTGCCCATCTGGATGTCATTCTTCAGCAGTGTGAGCGCTTGTCCGCCGAGCTTGTGGATGCCGACCTCAAAGGAGACGCGCGTGCGCGTGCTCGGCTTCTCATAGATGCAACCGATGCTCAGTTCATCGAGCGGCCTGAAGTCGTAATCTGGCTCAGGGTCCTGCTTGTAACGAATCGCCCATTCTAGAATTGGGCGGAAATTGTCACCGAGGTCATCGATGGCGAGCAGGTGCTCAAGGTCGTCGGCCACGATGCATCCCTCAGTCTCGCTCTCCCTCGATGTCCCCTTGGAATCCATCGCGGGTGTCGGCCATGCCGCCAAAGATGGATTGGGCGAATGAGAGGATGTCTGCCAAGCCCTCTTCCTGCTCGCTGGAGAGCGGGATGAGACCGGGTTGGATTTGGGAGTTCTTCATCATGCGCAACTGGCCGATGGCGAACTCGGTTCGCTGGCCACCTGCCTCTTCGAACAGGGCAGCCTCGAGTTGATCGAGGTCTTCACCCCAGCCGAGAACGCGTTCGAGGTCCTCGGGTGGCAGAAGATCGGCCTTTGAGAGGAAGTTCGCTGTTGGCAGGCCGAGGCGGAAGTGGACGATGTTGGAGAGCAGCATCTGACTGACGAATCCCGACGCGGTCTGAGACAGCATCGGGTCGAAGAGGAAGACGAGCGCCGCTTGGCCTTGGCCGAGCACCTCGACCATGTGGGTGCTGGCCTCACGGAAGGCGAACAACTCAACTTGGCCCGGCGTGTCGATGACGAGCAGGTCACCGGAGAGACCCTCGAGTTGCTCCTGGATGTCATAGGATTGAGCGGCGACGAGGTCGGCGGCGAGAATCTGCGCGCCGTTGGGGCCGAGATCGTATTCGTCCATCACCTCGTGCAGACTGATGATGTCGCGGACGTCAAACTCGGGATCGAAATGGACGCGCTCCGCGCCCGGGTCCAAGTTGATGGTCAGGCATTCGACCTCGAGAAAACGGGTCCAGCGCTGGAAGGCTGTGACCAGAGTGCTCTTGCCGGCGCCGGCGGTGCCTACAACGAATAGAACGGGCGGACTGGTGCTGTCGCTTACACTCATCAATTCGGGGGCCCGTTGAAGTGGTTCTTCAACCCTCCGACCGGCCTTGGGCGTTGCGTGATGGGCTGTCCGTTGGGTGACAATGGTTATACCGCTTTCATCACTGTGCCAAAGGCACCCCTACGGTGTCTTGGAGGACGAATGAATGAGTGAAGAAAACGCTGACGGACCGATGCCCCCCCCACCCCCCGGAATTCCCCCTGCACCGCCGACTCCTC
>CAVOCV010000047.1:0-11515 GCA_963694325.1 Candidatus Thalassarchaeaceae archaeon | reverse complement strand
TATCGATGGGTTCCCGATGCGGGGCAAGGCCCTCAAGGATGCGATGAGAGAGGCATTCCTCGGGTATTTCGAGGCCAATGAGCACACCCGGATCGCACCTTATCCCGTCATCGCTCGCTGGCGCGATGACATCCACCTGACAATCGCCTCAATCGCGGATTTCCAACCACATGTGACCGGCGGAGATGTGCCCCCGCCGGCCAATCCACTGACGATTTCCCAGCCCTGTATCCGCCTCACGGATGTGGCTGCAGTCGGGCGTTCAGGACGCCACCTCACCACCTTCGAAATGATGGCGCACCACTGCTTCAATCGTCCCGAGGACGGCGATGTCAAGTATTGGATGGATGAATGCATTCGATTCTGTGATGACCTATTCGTCAACCACCTCGGCATCGATGCGAACGAGATCACCTATGTCGAAAATCCCTGGTCCGGCGGCGGCAATGCAGGGGCCGCGGTCGAGGTCATCGTCGGCGGCCTCGAACTGGCGACACTCGTCTTCATGAACCTCGAGGAGCGAGCGGATGGAGATGTCGAAATCAAAGGGATCCGATACGGCGAGATGGCGCTGCAAATCATCGATACAGGCTACGGGCTTGAGCGATTCTGTTGGGCGGCAGCCGGCACACCGACCATCTACGAGGCGATCTATCCCGAGACCTTGACATGGCTGAAAGACGCCTGCGCATTCGATGCCAGACTCAGCGCGCTCGGGGAAGTCGATCTCGATGCCCTGCTGTCCGAACTCTCCCGTCTGGCTGGCATCCTCAACATCGATGTGGGCACGGATGTCGCCTCGCTCTACATCCGGCTCAGAGAGCGCTTGGCAGAGCGTGGCATCGATGTGAGCCTCGACCAACTCAAACAGGTGACTGAACCCCTGTCTTCCATCTATGCGATCCCCGATCACATGCATGCATTGTGCAATATGCTCGGTGATATGTTGATTCCCTCCAATGCCAAAGCGGGCTATCTCGCGCGCATGTTGGCCCGCCGTGTCTGTCGAATGAAGGATGAACTCGGCATCGAGGTCACTTTGGCCGAACTGGGTGCCCATCACATGGATGTCAATCTGGACATGTCCGATTTCCGCCAGACCCGGGAGGGCATTCTGACGATTCTTGAACTCGAGGAGGCCCGCTATCACGAGATGCTCCGCAAAGGTGAGGCGGCGGTGAAGACCGCGCTTGCGAAGGTGGCGAAGGATGCCGATTCGGCCCCGGACGAGATTCTCTTCCGTCTGGCCGAGGAGCGCGGGCTCCAACCCGACATGGTCGCCTCCATCGCCAACCGGAACGGCTGGCCGAACCTATCGATCCGTGTCGGCTTTGCCGCAGATATGGCCCAGCGCAATGCGCTGGCGACCAAGGCTGCAGCCCGTGGCCAGATCAAGTCCGGCCTACTGTCCACCGAGTTGCCCCCCACCGTCCAGTCCTATTACGCCGACACTTCACGGATTCGATTCGAAGCCGAGGTTCTCTATTGCCAGACGATCGAATCTGCTGAATTGAATCTCTCCAGTGAGGTGCAGGGCATCCCCACCCATGCCGTCGTTCTCGATTCAACCTTGTTCTATCCAGAGGGCGGTGGCCAACTGGGCGACAGCGGCACGCTCGGTGGGGTCAATGTCCTCGATACGCGCATTGAGAATGACGTCATCATCCATCTCACGGATGGCGAGTTGACCGGCACCGTCCAAGGCGACCTCAATGCCGAACGTCGCAAGCAGCTGATGGACCATCACACGTCCGTCCACATCATCGGCGGCAGTGCGCGCGAATTGCTCGGCCCACACATCTGGCAGGCAGGTTCCGCCAAGGGAGAGCGCCATGCTCGGCTCGACCTGACCCATTTCCAACGGCTGAGCCGAGATGACCTCGACGCCATCGAAGACCATGCCAATGCCATCATCGCGGCGAATCCGACCATCGAGAAGCTGGTGATGCCGCGGGCCGAAGCCGATGCACAATTCGGCTTCGAACTCTATCAGGGTGGACCACCGAAGCACAGCCAGATTCGCATCATCAAGATCGGCGACCACGATGTCCAAGCCTGCGGCGGTACGCATCATGACCAGGCGGCCGAAATTGGCGAGGTTCGCATCATGCGCAGCAGTCAAGTCCAAGACGGGGTGGAGCGTCTTCAGATCGTGGCCGGAGAGACCGCACGCGAACACGCCCGGCGCCAAGAGCGTCTGTTGACCGAATCCGCAGAGGTTCTGGGCGTCTCCGTCGACGACCTGCCGAAGTCCGTCAGCCGCTTCTTTGAGGCGTGGAAAGCCCAAGCCAAGCAGATCGAGGTTCTCGAGGCCGAAATCGTCCGACTGCGCACCAGCGGAGGCGGCGATGAAGCGGTCGAAAAAGACGGTATCCGCTATGTGATCATGGAGACGAGCGGCGAGTTGAAGCAGATTCAGAAGATGGTCGGCGAACTCACCCTGGATGCGGACCAACCCACCGTCGCTGTGGTCGGTAGTCGGGAGGGCGGCGGCAAATTGATCGTCGCCATCACCGAGAACTCCCTCGCAGCCGATTCTCACAATGCGGTCGAGATCCTCAATGCCATCGCCGGTCACATCGGTGGCGGCGGGGGCGGCCGACCCACGTTCGCCCAAGGTGGCGGCTCAAATGGCGAGGGATTGCCAGATGCCCTCGAGGCCGCCCGCCAATTGCTCGACCTGTGAATGCAGGGTGATGCATTATATCTGTCTGAGGAGAGCCAACTCCATGGCGGAGGCTCTCAGAGAATCGCTCCTGCGCCGTTGGTTCGACGCCGGCTGGAACGGCAATGACCCCACCATCATCCCGGAGATCTTCACCGAGGATTATCTCGCGGAGGGTGGGGCGCAGAAGACATTCGGCAACATCGAAGGCCACGAGGGATTGCGTGAATATCACACAACCTTCCACAAAGCGGTCAACAACCTCAATTTCAACATCATCACACTGCATGTGTGTGGAGATATCGTCATGGTCGAATATCGAATCACGGGTGTCTTTCGCCAGCCGGTGAAGGGCCATGAGGAGCCCGGGGAGCGGCTCGATATCACCGCGGTCGACGTCTATCGATTCAACGGCGACAAAATCGCCGCGCGCATGGTCGCTTACG
The DNA here is from genome assembly GCA_963694325.1 of Candidatus Thalassarchaeaceae archaeon. Lineage (GTDB taxonomy): Archaea > Thermoplasmatota > Poseidoniia > Poseidoniales > Thalassarchaeaceae > MGIIb-P. The sequence continues at coordinate 8,404 of CAVOCV010000047.1, read as the reverse complement.
AACAGGCCTGATCACTCGTCGAGCAGTTGTTGGACATCTTCGAGGAAGAGGGTCGGTTCCCAATCCAAGTCATTCCATCGCACCTGCTGGCGATGCTCTCGGTCGAGGATGAACGTCGCAGTGGAATGGTCGACGAGATAATCCGGGTGATGACGCCCGCTGGTTTCACCTTCTGACGAGGTGTTTTCATAGGTCTGGAGACCGACATGGAAATTTTCCCAAATCGGTTCAAGTGCCTCGACTTCGCCGGTCAAATGGAGCCACGATAGGTTGCGTTCACCACTGTAATTGCCCAAGACTTCCATGGTATCCCACCACGGGTCGACGGTGATCGACAAGATGCTGAAATTGGTGCCGTAATCTGAGGCCAACTGTTGACTGACCCAATGCAGATTTGCCGAGACCACCGGGCAAACATCGGGGCAGCGACTGTAGATGAAGGAGACGATCAAGACCTGGCCTTCAAAATCCGATAGATTCGAACTGTTGCCATCCGTCCCGGTCAGACTGAACGGTTGGACGTTGTATTCCGGGTCGCCGAACGGCAGGTCCTCTCCGTTGAATCGGTCGACGACATCCGAGGTGGAATCCCCTCCCAAGCAGCCCGCACTGAGCAGGCACAGGGTCAGCAAAATGGCAGTTCCACGCATGATCTCACCCGTTATTCATCAGAACCCCACGATAGGGTGCATCGATGTCGAGTTGAGCGATGTACAAGCCACTCGTGATGCAAGACATGTAGGCATATCCGTCATGATATTCCACCGTCCAGAGATAGGGTGTCCAGCCGAATTCATAATACTGACTCTCCAAAGGCTCGCCATATTCCCCACCGTGCGGGAGGTAGAATGCCACCACCGCGTCACGATTTGTCGCGTTGATCGAAGCGCCTTCATGTCCGGCGAGAATCATTGTCTCGACGTCGACGACCCACATGCCGGCATGGTAGCTGCTGATGTAGAGTCGACCATCCCAATGTCCACCTTGGCTATTGTCGGGCAAACCTTCGCCTCCGGTGGGGAAGTAGACGCTGTCGAGATTGTGGGGGCTGAACAAGAGCCATTCGTCGCCGTTGGGTGAGGTCGGACAATCACCGCCAAAACAATGGTCGCCTCCGGTTGGAATTTCCCAATGGGAATACAGTGCGGGCTGGAAATGCAAGGCGCCATTATTCATTGTGTAATTCGTCGTATCGAGCAGATAGACCAATCCCGATCCTTCCACCGTCGACAGGACTTCGACCGCGAGAATCGTCAGATGTCGCTTCCCAGCAGGACCACCGAGGTGTGAGGTGTCAACCATCTCGGGGAAGGGCTCTGCATAATGGATGTAGGAAGCGCGCCCCCCATTCTCATTGCCCGTGGTCTGGCTGTCGGGTTCACCATCGCCGTCGAAGTCTGCGAAATCATCCCAATGGCCAACTTCTGGCGCACGCCACATGCAGCCCGCTTGGCTGCCACCGGCCGCGCGACAGGCGGAGGTATGCCACAGGTAAAGTTCGGGGGAATTGGTCGGATGGGGCACGTCGGAGATGTCAAAGATGCGCAATCCCGCCTCCCAATAAGCGCCGTAGATGTAGGTGCGGCCGTGGCGCGGGTCTGCGGAATCGGTGCCCGGCCACGTTTGACTCGTCATGTCGTGGATGTAGACCCAACCGCCGCGAGTGGTCTCCCAGGCGACCTCTGCTTCACCCACCTTCATGATGCGCGGGAGGTTGCCGGGACCGTCGAAATTGAGGTGAGCAACCGTGATGCCGCCGCAGGCATCGCCCTGACCGATATCACACTGTGTGTAATCGGGGTTGGCAACGAGAATGTACCATTCATTGTCGATCATTTGAGTGTAGAGATTGTGCGGTCCACTGGGGTGATCGACATCGTACCACGAATCGACATAGTGTGGGTTCGTCTTGTCCGTCACATCAATCAGTGTGACGCTGACCTGCATCGGGTCGTCCCATTGACCGACATCGGGGTCGGTATAACCTGGGTCGATGAGTTGGTTCTGAAGAATGAGGTACTCCGCTCCATTCCACTCCAGGTACTTGACATCGAGAACCTGGGTATTCGGGTCATTGTACACACCCATCACGGTCGTGTTGGTGGGGTCGGTGACATCGGTGATGTGGACATCGTTCCAACCCGCTTGATAGGCATAGACACGGCCATCCGGTGCGGTCATCACCTGCACCTCTGCATTGCCCGGGCTCGTCAGGGCATTGAAGGAGGTGAATTCCATATTATTCGAGGAGAAGTTGTGCTGGTCCGGGTCGCGGTGGTCATGATCTTCTCCTTGGACAAGCGGGTCGACATCGAGGCCGAGATTGTGCTCGTCCGCGGCATCGGTACCGAAATCGAGCAAGGCGACAGCGCCGAGCAATCCACCACCCAATAAGAGCAGTGAGACCAGTGCGATGGCCTTGAGGTCCATGTTGCCGCCGACCCTGCGGGTCGGTTTGTATTTATCCACCCGACGACCGCGCCCCTCTATGCGCCCGACACTCATGGCTCTGCTTTTTCTCGCACCCTTGTTCGCCGGTGTGGTCACAGCTCACGATCCGGGGACGCTGACAATCCTCCTGCGCGAAGACATGATTCAACCCTCAGAGGGCACCTTGGTCCTCAATGACTCGATTCTGTTCATTCACGTCGACAATAGAGACAACATGACCCACGAAATCGGTGTGGATGTAGACGGTGACGGAATCTTCGATTATAGTTCGGGCCCACTCAACCGAACCTGTGACCGCGCCAATGATACCGATTGTTTGACCGCGTGGACCTTGCGGACAGAAAATCTCACCGACCTCGTGGGTTCCAACGTCTTCATCGACAGAGATGCGGATGGGGTCGAGAGAGAGATTTGGATCAACCTCACGAGTGACCAACATTCCGGCACCACACCACCCCCCATCGGTCAGTGCTTTGGTTCGGGCTGCGATGAGACTCCCACCGAATCAGAAGATGAGATGAAGCGCTCGGGTCAGACCGACCTTCAGAAAGGCATGATGTTGCTCGGCTTGACGCTGCTCGGCGGTGCCGGTTTGATCTTCGTCTCGATGATCATGGGTCGGCAGTGATCGTCGGGATCAGGGTCAGAATCATCGCCTCGGCCGAGAATGTCAATGTCCACTCAAACAAGGCTGACTCAACCAATTGTTGGGTGGCGAGCAAGGCCGTCATCAACTGGAACGACAGGATTGCAACGGCGAATAGGCTCCAGCGGATGCGGTTGATATCGTGGCCTCGCCAGGTGAGTTCCGCATCGATGTCTGCACGCGCATAGGTCAAGCATCCGATCCAAATCTGGGCACCCCAGAAGATGTTCATCGCCCAAAAGATGTGGGGCATCAGACTGGTCGTGAGCGGGTGTGCCGTCAGGTTCAGCATCGAGAAGCCAACGATCACACCGGAAGCGAGCGCGATCCGGTTCGCAATCTTGCGTTTGCGAGGGGTGGGGTCGGTACGTTGGAATATTTCGAAGGAGAGGGCGATCATCAGCAAGCCACCGAGGGCCAGACCAATGTTGAATACCGTCTTCTCGGGTTGAAATGCACCCCCGGAGGAGATGAACGGCGGCAGCCCTCCCTCAAATTCCAATGTCTCATCGCCCGGCATCTGGTCGGACAGGTCGATCGTTTGGTCGCGCGGCCCACCGGCCACCTGCATCATCACCTGACTGAGCAGCAATGAACCGACGGTGAGAACGACCCCGAGAATCAGCGCTCTCCGCAGTGTCTCGTCTCGCATCATGTCCATTCACTCCATGAGCCGCAGCGCTTCGACGTCGAACAATGAGGCCGCGCGTGCGAGGGCTTCTTCGACACTGAACCAACGCGCCTCTTCGATCTCATCGGCCTTCGGATTGAATACAACGTCAGCCTCGACCTGACAACGGTAGGTGAAAGAGAGGAATTGGATGCCCTCACTGGTGAAGATGCGTTCGCTGGTCAACAGGGGTTCGCCTTCAATCTCAATCTCGAGGCCGAGTTCTTCCAGCACCTCGCGAACCGCGCCCTCTCGAGGGTGTTCGGCATAATCGACGAAGCCACCTGGCAGGGTCCAGTGACCGGTGAAGAAGCCGCGCTTGACTTTGGCCATGACGACATCGCCAGACCCGTTGGTGATGAGGACCTTCGAGACCACACGATGCATAGACCGATAGACGCATTCGCGCGCCAAGGGATGGACACCACCGTCCGAGATCAGCTTGTCCTTCCACGTCCACGCCTTGGGCCATTCGATGTCGGGCAGGGCGCAGACGACCTCGTGATAAGCATCGCCGAATTTGACTCGGTTGACACGACGCTCGGTCCAGCCGATGCCCATCGCGCGAACCTCAGACTCGGTCGGCAATCGCAGGCAAACCGCCCCGGTTCGACCCATGACGGCCTTCTGAGGACCAGTGCCTTCGAGATCGACGAGCAGGACCTTACCATCGTGCTCGAGGTACAGCGGTCGGGTCATGGGATCCCTCAGTAGCCGAGGAGTTCACTGAGCTGGGTCTTGTAGAAGTTTCCACTGCCCTGAAGACTGGCGAGTTCGGCCTCGGTCAGTTCGAGCTCGATGATGCGCTCGACGCCCTTGCGGCCGAGGATGATGGGGACGCCGATGTAGACATCGTCGAGGCCGTATTGGCCGGTGAGTCGTGCGCTTGCGGGAATGAATCGCTTGCGGTCCGTGACGATGGCCTCTGCCATGATGGCCGCGGCGGAACCGGGCGCGTAGAAGGCCGAGCCGCGCTCGAGCAATTTGACGATCTCGCCGCCACCGCCCGCGGTCCGCGCGGAGATGGCCTCGATGGTTGCTTCATCCATCAGTTGGGTGATGCTGATGCCGCCCACCGTGGTATAGCGCGGCAGCGGCACCATGGTGTCGCCATGACCGCCGAGCACCATCGCCGTGACATCCTCATTTGAGCAGCCGAGTTCCTGAGCCACGAAGTGGGTCATGCGCGCGGAGTCGAGGATGCCGGCCTGACCGACGACGCGTTCCGCGGGGAAGCCGGTCACGCGCTGCATGTGGTAGGTCATCAAATCGAGCGGATTGGTCACCACGACCACGACCGCATCGGGTGCGTGCTCGCGGATGCCAGTGCCGACCTGGGTGATGATGTCGGCATTCTTGCCGATGAGGTCCTCACGGCTCATGCCGGGCTGACGGGGGAAGCCGCTGGTGACGACGACGACATCGCTGCCGGCGATATCTGCATAATCGGCGGTGCCGGTGATCGTGCCATCGTAGTTCAGCACCTGGCCACCCTGACTCATGTCGAGCGCCTTGCCCTTGGCGAATCCTTCGTAGATGTCCAACAGGACGATGTCGCCCAGTTTTCGCTCGGCCATCACAAATGCGCATGTCGCACCCACATTACCCGCTCCGATGACCGCGATCTTCGCCTTGCCCGTGCCCATGAGATGTCCTCTCCGTTGCGAAGCCGGGCGAAACCCGCCCATAGGCGTTGCTCCGCCGGGTGATGGTTGAAAAACCGCGCATGAGTGGCCGAATCATGGGGCCGTGGCTGCCGTTCTTTCTCGTCGGACTTGCGCCGACCGCCGCGGTATTGCTCTCGTTTGGAAGTGAATCTCAAATTTCCTTCGTTCTCTCCAAGGGTTGGCTGCTGGCCGTGCCGGTGCTCTGGCATCTCAAGATCGACGGTAAACCGTGGAGTTGGTCCAAGCCGACGACCGGCCTCAAGGATGGCGCGATGCACGGGTTGTGGATGTCTGCGGTCATTTTGGTGGCTTTTTTCGCCTTCAGGGGATCCCTCTCCCCCGACCTTCTCTCCGCGGCGGTGGAGCCGGTCGGATTGACCGATTGGAGACTCTATCTGGTCGGGGCCATCTACTGGATTTTCATCAATTCCGTGCTCGAGGAATACGTCTTCCGTTGGTTCCTCGTGACCAAGGCGGAGGAGATGCTCGGAGATGAGCGCAAGGCGATCATCGCCTCGGCGGCGATCTTCGTCCTGCATCATACCGTCGCGATGGCCATCTTCGGCTTCCCCTGGTGGGCCAATCTATTGGCCTCAATCGGCCTGTTTGTCGGTGGCGCAATCTTCTCGTGGTTGTACGTTCGTCACCGCTCGATCTGGGTGCCTTGGCTGGCCCATGCCCTCTGTGATGTGGCAGTCTTCACCGCAGGCGCTTTCCTTCTCTTCACCTGATGTAGTCAACCGTCGCATTCCGTCGTGTTCAAGAACCCGATTCCGGTCGGCGGCCTGTCCACCCGTAGGGTGGGGGGTTGTGAAATGGACTTCGTCGTACTGCTGAAGCAGGTTCCCAAGCCCAAGGAGATGCGTGTCACCTCCGAGGGGACACTCGACCGAACCACCGCACCCAGCCAGATCAATCAGGACTGCCAGCACGCGCTGGAGATGGCGCTCGCACTGCGAGATTTGCACGGTGGACGCGTCGTCGTCGTCTCGATGGGACCGCCGACCTTCCAGATGTCCCACATCACAGCGATGGAGCGCGGTGTGGACGAGACCGTTCTGTTGTCCGACCGCAAACTCGGCGGCAGCGATACCTGGGCCACGGGCTATGCTCTGGCCGGGACCCTGAAGCACATCGGTTACCACGCCGACCGGAATGATTGGATCATCATGGGCGGCCGTCAGACCACCGATGGCGATACCGCCCACGTGCCGAGTCAAGTGGCCGAGAACATCGGCATCCCACAGGTGACACTCGCCGAATCCGTCGAGATCAGCGACGGTCATGCGACCGTGCGTCGCATCATCGAGGGCGGCTCGATGGATCTGCGCATGCCATTGCCGTGCATGCTATCCATCGCTCCGACCGCTTCGGCCCTGCGCGGACGCAACATGAAGTCGGCTGTCAAACTCAAGAAGCAGATCACCAAGAATGATCGAGACCGGGACGTCTTCAAGGAAGACTCCACCGTATTCACCCTGCTTTCGGTCGATGAGGTCGGCCTCGAGGAGCATCTCATCGGCCTCGGCGGCAGCCCCACCATCGTCGCCGCCGCACCGGCCGTTGAGAAGGTCAGCCGTGACCTCGCCACCGCTGCGGATGTCGACGAACTCGTCGACATCGTGGAGGGATGGGAATGAGCGACGAGGAATACCCTGAGGGGACGGAGTACCAGCGATTCGCCGAGGCGACCGGCTCCTCCGGGGTCATGGTCTTCGCCGAGATGGTCGACGGTCACCTGCTAAGTGTGGGCACGGAATTGATGGGACCCGCCCGCGAGATGGCGGATTATCTGGGTGTGGATGTCACGGCCTTCATCATCAGCGACGCCGTCGGTGATGCACCCGATGCATTGGTCGCGCTCGGCGCTGACAAGGTCGTCTCTGTCGAGGATGAGCGCCTCGCCTCCTTCACCACCCTGCCCTATACGCGGGCGCTCTCCGATTACATCCTCGATGTCCACCGCCCCGAGATTCTCTTGATGGGCGCGACGACAACCGGTCGCGACCTCGCGCCGCGTGTCGCCAGCCGCATCAATGCCGGCGTCACGGCGGATTGCACGAAGTTGGCCGTTGGCCCCTTCTATCACAAGCGCAGCAAGAGTGTCATCACCCACATGCTCGAAGCCCACCGCCCCTCATTCGGCGAGTCGAAGTTGGCCTGCATCATGTCGAACCCACAACTTCTGTGGGCACCGGCGATGGCGACCGCCCGCCCGGGCATCTTCCTCGCCCCCGATGCAGATGCATCCCGCACGGGTGAGATCACCACGTTCACGCCGAAGTGGCAGGATGGGGACTTCGCCGTCGAAATTCTCGAGGTTCGCCGCGGTGGCGGCGATCGTATCGACCTCGGCACACGCAAGATCATCGTCACCGGTGGTCAGCCCTGCGGTGGGACGAAGTTCGCCGAGGTCCACGCCTTGGTCGACGCTCTCAAGGCCCAAGGCATCGATGCCGAGTGGGCCGCTTCCCGCGCCGCTGTGGATGCCGGTTTCGCCCCGAGCAGCCGTCAGGTCGGCCAGACCGGGCAGAGTGTTCGCCCACCCATCTACATCGCCGTCGCCGTATCCGGCGCGCCTCAGCACATGGTCGGCATGAAGGACAGTGGACGCATCATCGCCGTCAACACCGACGCATCCTGCACGATGGTCGACTCCGCGGATGCAGCCATCATCGGAGATTACCGAGATGTGGTGCCTGCCCTGACGGCCAAGGTCGCTGCGGGCTTCACCTTCGGCCTCTGAGCGCCAACGGTTCGCGACCGTTCCTGAAGGAACGGTTAAGGACGGACCACAGGTCCAGTCAAACCAGAGGTTCACCCATGTCCCGCGTCTCGCTACGACTCGCAGTCGTGCTCTCTCTCTTCCTGCTGACGGCGGTGCCCGCCCTCGCATTGTCCGGCGGTCCACCCACCGACAACGACGATGGTGACGCGGTCGCCAAAGTCGGCTGCACATGCCACAACAAC
>CAVOCV010000046.1:0-11768 GCA_963694325.1 Candidatus Thalassarchaeaceae archaeon | reverse complement strand
CAAGCGGTCCTACATCCATCAGATGAAGAGCGTCAAGGAAGAGGAGAAGCGCCATCAACGCCTCCATCGAGGTTGATTCTCGACTCAAGCCGGCAGCGTTGCGAGGCGCTTGCGAACGGCATCAATCAATCCTTCAACAGTCTCGGGGCCGAAGTCAAAGGTCATCCCGCCCGCCTCGAAGAGTGCGGGCAATGGCTGGGACCCGCCGAGGGCCATGGCTTGAGCATAGTTGGCCAAGGCTGCATCCTCATCCTCGAGGTACTGCAGCCACATCTGTAGCGCGCCCAGTTGGGCGATGCCGTATTCGATGTAGTAGAACGGATAACTGAACAGGTGAAGTTGACGCTGCCAGCCGACGCGCCGTTCCGCCTCGAATCCGGTCCAATCCACATGCGAACCGAATCGCTCGCCGAGTTCGATCCACTTGTCGTGGCGCGCCTCGCGGCTGTGGCCTGGGTGGGTGTAGATCCAGTGCTGGAAGCCATCGATGGTCGCAATCCAACCGAGAATTGAGACGATGCCCTCAAGGTGCTCGCGAACGGCTCGGTCGGCGTCGACCGGGTCATAGAATTCATCGAGAAAATCGTGGGTGAGCAATTCCATGCTCATCGAGGCGACTTCGCAGAACTCCAGCGGAGCATTGCGATTGTCGACCAGTGGTTGCGAGTCTGCATAGATTGAATGGAAGGCGTGGCCCGCCTCGTGGACCATCGTTTCAAGGTCCCGTTGCAAGCCGGTTGCGTTCATGAAAATGAATGGTTTTCTGGAATGGTCGCGCTGCAGTTGATAGCCGCCCGGGGCCTTGCCCTTGCGACTGTCGAGGTCGAGGCTTGTCCCATCGCGCATGCTGTCGAAGAATTCGCCGAGTTCTGGGGAGAGGCGATGGAACATGCGGCTGGTTCCCGCCACCATCTCTTCAACATCCTCGAATGGCTTGAGCGGGTCGCGCCCTTGCACATCATGGCCAAGGTCCCACATGCGAAGGGCATCGAGGCCGAGGGTTTCGCGACGCTCTTCATCGACGTGGCGCATCAAAGGGACGCAGATCGTCGCCGCGGCGTCGTGGAAGTCGAAGCAATCCTTCGGCGCGTAATCGAATCGGTGTTTGGCATCAAACATGTAGTCTCGATAATTCTCGTAACCCGCATTCTCCGCGACCTGATGTCGCAGTGCAATCATCTGCTCGAAGAGATCGTCGATTTCGTCCGCATCCGTGAATCGGCGCTCGGTGATGGTTCGCCACGCCGCTTCGCGCCTCTTCCGGTCATTGACCTGGAGAAACAACCCCATCTGCTGCATGGTTCGTTCCTCACCTTCGAACTCCACGCCCATCGCACCACAGATTTCGGAATATCGGGTGCCGAGTTTCGTCAGTTGGGTACCGAGTTCGATATTCTCCTCGCGGAACAGGGCGAGGTCCATGCGCGTATCGCGCAGTAGAACGCCATATTGGCTTGAATCGAGCGCATCGGCGTGCGGATTATCGGAGAATTTCCGGTTGAGAAGGTCACCCATCTTCGCCAGATCAGGTTCGACGGTTTCGACAAAGTCGAGGTAGGCGGCTTTGACAGATTCATCCTCGGTATCACAGGTCATCGCGACGTAGAGCATCGCGCCGGTCTCACCGACATATGCATCGAAAAGGCCGAGGTCGATCAACCAAGTTTCGAGTTGCTCAGGCGAGTCGATTTCACGGTCCAGAAACCCTTGGTAATGTGGCTCGATCTGCGCCCAATCGGTCGCATCAATCTCGTCGAAGGTGGTCATGCTGACCCCTCAGGGGTTGCGCACGCGGTTGCCTTCGCTGCGCACGGAGCTCGGTCCATTCGGCAAGCCGTTCTCGTTCCGGTTCTGCTTCTTGCAGCGCCACACTTCCACTTCGGCCTCGACCCGTTCGATGATGGCCTCCATTTCGGGGTGTTCAGGATTGACCCGTGCGGTGTAACAGGCGAGGCAGGTTCGCTTGCTGTCGACGTCGACAAAGTTCAGTGGGGTGCATTGAATGCCGCAGTCGACACAGTTGCGCCAGCCGTGGTGTTTGGCCATGTTTCGGAGCGGGGCGTGCGGGACATAAGGCGTTTTGCAATGGCACCGGTCTAACGCAGGGTTGATGTTCCGATGGGCGTTGTGCCGCGCCATGAGTGATGAGCCAGATGACCCGATGCTGATTTTGGCCATCTGGCCGGTGTTGACGGTCGCGACGATTGCCACCACTCTCGCTGTGGCTCTGTTTGCTGAGGCCACGAATTGGAATCAGTTGACACCATCGGAATACGACACCTTCCTGGTGATGCCCGCCCTGCTCGCCCCGGCCTTGACATTTGCCTGGGGACGCAGACGTGGCGGTGAATCCGACATGGCTCGCTTCGCCTTCGGTATCGGCGCGGTGACGGTGGCGATGATCGTACTCCGGATGTTGGGAGAAGAGGTCACCTTTGGGCTCACAGTCTTCGGCCTGCTCCCCTATTCGGGCGCCTTGGTCGCCGTCTGTCTGGCGCTGCTCCACGCGCCGATTTGGTTCCTCGAGGACTGATCAGGAGAGATCCGCCAGCGCGATGGCCGCCAGGGCTGCGCGCTCGATATCATCCTCATCCACCGCCCATTCCAATCGTGAAGTGCTCTGTTCGGTCGGACCGGGGCGTTGGGCAGACAATGTTGCGCCGAGTGCCCGCATCAGGCGGTCCGCTTCCGCATCGAGGGCGACCTGGTCGAGGACCGGCCAGTCCGCATCAGAAATGTCTCCCACGCGGAACGGAGGGAGATGGATCAGCCAAGCCGTTTCATCGCCTTTCGCAATGCCTGCCCGTTCAAATCCAATTCGAATTTGATGGGTGCCTGCAATCAGGCGGATGAATTCAGCACCGATCGCGTTTGCGCGCATCTTGTCGTGGCCAACACGGCTGCCCAACCCGAGCCATGCGGTCCACAGCTGAACATCGCTGATCGCAGCAGGACCACCGAGCAAGAGCCAGCGTTCATCGTTGCGCCATTCGATTAGAGTCGTCGCGAGGGCCCGAGGGTCCTCGGCCGGAGAATCGAACGACAAGCCCCAACAGGGGAAGGGAACACAGGTCACGATTGGACGGGAGGGCGTCTCCCTCATCAATCGGTCGGCGAATGTCGACGACCTTGAATCGAGCGCTCGGCCGCGGTCATGATGTTGCGAACCATCTGCTGACTCCAGCCCCATTCATCGGCCAATCGCTGCTGACTCTTGGCGGGGATCCGGCAGACCTCGAGTGGGGTGCGGTATCCGTGGTTCGCGAGCACGCGGGCGCGCACTCGACCGACCCCGCGAATGGCGATCAGGCCGAGTAGGTCCTGTCTGCACCCGTTCGCCACACGCTTTCGCATGATGTCGAGCATGTCGATGAGGTCGGGGTCCGCTTCGGCCAAGGTCGGGTCGACATCCTCGTCGTTGACGCAGATTTGTCGGGCGGCATTGAGCAACCAATCCGCATGGTCGACGCGCACGCGGAGATCGCCCGGAGCGACGCTGAGAAGGGATTCAATTTCGCGCAGTGAATCCTCCTCGATCCATCTGTCTAAGGTCCAGGCGCTCTTGGCCAAGGTTTCGGCCTCCTGCAGGAATCCGAGTCCGTTCAGATCGACCCCATCGAGCAGAACTTGGTCGGCCATGGCGCGCACCTTCACATCCAGCATCTCCGCCTGTTTTCCGGTCGGCCACATCGGTGGGAAGTCGGGGGTGCAAGCGATCAGATGGAGCAGGGCCCACGGCGAGATGGACCGGTCTTCGATGACCCGGCAGAGAATCTGACGTGCGCGACGCAAGCCCTCGCGCAGGATGAGTCCCGACAGCGGGTCGAGGTAGAGTCGGCTGACGCGCTCACCGAATGCCGTTGGGGCATAGGTCATCCCGGCAGGGTCGGGCACGCTGGTTTCGGGCACCTCTGTGGTGATGGCGCTGGCCCGCTCGAAACCGATGACCGCGGGGCGGGCGGGCCGGGGTTTTTCCTCGACGAGTTCAGCCAGGTCCACCCCTTCGTGGGCCTGGGCGGTCCGAGCCCATGCCGGCAGTTCGTCATCCCAGTCTTCTGGCCCCTCGTCGGCCTCGGCCGTGGCTGTGACGATGGATCCATCCACACCCTCTCGGGTGATGAATCGGTGGGTGGCGAGCCAAGAGAGAATTTCATCGATGCGGCTCTGCAGCATATCGCGCGGGATGCGGGTGGCGAGGAAGGTTTGCTCAAAGAAGCGAGCCAAGGCCTCGCGGTCCCGCTGCCCACCGGTGGCGATGGCGGCGAGCACGTGCACCCGCATCGCGGGATCTGCGGCGAGTTTGGATTCAACAGCCTCGGGTTCCTCCTCGAAGTACCGCTCAGCGATCTGGTCGGCATGGTCGAGATTTCGGGCGATCAGCCACGCATCGCCGACGCTGTCATAGCGTGGCCGACCGGCTCTGCCGAGCATCTGATGCACCTCCATCCGAGGCAACATTCGACTGAGCCCGTCCTCCCAGCGAGTGAGGTCGCGCACGACGACTCGACGCGCGGGGAGGTTGACCCCGGCGGCCAGCGTGGGTGTGGCTGCGATGCCGAACAGGGTGCGTGCGCGGAAGCCATCCTCGATGATGCGACGCTGCACGGCGGTCAAACCGGCGTGGTGGAAGGCGACACCACCGCGTACGGCCTCGGCCAAACGCTCCGACATCATCGTGCCCTCGTCACTACTCTCGAGCGAGGCGGCGATTTCAGCCAAGGCGGAAAGGCGGGCCGCGGCATCGAAGTCCGCCGGCCCCTCCTCGGGTTTTTTGACCCAAGTGCGCAACCGCTTCTGCATCCAAGCACCCAACTTTTTCGCGCTGCCCTCCGCATAGCGGCGGGTGCCGCGGAAGACGAGCACCTGCCCACCATCGAGAACGGTCGAGAGCAGCACACTGCGAAGTTCATCCCCACCCGAAGGCAGTTCGAACGGCGGCGGGAGGGTCGTATCATCGGCGGCGGGACCCACCTGTTTTCGAGGTTCGACCAGATTCTCACAGACCGTGCCATAGCGCAGGACAACCGGCCTCCACTCCGAATGGATGAGTACAGCATCCAACCAGGCCGCGATATCGGGTGCATTTCCAACGGTGGCCGAAAGGGCGATGATCTGGGCATCGGGCTTCTCGTGACGGATGCGTGCGAGGTTGATCTCCATGGTCGGGCCGCGGCTCTTGTCGTGGATCAGATGGACCTCGTCGGCGATGACGATGCTCATGCGCGCCATCAAATCGGGTTTGTTGCGCAGTAGGGAGTCAAATTTCTCACTCGTCGCAACGATGATGTCGGCGCTCTCTAACGAGACCGTCTCGCCACTGCGATCTCCCACAGCCATACCGACGATCAGACCGAGGGCGTCACCGGCCTCGCGCAACTCCTCGACTTTTTCTGCAGCCAACGCCTTCAATGGCACCAGGTAGAACGCTCGACTGCCCGGTGCATCGACGAGCAACTTCTGCAAAATTGCCAGGTAGGCGACCAAGCTTTTCCCACTCGCCGTGGGAATCGCCAACAGCATGTTCCGCCCCGACAGGGCGACGGGCAAGGCTTCGGCTTGAGGGGGGTGCAGTCGCTCGATGCCCCAGGTCTCGATGAGGAGGTCGGCCACGCCTTGCGGCAGGTCGAGTTCCCGCACATCATCGGCCATGGCCCACAGTCCATCGTCCACCGCCCAAAAGGATAGGGGTGCCCAGTCGCGGAAGTGTGAAGTGCCTGTGCAGTAGCAACAGCCTTGATGAGCGACGGGAACGAGGCGGTCGAACATCTCTCAGAGAGGCTTTCTCTGTTCGATGATGACCCCGATATCAACGACTGGTTCGAGATTGCTCTCGGCGCTGCGATGTTGACGATGGGCCTGCACCAATTGTTCAACCCGGGCGGTCTCTTCAGCCTCGCAGTCATGCAGTGGCTCGGCGCCGGCGTCTTCTCGGGCGGCCTGATTCTTATCGGTCATGGCCTCAAGGATATGATGGTCAAAGAGACACGCGATTCGATCATCCGCCTCGAGGCGGGCGAAGGTTCAGATCGCATCGATTACGGCCTCATCCGCGACGTGCTTCTCCACCCCGACCAATACCAGCAATTGCTCTATCAGGCCTACCAATTGGCCTACGAGGATGGCATCCTCACCGACGATGAATTGACCGAATTGCAAGCCCTTGCCCGCGTACTGCAGGTGCCCGAGCGCAGTGCTGCGCGCATGGCCACCCGCGCCGCCATCGAATCTGCGCTGGAGGATGGCCATGTCTCCGAGGCCGAGATGGACCTCATCATCGGTGCGGCCCGTCCACTCGGCCTCTCCGAAGAGGATCTCACCCACATCATCGAAGCCCTGCAGGAGCACGAACTCGACCCGACGGGCCGCGAGATGCTCGACGGGATGCTCGGCCACATTCCCGACGAGGACTCGGACGGCGAAGAAGAGTGAGTCAGTCGAAGAATCGACCGGCGATCACCGAGGCCTCATCACGCCGCGCCTTCTCGACATAACCGGCACTCGCCAGCACGAATAGTCCGGTCATCGCGACCCAGAAATCGTGTGGAATCATCCCATCCGACGTCACCAGACCGCCCGGCAAGATCAGGTCGTTCGCATAGACCTCGGAGGGTCGAATCGAGAGTTCCATCGCATCGATGCCACAGTCACAGAACGAGACCGACAACAACTCGGGCAGCACAGCAGCCGTCAATTTGGCCCAGTCATCCGCCGGGATCGAATCGGGGCGCGTCGTCCACGCCGGCGCCGATAGAGACCCGATGCCGGGTGCGGTGGTCATCGTCCAATCGACGTGAAGAATGTCCCCGGTCGGCTCTGCATCGACAATGAGAAGCGACTCCAGAAGGATCAGGTCCAGCGCCATCAGGCGCCCGGTCCGGAGGATGAACCGGACCTCATTTTCATCCGACAATCGCGCCTCTTGCAATTTCCCGAACACCAATTTGTCAAAATCGACTGACTCCAACTCTTCCACCTGGATTTGCCAACGTCCATCCCCCAATGGATGAGTGGATTCTATGGTCAACATGAACTGCAATCTCTCGCCATCGACAGCGCCCAGAAAACCACCGTAATGCTGTGGTCCATAGACCCCTTCATCGTTGTTGATGATGCCTTGATGAATGCGATTGATCCGCTCATCGAGGAGGTCATCAAAGGTCATCTCGCCGGGATTCTGAGTCTCATTGGAAATGGACACCGCCGGCGAGATGATGCCACCGACCAACAACAGAATCATCGCCATCGGTAGCATGAACCGAGGCAGCCAAGGCGAGGATAGCGGCACGAGATATCCACCGAGTGCGATGATGATGCCCGCGGCAGCCACGCCCATCGTGAAGACGCCCGCGCCGGCGGGTGTACTCGCCTCCGAGACCCTTCCAACCTGCGTGATGCCACCATCCCAGGTCGCCTCGCCGGTGAATTCCTCGGGTGTGGTCGCGCCGATGCCGAGCATGGCTGTGCGACCCGTGAAGGAATAGGATTGGTATCGGTCCTCAGCACCGGTCCAGCAGAGTGTGTATTCGCCACCCTCCGGCTCGATGAACCGCAGTTCATCGACGACGGATTCTCCCTCGTAACGCGTGCGAATCTCGGGTTCATCCACCGCTTTGTCGGACCCATCCCGCATCACTGGAATCGTGTGGGCCTGTTCGACCTCGATCGGTGTCGCCGCCCACGAGATGATGACGGTGACCGACGCTAAATTCGCCGACACGTCCAATCGAAAGCAATCGACATCCGCTCCCATCAGACCCCCAAAGGTGGTCGACCCGATCAGTGAGATTTCCTTCGGTTCGGAAATGCTCGTCGGTTCGTCCACATTGGCCGCTTCGGCATCCAAACTCCAGATGATCGGCAATTCAAGGAAAGAATCCCCAGCGAGGTACAACTCCCAAGTGACAGGATTACTGATGTCGAACTCGATGCGCAAGAGCACCTGATCCCCCGGCCCCAGAATGCGCCCATTCGACAGGTCGAGGTCGGCATTGTCCAATCTATACGGGGACTGAGCCCCCAACGATGCACTTGGGGCGGGCAGGGTCCAATCATTGAACGATGGACCTAGAATCAACTCCACATACACATCCGGACGGGTGATTCCCAGGCCATCCTCGGCGATGCGCAGGTCGATCTCCAACGTCTCCATCACCGTCGGTAACAGCGCCACGCTGACTTGATCGGGGCGTAGCTGGAACTCAAGGCGAACGGTCACCGGCTGGGCAGGATTTGCGTTGCGTTCCTCGGCCGAGATCATCGCATCACCCGCCGCGTCGTTCGACAATGTGCAATCTCCGGCATTGCAGACCAGATTGAGGCGGCGCTCATCCATCGACAGTTCGGCCGAGGCCGCAGGGATCAGCAATAGGGCGAACAGCAGAAGCGCCCAGCATCGCTTCGCCATGCCCCTGTCCCGCACCGAGGCGGGCTTAGGCATTGTCTCGGGCTGCATCGACGAGAATCACCTGGCAGACCCGACAGCGGTAACGTCCATTGGAACGGCGACTGCGCGGGTGTTCGATGCCGCATTGCGGGCAGGTCCACAGCCACTTCGCCGCCCTTGTGCGCAGGTGCGTACCGAAGGCCGGACCCATCGCACGCGCTTCCGTGTCCGGCCACAGCGCCTCCAAGCGACGGAAGGTGCGGTCGTGGCCGGCGAATCCCAAGGCGTGCAGGTATTCGTGGTAGAGCAGGAACATCGCATAACGTCGCCAATCCCCCTCGAGCGCGGCGGGATGGAGGTCGACGCATTGGACATCCGCAGGCCCTTGGATGTCGGCTTTGCGAATCCCTTTTCGGTAGCGACAAACGGCATGTAATCGGGTCGCGTCCCGCCGCAATCGACCCAGCGGAATGGCGCGTAGTTCATCGATCGAAAGCCCAGCCAACTCGTGCAGAGACGACATCGTGGCGATGACAGCCTGGGCTGTCACCTCCAAGGTCTCCGCTCGGTCCATGTTGACTCCTCCTGTTGGCCGTTCATCAACATGACCGATTTCGAGTAACTTTGAGGCTCACAACAACTTCTTCATTGAGTATGGGGGTGGACAAATTGTAAGAGATGGTTTCTGGACACATGGTTCGTTTCGCCGCCTTGGCGATGTGCGCTCTATTGATGGCATCTTTGAACGTCCACGATAATGATTCCAGCCAGCTGAATTCTGACCCCTTCGAAACCTCAGGTCGAAGTGGCCCTGACCTGATCGTCGACTACCTCGCCGCATCGTGGAGTTCCGCGGATGCGGGTGATTCCAAGAGCGTCAGCATTCGTATTGAGAACATCGGGGATGCTTCTTCTGGGTCCTTCCGTTGGGGCCTGTACCTCTCTTCTGATCAGACCATCACCACCAGTGACATCCACCTCGATGATTGGTCGAAGTCGAGCATCTCAGCGGGAAGCACCTATTCGACTTCGAAGACCATCACAATCCCGACCACCATCACCGGCGGCTACTATTATGTTGGAATGATCGTTGACATCAACAACCAGGTGAGCGAATCGAATGAGAACAACAACGACGAATACGATACCGGGCGAGTCCATGTCTACGAGTTGGCTGATCTCGTGCCGCGGACGACATCCTCATCCTGTTCGACTCCGGCCACCGGAACCATTGGGGATTACCTCTCCTCATCCATTTCGATTCAATATGAGAATGATGTCTCGAGCAGCCATGGGCAATCCACCGGGTCCTTTGATTGGGCGATGTACCTCTCCACCGATTCGACGATTACCACCAGCGACTCACAGGTCGGTTCGGACCAATATTCCTCCAGCCTGTCTTCAGGAAGTTATCGAACCGATTCGCTTTCGAGTTCAACTCGCATCCCTTCCTCACTCAGCGCAGGGACCTACTACTGGGGTTACATCCTCGATGTTGATTCCGATGTGGATGAGGCCAGCGAGTCGAACAATGTCCGTACCTGCGATCAGATCACACTGCAGGAGGACCTGCCTGATATCGAGGCGACCTCGGTCGGCACGAGCTCATCCTCAGCCGTGATGGGCGAGACAATCACAGTCTCCTATCGAATCGACAACATCGGCACGGATTACACGGGCTCATTCTATTGGAAACTCTACTTGTCAACCGATTCCACAATCACGACCTCCGATACCTTCGTCGATGAATTCAGCGTCAGCAGCATCAGTGGCGGTTCCTATCGGTCGGGGTATGAGTACAGCGTCGCCATCCCGACTGGAATGAGTCCCGGTTACCATTACCTCGGCATGATCGCTGACAATCGTGACTCGGCGAATGAGTTGGATGAATCGAACAATGTGGTCGCAGACTCTGGCCGCATTGACATCGAGGAACCCGCGGATCTCGTGCCTACATCACCCTCTGGACCAAGCAGTGCTCAGGCCGGTCAGCAGGTGAGCATCTCCTGGCGAATCGACAATGATGGCGATGACACCTCAGGGTGGTTCTACTGGGAGATGTACATCTCGACGGATTCAACAATCACGACGAGTGACACGAAACTCGGTAGCACGCAGCAGGCGAGCAGCATCTCTGGCGGCTCGTATCGCAGTGGCACCTATAGCCCGACCCTGCCGAGCAATCTGCAGCAGGGGACCTATTACTACGGCATCCTGGTGGACTCGACCGATCGCGTTTCCGAAGGCGATGAGACCAACAATATTCTCGCTGGGAATTCGGTCTCGATCACGGTCCCCGATTACGATCTTGAAGCGACATCCATCTCGGTGGATTCAGGCTATAGACAGGTATGTGAGGAGGCGGACATCTATATCACGTTGAGTGCGACGAACCTTGGAACTGACAATGCCGGATCCCACTATTATGAGGCGACTGTTTCGACCGGAAATTCCGCCAGCGCCATCTACCTCGGCACCTCTCTTGGATTCGCCAACGGCGTGGCTGACGTCCCCTCTTACACCCACTCGGGCATGCAAGCGACCCTGCCAGCAAGCATCACTCCAGGGACCTATTATGTCGGCTTGATCGTCGACTCCGGAGACTACATCTCCGAGTCGGATGAGAATAACAACATCGTCGCGACGACGAGCGCGCAACTCACGGTTCTCGATTGTGCGGCTGATCTCGAGCCGACCTCTGTCTCGGGTCCGAGTTCAGGTGTCAGAGGGGGCACAGTTCAGGTGAATGTCCAGATTGCGAATCCAGGGCTGGAGGATGCATTCAATGTCGACTACAACGTCTATCTCTCGAGAGACACCACCATCACGGGGGGCAGTGCAGACGTCCTCGTCGGTTCCGATGTCGTCAATAGCATCGCTTTCGGGAGTTCCTTCTCGGGTTCGATCAATCTGGCCATCCCTTCCAATCTGGACGATGGTTGTTGGTTCTGGGGATTGATTGCGGACCCCAACGCTGCCATCGATGAGATGGATGAGACGAATAACGCGATCTCATCGAGCGGCCAATTCTGTTTACAAGAGGCCGATCTGGTGGTTGATTCGATCAGCTTGCCAGTAGATGCGGTCAGCGGTCAATCCGCTTCGGTCACCATCACCGTAGTGAATACCGGGGGCTCGGATGCTGGGGCCTTCGATGTCCGCCTGCTGCTCTCCTTGGACGCCCAGGTCGGGACCGATGATACCCAACTGGATTCATTCCGAATCACTTCGCTGGCCAGCGGTGCATCCTCCGAGATCACCCGCGAGGTCACGATTCCAGGCGGGCATATCGGGCAGTTCCACTGGGTCGTTCTCCTCGATTCATCCTCTGAGATTCCCGAGGATGATGAGACGAACAATGCCGCTGCCTCCATCGCCTTCACCA
>CAVOCV010000045.1:0-12314 GCA_963694325.1 Candidatus Thalassarchaeaceae archaeon | reverse complement strand
TTTCTTTGCCATGCCGCGGAGCACATCGATGGCAACCGCGGGACTCATCGGTTTCTGATCGCTCTCACCCATGCCCGTGGGGTCAAGGTCGAGCAGGGCGAGAGTGTGCAGGTCACGCTCACGATTGGCCAGGATGATCTCGAGTGGTGATGTTGGCAGATAATCACCGTAAGGATAGGCGAAGGTGCATTGTCGTCCGAATCGATAGGATTGGAGGCCGGCTGCACCGGTGACGATCGTGGTGATTGAAATCCCATGCAAGACGTGGCAGGGGACACCATTCTCCTGACATCGCAATTGCAGATCGACATGCGTGGTCGCTTGAAGAGGGTCTCCCACAACGAGCAGGGCGACCTTGGAATGAGAGGCAAGTTCGAGGAGTTCTGCCGCATCTTCAACCGCTGAGCGCATGCGAAGTTCCCAGCCCCCGATGACCGATTCGAGCCGATCGAGTTGATTGGGTGGCAAGAGGGCGGTGTAGCCTTCTAAGAAGCGGTGGTCCGCCGCCTTTGCAGCTAGTCTTGCCGCCTCGGACATCTGATCCAGATCACCCGGGCCGAGACCGACCAGCCACAGTCCATGACCCGTCATCCTCTCCCTCCGTCAGCGTCAAGCGGGGTGCGCCTGTGGAACCTGTCGAGAGACATGCGTCATTTGAGCGTGCCGAGCGTCGACACCCAACGCGTTCTGCAGGTGCTCGAAGAGACCGGTGCCCTGCCCGAAGGCGCCCGCGTCATCGCCGATCCGACCGATGATTCCCGCCGACTCATCCCTATTCATGAGGGCCATGCGAGCGATTATCCATCCGTCGACATCGAGGTGGAAGGCCCTGCACCGCGCACCTATCGTGACCAACTTCCCGTTGAGATCAGAGGTGCTGTCGAATGGCCGACCGGACATGAGATCCTCGGCGATTTGATTCTCATCAAACTCGATGCCGAGCAGCGCCTGCACGGCACGGCGATCGGCAACGCTCTCATCACCCAACACCCTCGGGTGCGCGCCGTCTACGAGGACCGGGGCGTCGTCGGAGAATTCAGGATTCGTGACCTATCCCTCCTGTCAGTGAGAGACGGCGCCGTGGCGGGGACTCGAACCCAGGTACGCGAGAGCGGCCAGATGCTGTGGACGGACCCGGCCGAAGCCTACTATTCAGCCCGATTGTCGCGTGAACGCGAAGGCACACTCGTCAGCGCCAAAGCCCTGCGTGAACAAATCGGTCGCCCCATCGATGTGTGCGACCCCTATGCGGGGGTGGGTCCATCACTGAAACCACTGATTCGAGAATCGGGTTTGGTCGGTCACCTTTTCGCCGGCGATCTCAATCCGGCCGCGGTGCGGTTGCTGAAGGACAACATCGACCACCCGGACACCACCTTCGAATGCGTGGATGCTCTCTCATTGGGTGGCAGAGAAGAGATGATCTCCGCCTTTGACCTGCTCTTGGTGAACATCCCCCATGACACCTTGTCCCACCTGCCGAGTTTGACCCCTCTGGTTCGTCCGGGAGGCTTGATTCGTGGTTGGGCTGTGGTCGATGAATCGGACCACGAAGCGGCTGTTTCGACCTTAGACGACCTGCTCGGCGAGACGAGGTTAGAGATCCGCAGATCCTACTCATCCACGTCGAATCTCTGCAGGTTTGAATCGACGATGTGAAGGCGCCCCCGCCGGGATTTGAACCCGGGTCGGAGCCTCGACAGGGCTCCATGATAGGCCACTACACTACAGGGGCTTGGCGACTCGGCGACAGCGGACCTGTATTTAATCGGCACGTCATCCGCCGTTTGGGTGCGACGATGACCGATGAAGACACAGCGGATGAAGATGGGTCCGATAAGATGCTGGCGAAGGTCACCGGTGCCCCCGCTTCTCCCCCTCCTTCAGGCCCTCCGGCCAGCCCTCCCTCGGGCCCCCCATCGGGACCTCCGTCAGGGCCGCCGGGCGGCGGCGCGGGCGGGCCGACCATGTTCGGTGGAGGTGGCGGTGGACCCGCAGCCCCTCCACGCGCACCTCCCTCCGCGCCGGCAGGCGCTCAGACGATGCACTCCGGCTCAGCCGTTGCCGTCGAGGCCGGCGTCCAGAAGATTGAGGCAGCCAAGCGCACGATCGAAGGCGATGAGAAGGCAGAACTCGAACGTCTCAGAGATGAGAATGAGAGCTTGAAACAGGGCATGGCTGCGGCTGGAGAGATCATCCAAGATGTTGAGAATCCCCCGATGCCGCCGATCGTTGGCGAAGGTTTCGTCGTCCCCGGTGAGACCGTCGGCATGTTTGCAACCCTCGGTCGCCAATTGCACAAGGAACGCCTCCTGCACGGCACGGCTGGCTCCTTCAGCATGCTGTCACCCACCCACTCCGGCCTGGTCCACGTCACCCGCGAGGGTGCTGCGCTCGGTTTGATGAACGAAACCGATCTGCTGACAGGTCGATTGGGCGACGTCGCGCCGCTCGGTGCGGATGAGGATTGGCAAATCCACAGCGTCGGTTTGGCGATTGCAAGTCTGGAGCACGAAGGCCGCGGCGCCTGCATTCACGTTCACGCACCCTACACGACGACGATGAGTATGGAGAAGGATCGGTATGCCTTGGTACCGAACGACTTCGAAGGACGCTCAACATTCGGAAGAGCCACCATCGTCGATGTCCAATATGACGACATGGAAGGATACCTGGTCGAAATCACAGAGGCCCTCAAGCAGACGGGCAACAAATTGTTCGTCGCACGGGGCCATGGATTGTACGCGCTCGGCGCCGACCTGTTGGAGGCGTGGGGGCACGCTTCCGCCTTTGAGCACAGCATGCGCGTGCTCTACCTCAGTGAGATTGCGGACTTCTGAACGCCATCACCTTGATTGAGCGCCGCTGTCGCGGAACGAACGATGAGTGAGACGCCTCTGGTCATCGACGTGGTCGATAATGGCGGGCAGTGGACCCATCGTGAATGGCGGATGCTTCGCTACCTCGGGGTCGACACCCAGATCATCGAGAACACCACCCCCGTATCCGACCTTCGAGACCTCGATGGCATCCTCCTCTCGGGCGGGGCAGCCCGGGTCGGCCTGACCGGCGAGCTGGGCAATTGCGCAGCCTACCTCGAACTCGACTTGCCGGTGCTCGGAATCTGTGCGGGTCACCAGTTCATGGCGGGTCATTATGGTGGCAGCGCGGCGGAGTCGGAGACCCCCGAGTTCGGCGCCGCTTCAATCCGCCTGATCGACGGCGGTGGACAAATTTTCACGGGCACACCCGAAACCCAGACTGTATGGGAATCACACAACGACGAGGTTGACGTCGTGCCGGATGGATTCTTCATCACCGCCTCCAGTGATTCGTGCAAGGTGCAGAGCATGGAGAATGAGTCTGGAGATCGATTTGGGCTCCAATTCCATCCCGAGGTGAACGATTCGGAATTCGGTCGGGAGATGTTTCAGAATTTCATCGAGATTTGCAGAATCGCTCGCGGTGATGCTTGAACGGCCCCTACGGGGCCTTTTGCGGAGGCGACGGCTTCAAATGGGAGGGGCAGGTCGGCCGCTTCGATGTCAAAACCGGTCGAGTACAAGTGTCTCCGCTGCGGCAACCTCGAACACTTCGAGGGCACCCGCACCGGCATCTCCTGCAAAGCGTGCGGATTCCGCATCTTCGTCAAGCCCCGTCGTCAGGGTCACAAGACCCTGGATGCGGTCTGATTCGCCCGGCGATTTGAAAGACCGCGGCGCCCCCGATGTGGGCGATGGCTTCGTGGCTCTCGATTCATGCACCCCAGCGCTTCGATGCGCTTGCGATGCCCGATGCCATCCGTGAGCAGTTCATCCGCGCAAGCCTCCATGGCAATCCCCCTCATCTGCTGATTTCCGGACCCGCCGGCGTCGGCAAAACCGCCGCCTGGCGTCTGGTCGCTCGGCAAGTGCTCGGCGCCGGTTGGCGATCGACCTGCCACGTCCTACAGGCACGCGACCTTTCGGGTTCGCGCGGCGCCATGAAGACCTTCGAAGAATTCCTTCGACCGGCCGGCATCGGGTCTGAGGATACCTTGGCGGGCCGCACCAGTCTGGACGCCTTCGACAGGGGTATGTGGGTCGGCCAGATCGGCGAGGCACCCTGTGGAGAGGAATCACCCCTGACAGACGGTCGCGCCCCTGTCAGCCGATTGATCATCATCGAGGATGCGGACCATCTGGGAGATCGACGTCAACCCTATCTGCGCCGCATGATGGAATCCGAATCCCACACGACCCGTTTCATCTTCACCGCCCGCGCGCCGAGTCGCATCATCGATGCGTTGCGCAGTCGAATGCAGCACATTCGCTTGCCACCGGTGGACGGGGCTCAAATTCAGGCCACCGTCGAAAAGGTCGCCTCGCTGGAGGATGTCACATTGGCCACAGGTTTGGCCGCAGACATCGCCCACGTGGCGAACGGAAACCTGAGGCGGGCCTTGTTCACCACCGAATTACTCGCTCACCGTGGGCTGACATCCGAACGCGACCACCTATTCGATGTGGTCTCAGCGAGCACCCTTCAACACGCCCGCCGCATGCTTGAACTCGCTCTGAGAGGCCGCGTGATCGAGTGGCGTTGGGAGAAACAATACGGCCGCAACGTGAAGATGCTCGAGGGCGCGATGGGACAACTCGACGAGATGATGGGCATCCATGCACTCGATGCCGATGACATCGTCCATCAGGTCCACATGGAATTGGTCGGCAATCGACTGATGCTCGCACCTGTGTTGCGCGACGAGATGCTCGCCGCCCTGTGCGAATGCGATGTATCACTGCGAGGGTCCATGCATCCGCGCATCCAAATCGAGCACTTTTTGCATCGGGTTGCAGGCGCGGGCAAGCGCCATGGCCTCTGTGTGAGTTGATACGGGCGCGGCAGGATTTGAACCCGCGATACCCGGCTTAGGAGGCCGGTGCATTATCCAAGCTATACTACGCGCCCGCAATCTCCTCCAACCCCCCATTCAAGGACATACCGGCCGCCAGAGGCGTCACGCTGATGACCCACCCGACCACCGCAGTCTCCGTAGCGATGATTCAAGACGATGCGGATGCGAACCTGCCGCGCCCCTACGGCGACGGTTTCGAGGCTGACGAAGGCTTGGATCACATCATCGCCGCACGCTTGGAACGGCGTGAGCGAGCCCGTCGATTCTGGGGCCGATTGGCCGGCACTTGGCTGCTCAAAGGGAGTCGCTTTTTGCTGCCCGTTCTCTTCTCCTTGGCGGCGATCGCCGTGATGGCCCGACCTCAACAAATCGATGGTTCTCTGATCGCAGCCTGCGCCGCCTTCGCCACGTTCTGCTTCCTCACACCCTCTCTGGTCGCAAGCAATTACGCGCTGTGGACTGGACTCGATCGTTTGGGCGCAAGAGACCGCAGTCGAGAAGAACGCGATGGCGGGGTTGAACGGATTCTCAATGCATTGACTGAAGCGCGATTGCACGAGTTGATGCGCTCGTCGAATCAGTACGCCTTCGCCTTCTTGCTGTGGTTGGCCGATCGCTTCCCAGAGGGCGATGAAACCCGTGGACTGCTATTGGTCGGCAGTGTACTCGCCGCCAGTATCGCCCTGGCTCACACCTTCCTGATCGAGCAACGCACACCGAAGCATTCCGACCGGCTGCCCTTCCTGGTCCATCACGCGCCGAGCCAACACCAGAGCACACTCGGAGATGCCCTCACCGAAATTCTGCAAGCCCATCTCGATCCCGAGAGCGCGACTAGATTCAAGCATTGGAGAGGGGATGTTGCATCTCTAACCCGTGAGGGAGTGACGCCAGCCCAGGCCATCGAGCGATTGCTTCACCTGATCCATCTCGAGGGCCAGAATCTGTTGACCAGAAGGCAGATGATCGCCGAGGTGGAGACCGTTTTCAAACCCGAAGCGGTGAATTCCATCCTCTTTGAGAATCGCCATCTGGACCTGCCTACCCTGTCCAGATTGATGGGCCATACACGGGCATGGCAGCGCGGCTTATTTCGGCAATTGGACCGACTGCAATTCGATTTGATGGACCACAACGAATCGCTGGCCGGACGCGAGTGGAGGATGGATGCGAGTCTGCCCAATCGCTGTGGAGAATCCCGCGGTGACCTCTTTGTCCTCGTCAACAATCTCGGGACAGAGGAAATTCCAGTCGAACTCGAGGTCCACGTGCCCGACGGTCAGCCCTCCCGGCAGTTGTTCCGACTGACGCCCGGGCCCCTGCCCTCACCTGATCACCCCCTACCTTTGTCCTCCGCCGGCGAGGATGATGTGGTCGAGTGGTTGCCGCGTCTGACGGATGCTGCACACGTTCTCTGGTTGGGTGTGGCTTGGGTGGATGGCGTGGAAGGTCGTCGGCCGGTGCGACTCGAATTGCGCCACGTCGACGGTCGGACGATTCGGTCCGACACCCTGTGGACTCAGGTCCATGCGCGGGGCAGCAGTGGAGATTCTATGCGACGCCGGATGGAATTGGCACGGACACTGGCCAGGCGATGGCAAAAACAGGCCCTGGCGCGCTCCGACAGGCCGGGTCTTCTCGCACCATAGGTGCGAAGCGAAGGTGGGATGCAAGCGAAGGGGTGCGTTTATGATGCACCTTCAGGTGGCCGAGACCGATTGGTGAAACCATGGAAGCATGGGATGTTGTGGTCGTCGGCGGCGGGAGTGCCGCACTGCGTGCAGCCATCTCCGCATCAGATGCGGGCTCAAGGGTGACCGTGCTCTGTTCGGGCGCCCTTTCCTCAGACACCGATGGCGTCGCCCCCAGTGGCCTCGCTGCCTCGATTGGAGAGACCGATCACACCGGCCACGCGGCCGACACAATTCGCGTTGGCGCGGATCTCTGTGAGAGAGATGTCGTCGCCACTTCGACCGCCTCCGCGGCCGCCCACCTCGCCGAACTCGAGCGTTGGGGGCTGGTGCTGCGACGCGCTGGCAACGGCCTACCTCACCTTGGCCACCTGCCCGGCCAGAGCAATGGACGGACGGCGAACACCGGCGATTCAACCCCCAGGGAAGTCCGCGGCATTCTGGAAGAGCAATGCATCAAGCGAAACATCCCACGCCGCGGTGACATCGAAGTCCTCGATTTGGTGATGACCGAAGGCGGCGCCCGCGGTCTCATCGCGATGAACATCCAGACCGGGGAGATCTTCGGTGTACAATCCCGCTCGATCATCCTCGCCGGCGAAGGATACGAGAGTGCATGGAATGGCGATGGTGTCGGCATGGGTGCGGCGGCGAGTTTGGCCCTGCGTTCGGGCATCGCTCTCGCCGATCTTGAATTCACCACACTCCACCCGCTGACCGTGAAGGATGGCGGCCTCCAACTGCCGCTCGATCTGCTCGGTGCAGGCGGGGTGGTCAATGGGCCCGACGGCCAGCCATTGCCGACCGATGACGGACCCGAGGCCCTCGGTCGCGCCATCCTTGCAGCCGGTGGCGCTTCTCTCGATATCACCAACATCTTGCGCACGGACCAACCTTGGTTCGCGGGCATTCACGACGCCTTGTCGACAAGTTGTGGCATCGACGCCTCGGCGATGGGCATTCCATTGATGCCGACCGTGGCGATGACCATCGGTGGCATTCCAACCGATTCGAGCGGCCGTGTGGTCGACTCGGATTGGGGCGTGGCCGTGCCCGGCCTATTCGCTGCAGGCGATGCGGCCTGTTCGGGCCTGCACGGCGCCGTGGTCAACAGTGGCGACCGGTTGCTCGGCGCCCTCTCGTCGGGAGTGGCGGCCGGAGCGAGTGCATCCGAACATGCCGAATCAGCGAAATTCTCTGGCTCGGCCGCGATTTCCACCGCTCTGTCCGAGGCCCACCACCTGCACGACACCGTTCTGTCCGAAGCGGGCAACGGCGGTACCGGTGCCGGTGCATTGCTCGCAAGCCTCGCCGCAACCATGCGCGCACACATGGGCACCAGCCGTGACGCGACGGGCTTGGCCACGGCCGCAGCTGAGATCCGCACCCTGCGGAAATCAGAATTCGGCATCACCGACTCCAGCCCTGTGATGAATACTGAGTTGGTCACGATGCGCCGCACCCAAGGCCTGCTCGCCATCGCAGAAGCCGCAGTGATCTGCGCCAATGCGCGCGAGGAATCCCGCGGCTCCCACACGCGAAGCGACCACCCTGAGTCGGATGCGAACCAGATTCACCACAGCCTCGCTTCGGGCGATGGTTCATCCGGCACCCTCGCGCTCCGCAACTGAGAAGCGTGGATTCGCATTGACACCATCCATGCGGGCCGAGCGTGTCTTCGCAATTCTCTGCCTCGCGATGTTTCTCTCCGGCTGTATCGGCACAGAGGACCCCATCGGGGACGACAAAGACGTTGACCCGATGATCAGCGCGGACTTCACCTCTTTACTTCCTGACGAAGAGATTGCGCCTGTGACGGCCAACCTGCGCACGATGGATGTGGACGGAGATGGCGTCGACGAGGTCGTCTTCACCGAACCGATCGCCGGCCGCATCGGTTGGGTCGAATCCACCTGCACCCCCGCCTCTTGTGAAGCGACCCTGATCGAGGACCTCGGCGCCCCGGCCCGCACTGCATCAGCGGATCTGGATGGGGATGGCATCATCGAGATCATCGTTGCCGACATCGGCATTCTCTACCCCTCCAACGAGAAGGGCGGCCGCATCCTGTCCATCGAGAACGGAGAGGTCACCGTGCTCATCGAAGGACTCGGACGCACGGTGTGCGCGGAACCGGCAGACTTCGACGGCGACGGTGATCTCGACCTGACCCTCTGCGAATTTGGCCATGACGAGGGCAGCATCTCTTGGCTGGAACAGAATGCGACCGGCGGCTGGGAACAGCACATCATCGATGCGAGGCCCGGCGGCATCGACGCGAGGCCGTACGACATGGATGGGGACGGAGACATGGACATCGTCGCAACCATTTCTCAGAACTCGGAGGACATCATGTACTACCGCAACGAAGGGAGCGGTACATTCCACAGTACCGTAGTCTTCGATGCGAGTGAGACCTGGTTCGGCATGAGCGGCCTGCGTTTGGCCGACCTCGACCTCGATGGCGACATGGACATCGTCTTCACCAATGGGGATACCATGGATTTCGATACACCGAACGGCATCGACCCGAACCAATTGCACGGCGTGGCCTGGTTGGAGAACGATGGAACGGCCAATTTCACCCACCACGATCTCCTGCGCAACTGGGGTGCTTACGACACGGTGATGCTGGATTGGGATGACGACGGAGACCTCGACATACTCGTGATTTGCCTCCAGATGGATGGACAATTCCCAGCCAATACCACCGCGAACCAGCTGATTCTACTTCTGAATGAAGAGGATGGATGGGGGGCCAACGAAGTGCGAACCTCAGCCAACCACCGGCTGTTGTCGGCCACCGTCATCGATGGCCGGGTATTCTCGGGAAGTCATGACCCACTCGGGCGAGGGGGCGAATTGTCTCGACTGGGAATCCTCAATTTCATTGTCGCCGTGGCCTGAGTCGGATTCATGGTGCTGCTCATCCTCGGACCGCCATGGCGGAGGAGACGTTGTTCACCAAAATCATCCGCGGAGATATTCCTTCTTCGAAGGTTGCTGAAGGCGATTTGTGGTACGCATTTCTGGACATATTCCCACGTCGGGATGGCCATACGCTGGTCGTTCCAAAGGAACAGGCCCAGCGCATCGCCGACCTATCTGAACAGAGCCGACGCGCCCTGATGGATGGCGTGGTCGAGGTGCAGCGAAGATTGTCCGCCGAATACGGCACGACAGATTTTGCCGTCGGCATTCACGATGGACCGATCGCCGGTCAAGAAGTGCCTCACGTCCACATTCACGTCTGTCCGAGAACCGAGGGTGATGGGGGCCTGACCCTGCTCGCCTGCTGGCCGGATGCACCCACACCCGGCGGTGAGCCCGACTTCGCAGGATTGGCCGACCTCTCCTCGCGATTGCAGGCACATTGACAGGCACGACGCCTCGAGGTGAACACATGGCGGATGAAGACATTCAGGTGATTCATTCGGGCGAGGACGGCGCCGTCGATCACCATGGCGAGGCCTTGTCCACCCTCTCACGCCGCGCCTCCATCATCGACGTTCCACGGGTCGAAGCAGCCCGTCGGACCGGCAAGAACCCCGGAGATCACCCCGGCATCAACTGGTTCTATGCCATGATGAGGGGATTCTGCCGGCGCGCTTTCATCCAACAATTCCGGACCATCGAAATCACCGGAGAGGAGCATACTTCATCGGACGCGGGCACTTTGACCGTGGCTTGGCACACCAACGGACTGATCGACCCGATTTGCTTCGTCACGACCCAGCCGAAAATGCTCGTTTTCGGCGGCCGTCATGACATGATTACCCGGCCCATCATCGGCTTCTTCGCCTCCCGTGTCGGTGGTCAACCGGTGTTGCGTCAGGCCGAATTGATGCGTGGCGGAGCGTCCGCAGAAGCGGCGGCACGCATCAATGGCAAGACAATGTTGACCTTGGCTGAATGCATTGCCCACGGGCATGCGACCGCGCTGTTTCCCGAGGGTACCTCACATGAGGAATCCAATATGAAACGCCTCCGAACCGGCCCGATGCGCTCCGTCATCGCGGCGAATTCAATCGCTGATGAGAAGGGATTGGATGAGCCCCACCTGTTACCGGTCGGCCTGCATTATCGCGTATCTTGGTATTACCGAACGGACCTTTGGATTGAATATGGTTCACCCATCTCTTTGGCCGGTGCGATCCATCCGGCCGAGGACCGTGCACGTCTCTTGGCAGGCGAGTGGGTCGAACCCCCGCACGACACGGTCAACGCGATTCGCGACGAGGTCAAAGAACGATTGACACCGATGACACCAGATGCGAAATCATGGAGGGAATACTGCACTTGGCACGTTCTGGGAAACCTACGCACCATCGCAAACGGTGGTCGCAACGAGACCTGGCGCGAAGAGGTACTCGCCGCCCGCAAGGCCCGCGATGACCTGCGGGCTGGTGATACCACACTGTCGGATGCCCTCCCCGCGTCCAAACGCATTGGCGATGCGTTGGATGCGGCCGGTATCGACGGGCGCTCACTCGGGCCGCGCGGGTTGCGACGGCCCTGTACCCACGACCGCCTCGCCATCCTTCCAGCACTCATCCTCGGTCTGTTGGCGCTCCCCCTCACCCTGATTTCGAGCGGACTTCTCATCGCCGGTGCAAAATTCCTGGGCGATCGTACCGACGAGGGTTTGGACGCCCGCACTACCCATCATTTCCTCGCTGCTCAACTCGGCCCGCTGCTCATCTGGCCACTCCCTATTCTCGGCTTTTGCACAGCGGCCATCATGCTCGGCCATCCCTTGTTGCACGTCGGCGGTTTGGCGGTGATTCTGCCCTTCGCATTCCACCTCTCGAATTGGATGATGATCAAGGCCTGGGATTTCTATGTCGACGCCCGAACCGCCCACCGGCTCGGGCGACTGCGAGGTAGTCCGGCCGGTGATGCGATTGCCACCGACGTTACCGGCGTGCTCGCTGCGCTGAAATAGGTCGCCGCCCGCCAACGGTACATGGCGGCCGGGGACATCGAGGAACGCGTTCGCGGATGGCTGTCCAGTGAAGGGCTTGAGACCAAGGTTCGTGAGGACCCTCGCGCCGATTTCCATCTGCTCGTGAGATACCCACCGACCAAACATGGACACGTCTTCAATGTCCTCTCCCCCAAGGACCGCGATCTGCTGGTGATTTCCAGTGTCACCCAGGTCGACGCAGGTCAACAGGACGAGATGACCAAACATGCCACCGACGACCCCCACGGTTGGGAGGAATGGTTGCACGAGACCCGCCTCCACCTGACCCGCGCACACGTCGATTGGGTGCTACACGTCGGTCACGGAGAAGAGAAGCCCGGCGCCTTGCAGGCCTTCAACCTCTCAATGCCAACATGGTTCGATGGCGTGACTCAAAACGAGGTCATGCAGACCCTCCGCAGGTTGTGGTTGTCCAAGCTCAGCCTCATTCATGAGATCAAATTCTCCTATGGCCCTGGCGTCGGCAAGCCGGGCCCGGTGGACGATTGGAAGAAGAGCGGTCACCCCGCCCCACAGAAGGGTGACTCCGCCCCATCCACCAAAGAGGTCGAAACCGATGAAACCGGTGGATTCGGCACCGGATTCGACCCTTCGGACTGGGTCTGAAACTCGCCAATTGCGCTCATGCGCGCTCGCGCAAGAACTGACCACTGAGGGGTTCGGTTAAGTAGGAGTGGAACTGCGTTTTGAAATCGTTGGAGAGTCTCTCCACGGGGTTGAACAAAATGAATCAGAACAA
>CAVOCV010000044.1:0-13139 GCA_963694325.1 Candidatus Thalassarchaeaceae archaeon | reverse complement strand
ATACCATTCACCATGATTTTGTTGTCTGCTTGTGATTGCATGGGTTGAAGATTAGACCCTTTGATTATCTCGGACCATGATGCCTGAATCGAATAAGTTCTAGCCTTCCAACAATTCTTTCTCAATTCTCGTCCTTAATAATTTCAGAAAGTACCCATTTCCGCCAAGTTTGAAACCAACGGTCTTGTATTCCGAGTTCTAGATCCAAGCATCATTGTCGGCTGTGAGTCCGCCTTCGGTGTTGCCTGTATTGAGGACACCTCTGGGTTCGATGATCATGATGTTGCATTCGTTTTCAGCGACCGGCTTGTGTTCGACGCCTTTGGGGACGATGCACATCTCCCCGGGGCCGAGCTCAACCGTGTGGTCCTCGAATTCGATTTTCATGTGGCCCTCGATGACGAGAAAGGTCTCATCGGTATCGGCGTGATGATGCCAGACGAACTCGCCTTGGACCTTGACCAGTTTGAACTGGTAGTCGTTCATCTCGGCGATGATTTTGGGTGACCAATGATCCGAGAAGAGTGCGAATTTCTCTGCGAGGTTGACCTTCTGCATGCACATGTCTGGGAACGCCCCATACTTCTGGGTGCCGGAAGCATCACGAATGCCGACATGTTCGAGGGATTGTGGACGAACATCTGGCCGCGGTTCGGGCGCGCCTTCTGGTGCTGAGCGAAGCCGCTGAAGCGGCCGGCGAGCCGCTGCGCTGGTTCGAGGAGCTATACGCGGGCGCAGCGCGGGATTCGGATGAGATTCCGTGGGCGCGCATGGAGGCGATGCCCGAGATGGTCGAGTGGGTCGCTGCCCACCCTGAGGTGACAGGGCGGGCGCTGGTGATCGGCTGCGGGCTGGGTGATGATGCGGAATGGTTGGCCGCAGCCGGTTTTGATGTGGTGGCGTTCGATCTGTCCGAGACCTGCATCCGTTGGTGCGAGGAACGCTTTCCATCGTCGGCGGTGAAGTATTCTGTGGACGACTTGCTCGAGATGCCTCCCGCTTGGATGAATGCATTCGACTTGGTGGTCGAGATTCACATTCTGCAGGCGATGCCCGAAGAGATTCGTGATGTGGCCGTTGCCCGCATCCCGCCGTTGTTGGTGGAGGGTGGGCATCTGCTGTGCATCGGCCGTTTGCTCGGGGATCGGATTCCAACCGAGCCTTCACCCCCTTGGCCGTTGACCCGGACGTGGCTCGAAGGGCGCTTCTCAAACCTCGATTCGGTGTTATTTTGGAACTTTGTCCGAGACGACACCCCTGGCATCGACCGGTACGTAGGGACTTGGAAACGCTGATTTACCGGTGTAAATTGCTACACTGAGTTTCTTTAGGAAAACCCACGGGTTTAATTATAACACCAGTGTATCAACTTCTGCATGACATCTGAACCTGTGATTTGTGGATTCGCACGCTCGCCCTTCACGCCTGCACGCAGAGGCGCGCTCGCACGGGCCCGCCCCGACGACGTGGCGGCGGCTGTGATCCGAGGCCTGCTCGAGAATTTGGAACTGGACGCCGCACTCGTCGAAGACGTGCTCGTGGGCTGTGCATTCCCCGAGGCTGAACAAGGGTTCAACCTCGCCCGCATGGTGGGCTTCCTCGCCGATCTGCCCAATGAGGTGGGTGGGGTGACGATCAACCGTTTCTGTGGCTCGTCGATGCAGGCGATTCACGATGCGGCGGGCCGCATCGCCATGGGGGCTGGAGAAGCCTTCATCGCCGGTGGTGTGGAGAGCATGAGCCGCATCCCGATGTCGGGATTCAACCCGATGCCGAACCCGCGGCTTGCGACCGACCGCCCCGAGGTATTCACCAACATGGGTTTGACCGCTGAGAATTTGGCTGAGGCCTACGAGATCGATCGTGAGGCTCAGCAGGCATTTGCCATCGAGAGTCACCAAAAGGCTGCAAGCGCATCGTTTGAAGATGTCATCATCCCGATTGAAACCGAGGATGGTATGGTCACAGAAGATGGCTGTATTCGTGCAGATTCGGATCAAGCATCACTGAACAACCTCAAGCCCGCCTTCATCGAATCGGGCACGGTCACCGCCGGCACGGCCAGTCCGTTGACCGATGGTGCGGCCTTCGTGCTGGTGTGCACCGCTGAATTTGCTGCGGCGAATGGCTTGACGCCGTTGGCGCGCATCAAGAGCATCGCAATCTCGGGCTGTGCGCCCGAGGTGATGGGCATCGGACCTGTGGAAGCGAGCCGAAAGGCGCTCGAGCGGGCCGGTCTATCTCTCGATGAAATCGACATCATCGAGCTGAACGAGGCCTTCGCAGCACAGAGTCTTGCAGTCATCTCCGAGATGGGCTTGGATGCGTCCAAGGTCAACATTGACGGCGGTGCACTCGCACTCGGCCACCCCCTGGGTGCTTCCGGCGCTCGAATCGTTGGTCGTGCAGCGACTGTGCTCTCTCGAAATGGCTCCAAGACCGCCCTTGCAACGATGTGCATCGGTGGCGGCCAAGGCATCGCCACCGTGCTTGAGAAGGTGGACTGAATGACACTGTCCGCACCCCTAGAACAGGCCGCAGTGGCCCTTCCGAACGAGGAGGGCATCCGCAAGGTCGCCGTCATCGGCTCCGGTCTGATGGGTGCGGGTATCGCAGCACATTGTGCCAATGCGGGCTGCGACGTCGTGCTGATGGACATCGTGCCGAAAGATGCTGATGATCCGGATGTGCTGGCGAAGGGCGCCATCGCTCAGATGCTGAAATCCGACCCCCAGGTGCTGATGCATCCTGACAATGCGGACCGAATCACGCCAGCGAATCTTGAGGATGGCCTGCATCTATTGGCCGACCGGGATTGGGTAATCGAAGTCGTCATCGAGCGGCTCGCCATCAAGCGAGATGTCTATGCGAAGTTGGCTGAACACATGCCGGCGCATGCCATTCTCTCATCGAACACGAGCACACTGCCGCGCGCAAAGTTGGTCGCGGGCATGAGAGACGATCTCGCGAATCGCTTCCTCATCACCCATTTCTTCAACCCGCCACGCTATCTGCCTCTGCTCGAAATCGTCAGTTCTGACGACGTGCCTACGAGTACATTGGAGCGGTTCACCTCGTTCGCCGACCAACGCCTTGGCAAGCGTGTGACGCTGTGCAATGACACCCCGGGTTTCATCGGCAATCGGCTGGGCATTTACTTCGTTCAGCGCGCGATTGCGGCGACGCTCGAACATGGCTTCACCGTCGAACAGGCGGACGCCATGCTTGGTCGGTCGATCGGCCTGCCGAAGACCGGTGTTTTCGCCCTGATGGACCTCGTGGGTATCGACCTCGTACCGCAGGTCGTCGAATCCATGGTTCAGCACCTGCCCGAGACCGATGCGCTGCACGAGATTGCAGGCATCGGAGGAGAGATCATCACCGCGATGATCGAGGATGGCTACACCGGCCGCAAAGGCAAGGGTGGTTTCTATCGCCTCAACACCGATGATGGTCAGCGCGTGAAGGAAGCGCGCTCCCTGATCGATGGAAGCTATGCGACGGCGAACCGATGGGCTGGATTCCCCAGCGCCAAGATCGGCAGACAAGGCATCGCCCGACTCATCGAGAAGAATGACGAAGGATCTCGATTCGTCGCCGAAGTTCTGCTCGACACCTTCGTCTATGCCGCCAATCTGGTGCCCGAGGTCAGCGATGACATCGCCGCCATCGATGGTGCGATGCAGGTCGGTTACAACTGGAAGAAAGGACCGTTCCAGATGATGGATGACCTCGGTATTGACAACCTCATTTCGATGCTTGAAGCGGCCGGAAAGGACGTGCCATCACTCATTCGATTGGCGCAAGAAAAAGGCGGATTCCACGGCAGTCTGGAGGGTGAGCCCACCCGATTGACGCTGGATGGTTCCCGCGAGATCGTCCCCCGCCCCGCGGATACGTTCACCGTGGCCGACCTGAAACGACGCCAAGGTCGCGCCCTCAAGCGCAATGGAAGTGCAAGCCTGTGGGATGCTGGAGACGGTGTGCTGCTGGTCGAATACCACTCGAAGTTGAACGCCATGGACCCGATGAGCATGGAAATGCTCCTGACCGCGGTCGACATGGCGGAAAACGAAGGCTGGAAGGGTATTCTCATCGGCAATGATGCGAGTCACTTCTGTGCCGGGGCCAATCTCGGTCTCGCCCTGTTCGCCGCCAATCTCGGCGCGTGGAAAGAGGTCGACCAATTCATCGCGCTCGGTCAAACCGCCTATCAGGCGCTGAAGTATGCCGAGGTGCCTGTGGTCGCAGCAGCGGCTGGCATGTGTGTCGGTGGTGGCTGCGAGGTACTGCTCCACGTCGATGCGGTGCAAGCCCATGCCGAATCCTACATCGGTCTTGTCGAGGTCGGTGTCGGCATCATCCCCGGCTGGGGTGGCTGCAAGGAGATGCTTGCGCGTCTGCCCGCATTTGGCTTGGTCGAAGGCGGTCCGATGGCGGGTCCGATGAAGGCCTTCGAGAACATCGGTACCGCTCAAGTGGCGAAATCTGCTGCCCAGGCCCGAGATCTCGGCTATCTGCGTCCGACCGACCGCATCACGATGAATCGCGATCGACTCCTCGCCGATGCCAAGGCCCGCCTGCTCGAACTGGCGGAGGATTACACCCCGCCCGAGCCCCACACTTACCACCTACCCGGACCTTCGGGCCGACTGGCGCTGGAGATGGCGCTCAACGACCTCGCCCTGACGGGCAAGGCCACACCTCACGATGTGGTCGTCGTCACCGAATTGGCCAAGGTGCTGACCGGTGGAGACGATGCGGACATCATGGTCGAGACGACCGAGGACGAGATCCTCGCCCTCGAGCGCGCCGCCATCGCAACGCTTGCGAAGCACGTGGGCTCGCTCGACCGCATGGAGCATATGCTGGCCAAGGGGAAACCCCTGCGAAATTGAGGAGGAGATGAAAATGGTACGATACGATGCACCGCTACGGGACTACAATTTCCTCTTCCACGAGGTATTCGAGGTCGTCGAGACCGCTGAACGACTCGGCTATGACGGCTGGGACCGCGACATGATGGACATGATGATGGAGGAATGGGGTGAACTCATGCGCACCTCTTGGTTGCCCACAAACGCTGTCGGTGACAAGGTTGGTTGCCGCTATGAGAACGGGCAGGTGACGATGCCGCCCGGCTTCAAGGAAGCCTGGGATGCGACCGTGGAGGGCGGCTGGTTCGCCGCTGCGGCGCGGGCCGAGCACGGCGGCATGGACGCGCCTCTCTTCTTCCGCAACGCGATGGACGAAATCGCCATCGCTTGCAACATGTCCCTGTCGACTGTCGGCGCGCTGAGCCTTGGCGTCTACGATCTGCTGGTCGATCACGGCGAGCAACACCTGATTGACACCTATGCAACGAAAGTCGCTTGCGGAGAATGGTGTGGCACCATGTGCCTGACCGAGCCGCACGCTGGCACCGATCTCGGCATGATTCGCACCAAGGCACTTCCCAATGAGGATGGCAGCTACCAGATCACCGGCACGAAGATGTTCATCACGGCTGGAGAACATGATCTGGCGGACAACATCCTGCACATGGTGCTGGCAAAACTGCCCGGCGCCCCCGATGGCAGCCGCGGCATCTCACTGTTCCTCGTGCCGAAGTACTTGCCTGATGATGAGAATGTCAACGGTGTCACCTGCTCGGGCATCGAGGAGAAGATGGGGCTGCACGGCAGCCCGACCTGCGTGCTCAACTTCGACGACAGCGTCGGTTGGTTGATCGGCGAAGCGAACACCGGCATGCGGCTGATGTTCGAGATGATGAATCGCGAACGCCTTGCGACCGGAATGATGGGCCTCGGCCTCGGCGACATCGCTTACCAGAACGCCCTCTCATGGTGTGTCGAACGCCGTCAGGGCCGTGACCTCAAGGGCGTCAAGGACCTTCATGAGAAGGCCGACACCATCCTCGTTCATCCTGATGTTCGCCGTATGCTGCTGCGAATGAAGGTGAACAACGAGGGAACCCGCGCGCTTGGCACCTGGGTCGGCACCATGCTCGACCAGATGCACCGCGGCGATGAGGAGTCGAAGGCACACGCCGAAGCACTCGTCGCCCTACTGACTCCGATCATGAAGGCACTCGCCACCGACCTCGGCTGTGAGACCACGAGCCTTGCCATCCAAGTGATGGGTGGAGCGGGCTACTGCACCGAATATGGCGTCGAGCAATTCTACCGAGACGCCCGAATCGCACCGATTTGGGAGGGCACAAACGGCATCCAAGCTCTCGACCTCACAGGACGCAAAATCACCCAGGACTTCGGGAAGAATCTGCGCAGTTTGATGTGGCCTCTGCTCGAATTCATCGAGGAAAACCGAGATGACCCGTTGATGGCGAAGTACACCAAACCGCTCTACCAAAGCGTGCGCGGTCTGCAACAATTGACCTTGCTGCTGATCGCGGAAGGCATGGGCAACCCCCACTTCTTGGCCGCGGGTGCGACCGATTACTGCACCTACTTCGGCAACACGATGCTCGCCTTCATGTGGGCCAAAATGGCCCGCGTCAGCCTCGATGCCAAAGCCGCGGGCAAAGATGATCCATTCTACGATGGAAAACTCGGCCTCGCCGACGTCTTCTTCGCCGAGATTCTACCCGAAAACGTTGGATTGGCCGCCAAGGTCCAAGCCGGCCATAAGCACCTCATGGAGTTCCCGGAGGCCCTGCTTTGAGCGTGGCGACCCAGCAGCAGGAATTCCGTGGCGCGGCTGCCTATGTCGTGCCGCCCGCCTCGCGTTTACTGCGCAGGTCGACCTGGTTGGAATTCGCACTCGTCTTCCAAGCCATGGTGTGGTTGTTCAGCCCGGCGTGGCGACTTGAGCCTCTGGCTTGGATGATCGTTGGCATCAGCGTGCCGATCACCGCTTGGTTGGTCGTTCGCAGGGTGGTTGTGAAGCTGCTACTCCGCTCTCCAGAATCTGGCGATGGGCGCTTGAAAGATCCGCGCTGGGCACCGTTCCGCTTCGCCGGTTGGGGCGGTGATGTGCTGACCGGACACCTGCTCGCTGCGGATGAAGAAGACGCGGACCTCGTCCTCTATCTGCATGGATATGGCTCCTCTCTACGCCGTGGCGAATCGCGCTGTCAGCACCTGAGTGATCAGGGTCTTTCCGTGGTCAGCATGAACCTGCGAGGGCACGGCACCTGTGGGCTGCGCGATGAGTGGACCCTGCTGAAGATCGTCGCAGATCTCGAAGCGATGATGGCCCAACTTCCCGACGAATTGAACACCTTGCCCGACCGGGTGTGGATCTACGGTCATTCGATGGGGGGCTTCCTCGCGATTCGACTCGGTGCGCATCCATCCGGCTGGTGGGCCGACCGCCTGACGGGCGTGATGCTGGAATCTCCCGCCACCTCCTATCCGATGGCGATCGAGCGAAGTGTCCCAAAATCCCTGCATTTTGCGATGCCTTGGGTTCGCTGGGTCCTGCGCCATGAATACGAACACATTCACCCTGATCTACCGGTTCGATACGCGACTGCCGCCGTGCCGCACATCGGATTGCCAACCGTTCCCATCCTCGTTCTCCAAGCGGCCGATGACAGTCGGCTCGGTCGAAAGCATCACGATTTGCTCGCCATCCATCTCGCCAAGCACCCCTCTCCCTCCGAGGTCCACCTCATCGTCGGTCATACCCACACATCGACCAAGGATACCGAGAAGCGCAAGCGTTTGGTGGAGAATTGGTTGAATCCAAGCGATGCGGGGGTGTTGATCTGAGCCTTGAGAAACGATTCAAGCGCGCCAGCAAGCGCGTGTTCGACCTTGATGAGAAACCCGATGACAGCACCATGCTGCGCCTGTATTCCTTGTTCAAGCAAGCCGGTGAAGGCGATGCGAAGGGTCGGATGCCGATCGCCAAGGGCATGGTTGCCGTCGCCAAGTGGAAGGCCTGGAAAAAGTTGGCAGGCACCTCCGAAGAAGAGGCGATGGGCACCTATTGCGAAATCGTGGATGGGTTGTTCGACGAACCATTGGTCGAAGCCGTTCAGGAAATTGAAAGCCAGCGCGGTCGCACGATCCTCATCACTGGGGCCAGCCGAGGACTCGGTCGAGCCATGGCGGTTCGACTGGCCGAAGAGGGCGCAAATCTGATTCTATGCGCTCGCTCGATGGAACCGAATCCGAATCTCCCCGGCACCCTGCCTGAGACCCAGGCCTTGGTCGAGGCCGCCGGTGGTCAGGCCATCTGTGCGCCAATGGATGTGCGGGATGCCGATGCGATCCAAGCTTCGATTGAGGCCGGTGTCGCCGCCTTCGGTGGCATCGACGCGGTCATCTGCAACGCGGGAGCCCTGTTCATCGCGCCGTTTGCCGAGACGCCGATGAAGCGATTCGATCTGGTGCACGATGTCAACAGCCGGGCAACCTTCGCCCTGTGCCAAGCCGCATTGCCCCATCTGGAAAAATCAGATGCGGGTCGAATCCTTGTGCTCGCACCTCCGATCGCTCTCGACCCGAAATGGCTCAATGGGACGTTGGCCTACACGATGTCGAAGTATTCGATGTCGATGCTCGTGCTGGGATTGTCGGCTGAACTCGCGCCCGACAATATCGCCGTGAACGCCATTTGGCCGGCGACGACAATCGATACCGCCGCGGTACGCTACAACGAGGCCTTGGGTGGAGAGGAGATGGTTCGCCGCAGTCGAAAGCCGCGGATTGTCGCGGATGCCGCCCTCCACATCCTCTCTCAGAACAAGACGGTGACCGGCCAATTCTACACCGATGAATCCGCCTTGCGAGAGGCAGGGGTAGAAGATTTCGAGAAATATGCCGTCGAAGCGGGCATGCCACTCCAATCCGATTTCTATCTCTAACCCTCAGCAGAACTGGCCGAGTTCCCGCGCACTTCTCACCACACCGAACCCGAAGGATTCCTCCAGGGCACGGCGCACGAGACAGAAGTCCGAATCCCGGGTGGCGATCAGCACACTGCCGATACCACGGAAGGATGCGCCTGCCAATTTCGCTGCTGTACCCATGATGTCGAGGTCGCCCCTCTCAGGATAGATTGCCTCGCCATCGATGACTGTGCGATTGGCCACAGCATCCGGATTCAGACCCAACTTCATGTCAGCCACCTGACGGTAGATTTCGACGTGATCGACGAGGAATGCTGCGAGTTCTTCCTCATGGTCAGTCTCATCCAGACCGAAGTCATCATCAGATGGTGAGAGCCAGGTATTGTAGTCCGATTTGATCTCATCAGCAATGGTCTGAACAGCGTCCAGCGTCACCGTCTCTACCCATTCAACCTCATCCATCCAGACATCGTTGAACAGTGAGCGGACCCGGATTAGGCTGGCCATCTTGTATTCAAATTCGCCCATCGCCGCGGCAGGGATGAGCAACTCGACCTGCCCAGAATTGGCCCGGTGAAGGATGGTGCGGTGGAAGGCGCCATGGGTTTGGGTGTCCAAACCGGCATCAGATTCGAGAAGTCGGCCGATCCGTTCCTTGGCCGCATCGATCAGCAGATTGGTATCGACCAGCACCAACGGTTTGAGTGCGAGGTTACGCAGGGCTCGACGAGCGCGTATCGGAATCTCATTCTGGTTGAGCGCATAGATCGCGTTCTGACTGCGGTGTAGTGCACGCAATTCATTGTTTGAGAATTGCCCGGAGTTCATCGCCCGCTCGAACATCATCAGGCCCTGGGTCGGGTCGAGGTCGGCCGCTTCCTCTGCGATCGATTCGATGTCCTGTACACCCGCCTTGTCGGCGAGGTTGTGCCGGAAGCGCGCCTCGAGTTGACTGCGCGCACTGCGGCGGTTCTCTCGGATGTTGCGGAAGGCGGCACGGACGCGACCCTGCCACGGCTCGACCGGGAGGGGTTTGGGGTGGGAGGTTGGATAGG
The DNA here is from genome assembly GCA_963694325.1 of Candidatus Thalassarchaeaceae archaeon. GTDB lineage: Archaea > Thermoplasmatota > Poseidoniia > Poseidoniales > Thalassarchaeaceae > MGIIb-P. Next base: position 3,263 of record CAVOCV010000044.1, on the reverse strand, counting down.
TGAATAGCATGTCCAAATCATCGGAGTTGTGGGTCGTGCGGCGCTGTTCGACCTTCTCGCCGTCGACGTTCTCGACCCAGGTGATTTCAGTCCGCGCAATCCACTCCATCAAACGACCGCGCGCGGCCTCGGGTTGGTCGCGCTTGACATCGTCGCAGACTTTGAGATAGAGTTGGAACAAGGCGGTCAAGGCAGATTGCAAGGCGGGTTGGGCCTCGAGCATCTCGACCGCTTCGGACCATTGACCCGCATGGGCGAAGTTGATCAGGGCCCGTCGGGCAATTCGTACCTGGTCCTCGAAGACGAAATCGAGGTCCCTGCTGGCGCGCCGCATGGCACGGGCCGCGGCGAGGATATTGCCGCGCTGATCATCGATCGACGCCAATATCACCTGGTGCCATCCCGTCGATGCCGCGTGGAGGCGATGCCATTCCGCAAGCGTCGGAACGGCCACACCATGCTCGAGAACGACGTGACGCACATCATCGACGGTTCGTTTGCGAGGCTCGGTCCCGATCAGGTCGCTCAAGGTGGCTTCGGCAGCCACCGTGCTCTCCTCAAGATCACTCTCGAGCAATCGAAGGGCGCGATTGAAGCGGAGTGTATCGATCACAGCACCGAACAGGCGAACCTCGACGGCGGACAGACTGGAACCCTGCACCGAAGACTCCAGCGTGTCGAGCAATTCGGTCGCGACGAGTCCATCTCCATCCTCCATCATGGCGCGGCGGCACTGGTTGAAGGCTTGGACACCACCGCGGTCCAGACCATCGTTGACAGAGCCGAGATCGGCGGGTGCACCTTCGAGGAGTTTGATGAGGCCGACCGAGGCATCCGAGAGGACACCGGTCGATTCTTTGGCCAACGCAGCCATTGCGCGGGGCCGAGCACCGGCCACCCAGGCAGCGAGTTCGTCATGGGCATGCGCAGGGAGCAGGTGGTGGACCAGAAGGGTTCGGTGGGGGTGAGATTCAGCCCCATCTTCCATCTCCATGAGAATGGATCCGATGCAGGCAGCATCACCGAGTTCGGTGAACAGATCCAACCCGGTCGCTCGATGGTCCGCCCACGCCTCTCCTTCGAGCGATTGCAATCCGCTCGCCGCAGCCGCACGGAGTTCGACGGGAGTCTTTGTCGCCTCCATGATGTGAACCAAATCATCGGCTGAGAATCGCCCGATGCCATCGACCAATCGCGCGGTGAGGGCAGCATCACCACAGATCTCGAGCAGATTCAAGAGAAGTGGAAGGCGGCGGCCATCACTGAGGCCGAGGCTTGCGGCCCGTTCGACAGCTGCATCGACATCGCCTTCGCGAAGGTGGGCTGCGACCAGACTCCACTGCAACCCTCGACCATCATCGCCGGCCTCGAGTTCCTCGAGTCCACAGAGAATCTCCGCCGCCGACAGGTCGGCATCTTCGGGCGCATCCGACCAGGCTTGATGGCGCATCGCCGCGGACAATGCATCCTCACCGTCCGCAGCTCGACAGGCCGCCCAGGCCGATGCATCGCCCGCTCGCAGGCGCAGGAGTGAGAGATGATCCGCCGCGATCACGGCGATTGGCCCCTCACCATGCGCAAGACCATCCAAGTCCGCATCCGCACCCTCAACGCCCGCACCGATTCGGGCCAGCGCACGAACCAGAGAAGCCTCGGCCTCGAGTTCAGTCAGACCTGTGGGCAGACGCGGCGCGCGCCCTTTGCCCCGGAAGGCATTGGACAGGCGTTGGATAGAGAGTTTGAGTTCCGCACTCAACGGGTAGGGGGGTGAGATCGACAACCAGTCGGCCAGTGAAGACCGATCCATCGGGTCGATTCGTGCACCTTCGAGCCATGAGGTCGGGTCCTTTGCGAGAACCACTTGACCCTCTGCGGGCGGATACACGGACAATTCTGCGAGAAGAGGGGCCTCTTTGCCCATCGCCGGCCAGACGGGGTGAACCCCTTCGGCGCAGGCGTCGCGTAACTGTTCGAGTGAGGCATCCCAAGTTGGATTCCAGGCATCTCCCATGCGGGCGCGCTGCACCAGCATGGCGGCGAGCCGATAGCCGGGCGGCGCCGTTGAGGTGACCAGCCCACCCATCCCTTCGAGCCAATCCTCTGTACCCGAACCTCGACCCCTTCGTCCGCGGTTGCGCATGCGGCGGCTGCGGGATGCGCCACGCTTGGCACCATCCTCTCCGCCGGTGGGCTCCTCTTTGTCCAGAGCCACCAGTAGCAGCCCCTTCCACGGCTTCTCGAGCAGGTCCCATGCGGCGGTCCCCATCGCCTTCCGACGACGCTTTTCAGGGGCATCACCCGCCTTGACGGCGACTTCAAGACATTCGAGTAGATGGTTCTCCAGTCGCGCTCCCCCCGCCTACGGCGGGTTTCGCCCTCGACGGCTGCTAATGAACGCATCGCTGAAGTAGCGACCGGCCTTGGACGGGGCGTGGACCCGGTCTCCCTCGTCATCGTCCTCCTCCATCCCATCGCAGCACTCGCTGTGATCGGGTGGATGGTTCGCCAGCATCGTTGGCGTCAACGCGGCCGGCTGCTCAAGGGCGAGGAACGCAAGGCTGCGGTCGGGTCACACGAACGCGATGGCCATCGCCTCTATCTTCTCGTCTGGGTCATCGTCATCAGTGGCTTCGTCGCCAACGCCCTCTTTCGCATGCGCACCGAAGGTCTCGGATTGCCCGGCGCCTTGATGCCGACCGGTGCCGGCGGGTTACACGCCGGAGGCGGACTACTCGGACTGGGTCTGATGACCGTCTTGTGGAACAAAGGCCGAAAGACCCGGGATCTACGAGATGCCGGAGAGCCTTGGGCGATGGAGAAGCAGCGTCATGGGCGGGCATCGGACGCCATTTTGGTGCTCGTCGCCATCCATGCCTTCCTCGGCTTTCTCTATCTCTTTCAACTGCTAAGCTGATCAGCGCTGTGCCCACATCGCAAGCCAAGCCTCGATATTGCGCTCAATATCTGCACTGTCGACACTGCGATCCTCCAATGCCCCATCCCCGGAGAGCGGCTGGATGCGACACCCGCAGGCGTTCGCATGACCGCCACCATCGACATCGAACGCGGTGGCGAGCTGTGTCAAATCGAACAATCCGGTCACCTCATGGAGGAAGGAATTGGTGTAGAACGAGGCGGATACTGGCCAGCGACCCGGTTCACCAATGCGGCCATCGATGTATCCGTGGATGATCATGCAGGCATCAACTGCAGCACCAAAATGCCCGGTAACAAGATACCCATTCGTGCGAATTCCCTCTCCA
>CAVOCV010000043.1:0-13161 GCA_963694325.1 Candidatus Thalassarchaeaceae archaeon | reverse complement strand
TGTGGGTGCTTTGACCGTCTTCGCCGCCACCGAGTGAAGGCTCCACCTCCGAGGTCGTGCTCGATAACACTGCCCAATTGGAAGTCCGAAACCAGACCCTGGTCGAGACGGTCGACCAGATCGTGATGGGCACGGCCGAGACCACTGGCGCGCGGCAGCGCGCCACCGCGAACGACGAGAACTCGACGCGTCATCGGCCCGCCCAGCCCATGCTGATATTAAACGGGCGAGCGAGGGCGTGTGCGTGGACGACGATTCGGACTCGAAGCCGCGACTTCTGGTCGTCAAGGGCACCTTCGAGCAATTCGGTGGTGCCGAGCGCGATCTGTTGAACAATCTCGAGGCTTGGCAGGCGCACTTCGAGATCACCGTCGTCTCTCTGAATCTGCCTTCACAGGCACGAGATAGATTGGATTCTCTCGGGATTCTGTATCTGACGCCGCCCGCCCAGTGGATCAAGCCGACCGGGGCTTGGTCAGAATTTCGAGCCCGAGCCTCCCGTCAGGCCAGTCACCGCTGGTGGATCATGCTCGAATTGACCGAACAGGGATTGCGAATGCAGGATGTGGTCGCGACCAGCGATGCGGTCCACATCACGAGCGGTGTTGGCAGCCTTGAATTCAGTCAGTTGGTTCCACCCGATCTTCCCATCCACTACCATTGTCTCGAGCCACATCGCGGACTGCACGAGGATGTGCTCCATCTCGAGATCGATGGCACGCCGAAGCAGAGTCTGGCATTGACACGCTTCCTATTGGGTAAACAACGTCGCATCGACATTCTACTCACCCACGGCATCAACGACCGCAGCAACGGTTGCATCAGTGGCAATTCAAAGTGGATTCAGGAACGCATTCAGACGGTTTACGGCATCGAGGCCGGACTGCTCCTGCCCTCGGTCGACATCGAGGTCTGGAGGGGCGACTGCCCGGCGCCGGAGGACTTTGTCGTCGCCATCGGCGCCGCATCTTGGGTCAAAGGCACCTTCGACACCGTCGACATGCTGGCGGGTACAGGCCTTGCCCTGCACCACGTCGGAGGCGGAGAGGAAGCAGACCTCCACGCCTTGGAACAGCATGCCGCATCACGGTCTGTTGAACTGGTGATCCATCCAAGACTGGACCAATCCGATCTGGTATCTCTGGTGAAGAGAGCCCGAGCCGTCGTCTCACTCGCGCGCGGAGAACCCTTTGGATTGACGCCGATCGAAGCGCAGGCTGCGGGCACGCCCGCACTGATGGTCGATGAGGGCGGCTACCGATTCAGCATCGAGGATGGCGTCTCGGGTCGACTCCTTGCGCGCGGAGATTGGAAGGCATGGCACGCGGCCTTGGCCGAAGCGATGGATCCAGCGACACGGGAAGCGTGGAGTCAAGCGGGTTCACCGCCCACGCCCAAGGACCAGGCGGACGCACTGCAATCGATCATCTCCATCCTCAGATGATGTCCAACAATGGACAGGTTCCTGATCAAGCGTCGACCGGCTCGCCCTTGGGCTGCAGGAAGAGTACGACGAGCAGCGTCATCAGGCTGAGAATCGCCAATGTGATCGACATGCCGAAGCCGATCGTCGGGGAGGCGCCGAAATGCGGCCAGATGCCGAGGATGTCACCGACGGTCTCTCCGCGGGTCAGCAGCCCACCGATGCTTCCGAGCATGGCGGCCACGCCGTATCCCGCACAGACCAGACCCGTGTGGAACAGGGCCATGCTGCGCCGGGTCCACAGGTCCGGACCCCAGGTGCGCCGTCCGTGGACCACACCGATCCACAGACCGAGACAGAGGCCGGAGAGCAGGACCTTGTTGACCAGCAGGGGAGAGGCGGCGGCATTGCCCGAGGCATTGCCGGTGATGGCGACGATTGGAATCATCACCAAGGCGAAGATGGCCGCATAGAAGGCGGCCGCGTCCAATCCGACCTCGGCGCGTTGTCCGATGCGGTCGGTGAAGGTGGCGAGCAATCGCAGACAGGTGGTGAGCACCGCGAAGGTCATCGAACCGATCAGCATCTCAGTGCTGAAGGCGTGCACAGTGGCTGCGGCAACCATCAGAACACACCTCCGTAATTCTGCTCAAGGTGGGCTGTGCCGTAGTGGGTCCACTGTTCATCCGTCCACCCCTCCGGTCGGCGCGGGTCTGCCATGTTGAGCGTCGGCGCGCCGAAGGAGGCGGCGAGAATGTCGGTCTGATCGGCTGAGACCAGCGCTTGAATCGGTTCACCAAGGCCCGGCGCCTTTGGACGCGCCATGCGGCGCTGGACGCTGATACACAGCGCGAGACTGGCAAACATCAGGGCGATGGATTGGAGGCGAACGGCGGTGAGGTCTGCACTGAATCCGGCCTTTTCGGGGTCGCCGACTGAGATCCAGCCGGTCGTCTCGGTGAACTCCTCATTCGACATCACGATGCGGTACTGAAGGTCGATCTCGGAGAGGGAAGCGGGCAGCACTGCGGTCCAGACGTTGTTCTCCAATGTCGCATCGATGGCCGCGATCGGACCGCCATCAAAGGTGTACTCAAGGGTCACGGCGGTCGCGTTGACCACCGGCAGGGAGAGCGAGCTCTCCTCACCCAAGCCACGCGCGTTGAGCGGCTCCCATGTCGGCAGCATCTGAGGCATATTCTCCGGCACGGGACCGACGGTAATTTCGAAGGGGTCAGAGACCGCCATTCGCGCATCGCCACCGCCACCGTGGTGGACCGCGGCGTGCAACATGTGGTCCCCCTCACTCGCCGGTGCGAGCAGGCTCCAGGTGATCGAAGCACCACCTTCGGCATCGATGACATGGGTCTCGACATAATTCGTCTGACCCCCATCACCATTCGACAGAATCGTCCAACCCGCATCCTGGGGCGTGTCGGCAACACCGTGGGTGTCCGAAAGCAGGAAGAGACCGATCAGACCGAGGTCGGAGAGTTCCATCTGACTGACGGTGACCGTGACCGAGATCGGACCACCGACATAGGCCGCTTCACGGTCCGTGCTGAAGGCGAAGACCGCGGAGGAGGGCTGGGACAATCCCGGGTCACCATGGCAGGAACCGCCGCAGGCGAAGTCACGGTCGGCTTCGCCCTTGCCACCTGGATTGGCGGAGTGCGAGGGCACGGCCATCACCAGCAGGAGAAGGCCGGTGAGGAGAATCGCGCGACGCATCAGGACCGCCTCCCCATGTAGCGATCGAACATCGCTGTGGCCAAGGTTGCGAAGAGGACGAGGAAGAGCATGATGGGAATGAAGGTCGTGCCCGGTCCCGCCTCGGCCTCGGCCTCTGGTTCAATCTCCTGCATATCCTCGACATCCAGACTGATGGTCACGGCATTCGAGGAGATGCGCGGGTTGTGGACCTCGGCGATATCGACAGTCACGGTGTAGTGATAGGTCCCAGCCAGATGGATGGGTTCGGACCATTGGGAATCATTGGTCGTCGCCACCGGCACCAGACCACTCAACCGGCTCGAGTGCATGAGCGCCTCATGGGTGCGCCAGACGGTGAATTGCGTATCACCGCCTTCCCAAGTCCAATCCAAGCGAACCTCGCCGGATTCGACGGTGGCGGAGAGGGCAGAGACCGTTTCACCCCATTCAGATTCAAGCGTCTGTTCGATGCTGTGCTGGCCGCCATCGACATCGACCACGGTCAGATTGACCACGGTCAGCGGGTCGGTCAGGACGACCGAGATCACCTCGCCGGTGTGGCGGGTGCCCCCGACATTCCAGATGTAGGCGACGATGCCGCCATCGAGGTCGACGGAAGCCGAGGCATCGAGCATGGTCTGGGCTTCGACCAGAATGACTGAACTCGTGCCGAACGCCGCGACCGGCTCGAGATTGACCAGCGTGATCACGTTCGAGTAGGATGTCGAACTCATCTCTACGCCATCAGCCAACTGCACCTCGACGCTCCACATCTGACCGACTGCGAGCCACTCTGTGGGAATCACGGAAAGATTGGCGAGGGCACCGACCTCGAAGCCATCGCGAATCCAATGGATCTCGGTGATGATCGCATCACCATCCGCATCGCTGCTGGACAGATTGAGGACGAGCGGTTCGATCGAGGTCGCGTCGATGGGTAGGGAATTCACATCGACGAGCGCGGGACTGTTGCCAATCACCACGCCATCCGTCTGAACCTGAGACCCGAAACCGGCCCCGTCATTCGGCGTATATCGCGCCATCCATGTCTCACCGCGAGCCGTCCCGCTCGCAGGCACGGTTGTCTGTCCGGAATATGCTGTCATCAGTAGACCATTGCGATACCAGAGCAGGGAGGTGCCGCTCTCCGCGTCACCGTCCGCATCCCCGAAGACGTACGCCAAGATCAGGTCATCCGATGAGATCGCCGCCGCCGGTTGAATCGAGACAATGCTGCCCACCGGTGCGCTATTCGCCACCGTCACAGCATTTGACATCACCCAATTGGACCAGGAAACCCCATCTGAAGCGCGCATGCGGAATTGCCAATCCTCAGCCTTCACCGTCGCATTCGAAGGCAGGACCCACTGTCCATCCAAAGCCGGTTCATGCGAACCATCCCTGTGCCATTCGATCTCTTTGTCAACCGGTGCAGCCGAATTGTCATCGGCATAATTCCACGAAGGCACCAGACCATCGGTCGTCAGCGGATTGGACGGCGCGATGCTGAGGCTGGTGCAGGTCGGCGGTAGATTCGAATCGCCGAGGATGACGAGGTTGCTCGCTATCTCTGCCCCCGAATCCTCCCCATCGGAGGGTGTGATGTAGATCATCCAGGTATCTCCGGAACGAGTCATCAGAGGAGAAACGGTTGTTTGGTTCTCCAATTCATTGACCCATGAACCACCGAGACTCCAGCGAACCAGTGTCCCAGATTCACCATCTGAATCGGCATCCAGATAATTGTATGAGATCGACAATACATCTGTTTCATCGGCATCCACAGGGAACAGTTGGACGCTCTGAGCCACCGGTGCCGCATTGCCGATGGTGATGGGTCCGGCACTCACCGTCGGGCCATCATCGGTGCCGTCCGACGGCGTCAGGTCGACCACCCACTCCTCGCCCTTGGCGACCGTGATCGTGGTTTGGCCGGCGTTGGCTGAGATCTCAGTACCGCCGCGATACCAGGTGATGTCGCTGCCCGATTCAGTATCACCATCGGGGTCGTTGAAGGTGTAGGAGAGGGATAGATTGGTCAGAGCGGTTGGATTCGCAGGACTCAATTGCAGATTCGAAGCGCTCGGCGGGTTGTTCCCCCCTTGTTGCTCGGGCACCTGCTGACTGCGCACGCCATAGCCATCGCCTGTATTGGCGCCATTTCCGTTGACATTGTTGACGGCGACGTTGAATGTGGTTGTGCCCGATCCCTGACTCGGCGCAGTCCAAGTGACCGTCCACGAGCGTTGATTGGTATTGCTGTGGGTGACGCTCAGGCTACTGATCTTGACGCTTGAGCCGGGATTGGACCAAGCGCCCTTGTTGGCTGTCATAGAGAATCCACCCTCGGTGCCCGATGGGCCACCCGTGCCCGAAATACCGACTGAATAGGCCTGACCTGGTACGTAATTTGTCGGCAATCCAGAGAAAGACGGCGTGACCTGACCCGAGCCACCGTAGTGGCAGGAACAGCCGCCAGCCGAGTTGTGTTTTCCACTCTGATAACCGGTCGCCAATGGACTGGCGAGAACGGCGAGAAAGAGAATGCCCATGACCACTGCACGCAAGCGCATGACCTTGGGTCATGCCCGGGAGGATATGAATGGAGTGGGGTCAATGATTGGTAGAATCAAAGCCGTTCGAACTCAAACCTGCGGAAGACAGCCTTCCAACCGAGGATCTTGGTTGTGAAGGCGACCTCGTCTCCGACTGCATGGGTTCCATTCATCGATACTGGCAGCCGAACTGAGGCATCGGTCTCACCGATCTTCCCGATCACAGTCTCGCCACCGCGGAAGCCATCTAGCAGGCCGACGCCGTAAGTGCGTTCGACCTTCTCGATGCGCAGAGAGATGTCGAAGACCGCATCGCCCTCGGCCTCGATGCGGCGAGCCCTTTCTCCGTTCAATTTCATCTCGCCGATATCCTCGATGAGGCGGGCGAGATCCCCCGCCTGCGGGGTGGCGGGAGCCAGGACCGGTTTCGGTTCAGGCTCAGGTTCCGGTTCGGGCTCTGGTTCGGGCTCAGGTTCAGGCTCTGGTACAATGGAAAAGTGACAGGATGCCATCTCTTCATGACCGTTGTTTCGGAACAAACGGGCTTCGTATTCTCCTGCAGGCCAACCATCGGCAAAGGTAACGACGCCAGATGATAAAGCCTCACCCACTGATTGTGAACCACCAACGTAGAGCCAATTGCTACCGTGTTCTCCGTGCGGAGCACCTGCTGAATAAATACCAATCCAAGCGGTTGCATCTCCTGAACTTTCACTGAACCATACTTGGAATGATGTGTGTGGTTGAGGATTTTCGGGTTCGACGTAAATGACTGAACCACTTTCTGAAAATTGTTCCGACATTTCTGCAACTTTGGCCCTGGTTTCTGCCTCAATTCGCTCAGCCTCTTTTGCAAGCTCTACCGCTTTCACCCGTGCATCGTTCTCAAGGCGGTCCAGTTCAGCGTTGACGCGGCCGCGGGCCGCGGGTTGGACCGCGCGTGGCAAGCGGGCGATCAGGCTCTCGACATGACGGTCTGCGAGCGGTCTCATCTCCGAGACTTTCGCCGCTGGATCCTGCAAGACCTCGGCATAGGCTTGGAAGGCCTTGACAAAGTCAGTTTCGGATACCATGGATGACCACGGGACGTTGGGGGTGTTGAACCTGATGCTCCGTCCGTTCACCTCCACCCGTTGGATTGATGGGGAGATTGCGAGTCGCCGGGTCCATGAATCCAATCGAAACCGTCGCCATTGTTGGCGCGGGCAACATGGGGAGCGGCATCGCGCAGAAGACCGCGCAGGAGCAGTTTCCCGTCCAGATGGTCGACCGCGAGCAGCAGTGGGTCGATCGCGGTCAGGCGACCATCGCCAAGTTGCTCGGCGAGGCCGTCGAGCGCCGCATTTTCTCAGACGCTCAGGTCGAGTCCATCCGAGCCCTCGTCACGGGTGTTGTCGGGGTGGAGAATGTCGCCCCGGACACGGATCTCGTGATCGAAGCTGTGTTCGAAGACTTCGACGTCAAGACCGCCGTCTTCGAGACGCTGGATGCCGCCTGTGGGGAGAAGACGATTCTCGCCTCCAATACATCCTCGCTCTCGGTCAATGACCTGGCGCGCGCGACCGCGCGCCCGGACCGCTTCGTCGGCCTGCACTTCTTCTTCCACCCGGCCAAGAATCGGCTGGTCGAGGTCATCCCCTCCGACCTGTCCTCACCCGAGACCGTCGACCGGGTCGAACAGTTCTGCAAGATGCTCGGCAAGGTCGTCATCGTCTGCAAAGACCGACCTGGATTCGTGGTGAACCGCTTCTTCGTGCCGTGGCTGAACGAGGCCTGCCATCTTCTGGCTGAGGGCATTGCGACCACGGCACAGATCGATGCCGCCGCATGCAAGGCCTTCGACATCGGCATGGGTCCATTCGCGCTGATGAATCTGACCGGGCCACCCATCGCGCTGCACGCCACCGATTACCTCGCTGAGCAGCTCGGAACGCCCCGCTACACGGGGGTACAGAATCTGAGGGACCTCGTCGAAGCAGGGGATATGTGGACCATCGACGGTGAGACAGACTGTCCAGACGATGTTGCGAAGGTCATCTCCGAGCGCCTGCTCGGACAGGTGTTCGCCGTGGCCGCCCAGATCGTTGCGGAAGAGATCTGCTCGATGGAGGATGTCGACCGCGGCGCCAAGGTCGGCCTGCGCTGGCAGAATGGACCGTTCGAGATCATGAATGCGCTCGGCATCGATGCAGCCCACAGCATGGCGGCTGCCTATGCCGAACTGGCTGCATTCGACCTGCCTGAATTCTTCGCCATCAAAGCCGGCACAGGTCATGGGTGGGATTTCAACTTCATCGATGTCACCCAGACGGGAAACATCGCCACGGTCCAACTGAACCGACCCGAGGCGATGAATGCGCTGAACGAGACAGTCGTTGCCCAACTCGGTGCAGTGCTCGATGATCTGAATGCGGATTCGAGTGTCGAAACCATTGTGCTCGAAGGCGCGGGCAAGGCCTTCGTCGCCGGCGCGGATGTCAAATTCTTCGTCGATCAGATTCGTGCAGGTTCCTTCCAGAGCATCTACGATTTCACCGCCTTCGGCCATGTCGTTCTCGACAAGTTGGAGAACAGCCCGAAGACCACCATCGCCCTGACCACGGGCCTTGCGCTCGGTGGCGGACTCGAATTGGCCCTGGCCTGTGATCACCGGGTCGGCACGCGGCGCAGCCAATTCCGCTTCCCCGAGACCAGCATCGGCATCTATCCGGGCCTTGGCGGCACCCAACGCACCGTGCGCATCTGCGGCATCGAAGCGGCCCGGTGGGCCGTTCTCGCTGGCAACTTCGTCGATTCAAAGACCGCGCATGCCCTCGGCATACTGACCCATTTGGTCGAGCCCGCTGAGGTCACTTCCACAGTCGAATCAATTGCGGCTGCAGGCAAGAACGAGAACAAGTATTCTGGAGATGTACAGGATGATTCGCATCCAGTGTCCTCGTTCGCCAAGGCATTCTATGCGGATGCCAACATGGAGGCACTTCTGTCGGGTTCCTGTCCGCCGGGCTTCGATGCCGAGGACAGAAACGTCACTCGACAGTTGAAATCACTCAGTCGTACCGCACCGGTCGCCCTCGCGATGGCCAACGATCTGCTCGATGGCGCCGTCGCGACCGGCACTGACCTCGCCGCCGGCCTCGCACTCGAACTGGCTTCCCTTGAGACCATCTTCGGCACGGCCGACGCCCTCGAGGGCCTGTCCGCCCTAATCGAAGGCCGACGACCGGCCTATCGAGGCGAATGAACCGACCAACCGAAGCCATCATCACCCCTGACAATCTGTCCGCGGGTACGGAGTGTGTCTCGATGCAGCCCCAGCCCGGTCAAAATCCTGCCATGCAGGACAGTGTGGTGGGGGGAAATCTCCACACGGGCAATGTGGTCCACAACCACTACCACACCCCCGCCCAGGCTCAGGCTCAGCCCGTGCCACAGACCGTCCACACCGTCGTCCACCAGCAGCAACCCAGACTCGCGATGGCCCAGACCGGCAACAAGGATCTCGTCGTCGCCTATCTCCTGTGGTTCTTCATCGGCATCCTCGGTGGTCATCGATTCTACCTCGGCCACATCGGCATCGGTATCCTCTATCTCATGACTTTCGGCGGCTTCTTCATCGGGTGGATGATCGACGCTCTGCAGATGCCCGCTCTGGTCAAAGCGGCGAATGGACAACTCGTCATCATTCGATGATGGACGCTTGGATCTCGCTGAGGTCCTTGCGGAACGACAGGCCAACCAATGCGAGTGAAAGCAGGAGCAACCACTCGATGCTGGCGGCGATGGTCATTGACCACGGCCGCTCCGTCCACGCCATGGCATCGGCGGAGACAGGCATCGCCGCATAGGAGACCGAGAGGGTGACCAAGGCGATGCACAATCCTCCAGTGACGATGATCAGACCAATTCGCCACCCGGAGGGGCGCACGCGAAAGGTGGCGATGGCAGTCCAGGCACTGAATCCACCGAAGGCGAAGATCGCCGCGATATAATGCACCCAAGGGTAGCTGATCCAATCATAGCTGCCGACAACGATCATACCGATCGCCGAGGCAATGTACAGCCCGGTCGCTGCGCGGTATGGCACCAGATTGTGCACATGAGGGAGCAGACTGAGATACAGTAGAGCGATCACCACCATGCCGATCTGAAACATTCTCGTCGCCGGCTCGATGAGAGCGAGGTCGGAAATGTAGGGAATCCACAACGGCAATCGGTCGAGCCAGGCGACCACCAACCAGCACGAGACCGGCATGAAAATCGTCAGCAATGAGGCGGCTGTCAGCCGTCGAACCGGGTTGAACAATCCCAGCCCTCAGAAGCGGCGGGGACTCATGTCCCACGCGGGTGCACGCCACTCTGCGATGCCGCGGGCCCACCAACGGATGACGGTGGAAAGGCTCACGCCTTCACCTCGGTCGTCTTTCTCTTCAGCTGCGTTTCAATCCATTCTTCCATCCAAACATCCATGGTAAGTAACCCCCTAATCGGTGTGGTTAGTAAAGCGTGCATGGCCCGCCATATTTAGACCGAGGAGTTGTAAACGTTATATCTAGGTGCAACTTCCACACCTTGTAAGATTTACTACACCTAGGTGATTTCACATGCCCGAACCCCCCATGACCCTGCCCCCTGAGAGCCTGAAAGAACTCGAATCCTGCATCGTCACCACCGAGGGGATGGGTGCGAGAATCCGCCAGATTCTCGCCGAGCAGCAGGGTGGCACACACGACATCGCTTGGGAGGTCGAAGCCGCGGTCGAAGCGCTCGACGTCTTCACCAGCCGATGGACCATCGAGATTCTCGCCACGCTCTACATCGCGGGAGATCGGCGCTTCAATGAATTGAGGCACTTGCTCGTCGGCATCTCCAGCCGAACGCTGAGTGACAAGTTGCGCAAGTGCACCGAGAACGGCCTGATCGATCGAATCGTCGTCGAAGGACCACCGATCCGCGTCACCTATCGCTTGACCGACCACGGCAAGCGCTCCGGACGCCTCCTCGGCAGCCTCGTCGCTTACATGAAGCTCCACAAAGGCAGTGTCACCGAAGGCTGAACGGACAGAATGCCGGTAATCGGTATGTCCGAACTGCGGACCAATTGCTTCAATAGGCACTGAATACCGAAGAGATTCGATGGCACTGCTTCAGCAATGGCACCGTCAACGGCCATGGATTGCCGCTGGAGTGGCGGCGATCGGCGCCAGCATCGGCGGCGTCATGCCATGGAATTGGAGTGCGGCTGGATCGATTTCGACCCAGAGCGCGAATCCTTGGAAACATCCCCTTCGACAGCGCATTCTGCAAGTATTGGAGACCCAACCGGGTCTGGCTTACCGCGAATTGCAGCGTCAATTGGGCGCGGCGAATGGAACGCTGCGCCATCATCTCGATGTCCTCATCTCAAACCGTTCAATCACCGTGATTCCCGTCAATGGCCGGTCCTGCCACTATGCGGGCGCACCCCAGCAGATCGAGGTGCTGCTCGAGATGAATGTCGGCGATGCCGAGCGCGCGGCCCGCATGATGCCGGTCGGTCTATCCGCCGCTCAGCGCCTTGTCGTTGCGCGCTTGATGCGAACACCTTGCCCGAAGAGCCAGGCTGAGCTCTCCCGCGAATTGGGCCGGTCCCGCGCCACGGTACACTCCGCGGTCAAGGTCCTGCGCAGACGTGGCATCGTTCACGCACACGAATTGAAACTCGCACCGCATCTTGAGGGACTGCAGGCGAGTGGTGTCGCCTACGAGTGGCTGGACGAGCGTCCGCTACCTGAATGATGACGCCATAGTTAGGGCTGAGGCTCTTCTGCTGTCGCAGGTGTTTTGAGCCCTCGGTGGTCGGCAAGCGCTGATGTTGAACATGCGTCTGGTTGAGCAGCCCGCTCCAGCCGGCAGTCGGGATGTGGATCAACTCGTCTCGTGGATCCTCGACACACTCGAATTCGTTCGCCGAAGTGGCGATGATTGGGCCGGTGAAGGAGTCCACACTCCGATCCATCGCGTGCTCAGAGATTTCATGCTCCCCGCGCCAGGCGACGGCTGGGATGCCGCCGCACTCGGCGATGAACTCGGCCTGTCGCCGACGGCGATTCAGTACCAATTGACCAAACTGAATGAATGCGGATTGACCGCAGGTGTGAATCGTGACGGATGGCGCATCCACCACCTGCGCAATGGCTCACTCTCCAACGCGGTCGAGATGATGGCTGGAGAGGCGCGGCTCGTCCTCGAGCAGCGCCTGCGCGGCCTGGATGCATGGATGACCGAGAGTGATGCGCGCATGCAGATTCCATCCGAAAAAAGCGATGCCATCCCGTTCAGAATCCAGATTCGTGGCCGCACCCCGCTGGACGAAGGCCAGGACGAGATGGATGCCTTTCTGTTCGACCTCGGACTCTATGGGGATCGTGTCCGCCGCCCCGCCGACGGCAGTGCCCCGCTGCCCCGACTGATGTTCGAACACCTGCTCGCCGCCCATGCACCCCTCTCGCTGGATGAGGCCCTTTCAGAATGGGGCACGACGCGCCCGCGCCTGACGCGTACCCTCGACCGATTCCGTGCCGCGGGCCTGGCCGAGCGCGTGCCCCGGATCGACCGACTCCCCGTGACGCTGTGGACCGCCCTGTCCAGTCAACACGGCCGCAGAGGCGGCGATTGGCTGGTCAAGAAGGGCGGACTATCACGTATCGATGCGAAGTTCGCCGCCAAAGTCGTCAAAGCGCTCGATGCGGGAACATTCAACGTTGAGGCCTGTGAGAAGATGTTCTCCGATGTCCCGGCGAAGGACCAGATGGTCATCCTGAACCTGCTCGGTGGAAAACTCCCCATCGGTTGGCGTCTGGTCGCCGCCAAGCCCGCAGGGGTTCGCGAGAAGGTCTTGGCTCGCGCAGATCGCACCTTCCGTCGACTCAAGCGCGTCTCAGAAACCCTCGAGTCCCTCAACTTCAGCTGACACAGAGGGTCCCATCGCGTGAGATGCCTGTCGGAAGGGTGTTGGAAGGGGTTACCAGAACCCTCATGCAACTCAATTAATCATCTGTTAGCAAAAATATTTTACGGGTTAGACACCCAATAAAGCGCTAATGAATCAGTGGAATCTTTGCTAATTGTCAAAATTATTTATTTTGATAAAATCCATGTAAAGCCTTTCAGTGCCACGGTTTCAATATCAAAAGCGGTTTTGTTACAATCAAAGCACACGAAAAAGATGTTTTTGATTTCCGATATTGCTGATGCTTGAATCAAGAAGTGTGTTTTCGGCGAGTCCGTTTTTACGTCACCCTAGGTTGAGCAACCATCAACGTTGCAAAAATTGACTCATTTCGGATATCATCCAATTCTGCTCGACTGACGATAATGTCACTCCGAATTTGAGCGGTTTAGCGTTGTTGAACTTCAATCCAACTCCATGCCTTGGTTGTTTATTCATTCTGTACACCACCATCGATTCGATACTCTGTAAATCTGAAA
>CAVOCV010000042.1:0-13251 GCA_963694325.1 Candidatus Thalassarchaeaceae archaeon | reverse complement strand
TAGCCGACCTTATCCCGGCTGGCATGAGGCCTTCATGGCCGCCTCGGATCACTATGATCTCATTTTTGCCTGCATCAATGGCAATGACAACCTGCGCCACGATGAGGCGGTCGACCTCGCGCTGGCGCTGAACCCCGGTCTGATCGTGCCGATGCACTATGGAATGGACCCCGGTAACACGGTTGACCCGCAAATTTTCGTCGACGAAATCGAGGCGCGTGCGCCAGAGCAAGCGCATGATGTCCCCGATGTCGGGGCGCGGATTCTCATTGATTGAAGATGGATTGAGCGTAGGCATATCCTACAGGATTGCCCACATCAATGTAAGCCGTTTTCACAGGACAGGCGTGTAAAATCTCCAGCTGACGCAAGGCCTCCAACTCACCGAGATGGGCATGTTCGAAGAATTCGGCTGACCAGATGTAGCGGCCGATGATGCGGATTTCACCCTCCGGAAAGGGGGATGCCTTGTCCTTGTCAGCGAAGGCGAGGATTCGGTCCTCTTCGAGTTCGAGAACCCGACCCGTGTCGGTCAACATCTGACACCACGGTTCGCTCGCCTTTACCGTCGCCAACATCGTGCCGCCCGAGTGGCGTTGAAGCAGGGCGGAGGAGACGTTCAGGTCGGGCATCAGAACGTCTGGCAAAGCCACCAACACCGGCCCCTCCACCGCCGCACAGAGCACCGCATCGACGAGCCCATTGGCTTCGATTTGGTGGACGACCTCGACGTTCAGTTCAGCGCAGGCGGCATCGAGCGCTGGCTTGGCCGGCGACGAGACGGCGATGATCCGTTCAAGACCCGCCTGTTCCAGTTCGAAAACGGTGCGCTCAAGCATCGAGATCCCTCCAACCTCGATGAGTTCCTTGCAGCCGTCGACGGCCAAAGCAGCCATCCGCGTGCCGAGCCCGGCCGCGGGGATGACGGCGGTGGTGATTCGCCCCCTGTCCGCCATGCCACCCGTACGTGTCCGAGGGAAAAGAGATGACCCTGAACCTGAGTCGGTGACCATGCGGCGGGGTGCGGAGGCCATCTTCTGTGCGATTCCTGCGCGAATTGGGCTGCTCGGCAACCCTTCGGATGGCTACAATGGGCAGTGCATCTCCTCGCTATGCCGCAATTGGCGGGCAAAGTGTGCGCTGACGCCGCATGAAAACCGCTGGGACCCCTCCATCAAGATCGATTGTGCCGGTGAGATTCTGACCTTCGATTCGCTCGCTGCGCTCGCGGAAAACCCCGGTGACCTCAGCCATGGGGGACTTCCCAGGCTCGTCCTCGGTGCGCTCGTGCACTTTCAGGATGATTGTGTGGGCAGCGGATTTGCGATGGAGGCGAGCGGCTTCGAGATGGTGGTCAGTACCGACATTCCACGTCAGGTCGGCCTGGCCGGCTCGAGTGCTGTGACGACCTCTGTCATTCGCTGCCTGTTGACACACCATGGGTTGGGGACCGCATTGCCGCCTCACGCCGTGGCTGACATGGCGCTCAAAGTCGAGACCGATCGCTTGGAGATTCACGGCGGGCTGCAGGATCGACTTCCGCAGGCGTACAATCGGATGCTCCACATGGATTTCCGTGAGGAATTGATGGATGGCCGCGGCTGGGGCGCCTATTCGCACCTCGATGAAGGCCTCTTGCCCGAGATGTGGATCGCCCACGCCGAAATGGGCGAAGAATCGGGCCGGGTACACGCCGAATTGCCGGCCCGATGGGAGGCTCAAGAACCGGTCATGGTTCGCGTCATCCGGGACCTTGCTTGGTGCAGTCACCGCGGCAAAGAGGCGCTCGAGGCCGGCGACTTCACCACCCTGGCCGAACAGATTGACCGAAATTTTGACCTGCGCACCGAATTGTTCGGCGAGGCCGCCCTCGGTCAGAATCTCACCATGGTTCGCCTCGCCCGCGAACTCGGTTCTTGCGCCAAGCAGCCGGGGTCTGGAGGCGCCATCATCGGCATCATCCCCGACGAGGACTTCATGGAGCGCGCAAAACCCGCATTCGCCGAGCACGGCTGGACGCTGGTGCGGCTGGAGATGTGAGTTTGAGCGACGACCGCATGCGTATCGGCTACGTCCACGGCTCGCCCCTGTTTGACAAATTCGAGTCAAAATACGACAATCCCACCCACCTGAGAGAACGGGGTTTCACCGATGTCGTGGTCGCTGACCAACTGAGTGGGGGTCTGCATGCGGAGCCAGGGGCGTTGAGAGCCCAGATCGAATCCTGTTCAGATGCCGGCTTGAATGTCTGGCTGATGGATGACCTGTTCACCCTCTCCGCCGATTCCAATGCCGGTTGCCCCGGGTTGGAAGCCTCTTGGGATGAGTCTGCGGACTCCATTCGCGCCTGTCTAGAGGAACATCCCGATGTTCGTGGGATGGTCTTTCGATTTGGGGAGACTTTCACCCATCCGTCGAGTGATTTCAAACGATACGATCTGATTCGCTGCGACTGCATCGATTGTTCCCACATCGATGGCATCACCCGCCGACGGCGGGTGATCGAATTACTCGAGAGCGTGGTCTGCCGCGAGATGGGAAAGCGTTGCATCCTGCGCCTGTGGGATCTCGGTGAGGACGGTGTCCATGCCGACCGCACCATGCAGGCACGTGTCCTCTCCAAATGGGGCGGCGACCCGCGCTTCATGGTCAGTGTCAAGCACTCCCAGACCGATTATTGGCGCCATCAACCGTGGAATCCATCCATCGATCTGGAAGGCCCGGCGCGCATCGTCGAATTTCAATGCGAGCGCGAGTACGAATTCATCGGCATGCTGCCGAATTGGCAGGGCCTTGAATGGAGTCAGGGCCCGGTCGAGTGCGGAGAGGCGGGCTGGACGGGCCTTGCCAACAAGCGCCCGCCCGACTGGGCGGGCGTCTGGGTATTGCCGCTCGGCGGCGGTTGGGCCAAGCGCCATGCACAATCGACTCTGTGGGCCGACATGAACGTCCACGCCATCCTCGCGCTATGCACCGATCCGATGGCGGACGCCGATGATATCCTCCACCAATTCATGGCCGATGAATCGCTTCCAAAAGAAGGGCATGCGCTGCTGCGAAAGAGTGCGGAGCTCATCCTTCGGCTGCGCTATTTGGATGTCTGGCGGCTCATCGCCGATCAGCGTTGGATGCCGGCTGAAAACTGGTTCCGCGACGACAATTTCGTTCCCGGTGCCTGCGCCAGTATCGCCAATACCGTCACCGAGCAGGGCCTGGCCGACTTGTTGCGGACCGAGCGCGCCCTCGCTTCGGCCATGGCGCGAACCCATCGGATGGAAGCCGAAGAAATCGAATGGGGGCCGCATGCGGATTTCATCCTCGAATCCTATCGATGGGCCGCAACCTTTGCCAAATGGACTGAGAATGTCTGGGATGCCCTCCTTCGCGCCGCACCGCTCAAGCGGGATGAGGCCAAACTCATCCTCCTCGAAGCCGCCCCTCCATCACCCCTATCCGTGATGGACTGAAGGGAGGACAGCATGGAGCACGCCCTGTTCACCCGTCTGTGGCAAGAGGTCGACTTCGACGACCATCCCCCCAGCGGCGGTCATGGACCCGAACCCGAAGGTGAACTTCGCTTCACCTCAACACCGCGTTGCCTTCGGGTGGAGGATGATCGCCTTTCCTTTCTTCTCGGTGAGGGTGAAGATGCAGATTCTGTCCACCGTTGGTGTGCAACTTCCGTGAAACTGAATGAGGGTCCAGATCGATTGGGTGAGCACCGCTGGAGCCTTGCACCAAACAATGTCGATGCAGACCTCGGCGACTGGATTTCGGTGCATCTTTCCGTCGAGGAGAGAGGCGGGACCTCGGTCGAGCCGGAACGGACACTTCTGAGTCGAATCAGAGAGACTTTGCAACCGCTATTGCCCGATTGGACCTGGCATCTCGAGGTCGACAACAAGGCCGACCGCATGGGTTGGTATGTGCGCGCGCCGGCGGCTTGGACCAGCCTGTTCACGATTTTCGTCGGGCTCGGATGGAACGACCGTGAGGAGAAGCGCGGCTTCCTCCTGTTCGAGCGCGCGCCGCCCGGTGAATTGGACCGACCCGATGAAGCCGAGCCGAATCGACTCGACGGGCTGCGTACCGTCGCCCTGTGCAATGCAGCCAGAGGCGGCTTGTCCCTGCTGGCTCAAGACATGCACTGGGCGGCGCATCCTCATCCCCATCCCTTGGACAACCTACCGGGAACCGTCCACTTGTGGCCACCCTCAATGGGTCGATGGCCGCTGCTGCTCGCCCGTTCAGATTCGACCGAGGATGTCGTCGAGTGGAGCGAGGCCATCGTCACGGCACTCCTGCCGGCAATTTCGACCCTGTCGACCAAGATTGAAGGGCTCAGCTGGCATTGACAACGAGCCCTTCGTCGTCGATTTCCCAGTCGATGAGGTCCCAACCGGCGGCCTCGCAGGCCGCCTTCGTCGCCTCGATGCCCATCGGCCCGGCGAGCAGTGCGACACAGCCACCGCCACCGGCCCCAAGCGCCTTCCATCCGACCACATCGCGGCTTGCCAACAGCGGGTCGACGACCTTGCGGAAGGGGTCGTGAAGAGCGGGGTCGAGCAGATCAACGCCTTTGCAGACATCGTTCAGTGCCTCGACCACCAGGTTGCGCCGGTCCTGGTCGAGGCCTTGGGCCATGGTGCGCGCGGCGAGCCGAATGGTCATCAGTCCGTTGATGATGTCCTCATCGCCGGCGGCGTAGCGCGCCCAGATGGCATCGTGCAGATCACCGGAGACGTGGGGGATGCCGCTGTTGGCGACGATGAGATGCTTGTGCAACCAAAACTTCGCCGACCGCGGCGGTTCGAAGGGCATTGGCTCGACATTGTCGCCGATGAATATCAGGTGATTGAAGCCGCCGTGCTTGGCTGCCCACTGGTCCTGTCGCCCGCCGGTATTGCCGAGCAGCGACTCGAATTGATAGGCGGCTTCCTCGGCATTCTCCGCCCCGTTGATGGCCGCCATCAGCGCGACATTGATCGCTCCGGTCGTGCCCAATCCACTGCCGACGGGTGCCTCGCAGGAATATTCGACTTTCAGGTGGCCTTGGTCGGAGATGGTGAGGATGGCGGAGGCGTGGATGTTGATGGCGACGTTGACCACCTCGCCCCCGTGATCGTGGGTATAGGGGGGGACATCGGTCCAGCCACCGGCGAGGTCGAGGCGGACGGGCGCGCGGGCTTCGATTCGCTTCACTCAGACCGCCTCGGACAGGTGGGCGATGGCATCGGCGATAATCGCTCTGGAGCGCTTGAGGACCGAGACCCGCCAACGATCGTTCGGTGGATTGAACGCGTCGAGCATCCGATGACGCTCCGGGGAACGCAGGAGACGGAGCGGAGGATTGCCGCTCCACTGGGTGAGCCGGTTCTCGGCGCGGGCGAGTTTCAGCAGTGGAATCGGCTTGATGGTGCCAAATTCCTGGGTTATGCTCGTCCAATTCTTGTCTGGGAATCGTGCCTCGATGCCGGATTGGATGCCCCCGCGGATGCGATAGGCAACGCTCTTCTCGGGGTCGAGAATCTGGATTCGCTTGCCATATCGCTGTTTGAGTTCGTTTTCGTCGACGCCCTCACCGACGAGGAGTGAATCGACGCCGAAAGGGCCGAGTCCCGTGTGGAAATCGATCCAGACGATGCGCTCGGCTGAGATGAGATTCCGCGTGCACCAATCGATGAAGTTCTGGCTCGAAAGTGCCAGTTCTGAACCGCCGTACTGCAGGGCTTTCGGCCGGTTGTATTGGCCCTCTTGCACAGCCTGTTTGGCCGGGGCGAATCCGAGTCGGAATGAGGCCCACATCGCCCTCAGCGTGAAGAATTCGCCTCCCCTTGGGCCGGATTTCGGATTGAGCAGTCCATCCAGTTTGGCGTAGAGTTCATTCTCGCCGCTGTAGCCCTCTCCCGGCGGGAGAAAATTGCGATTGAGGTCGGCATTGTCTTCGTTAACGCGGCGTAGCCAGGCCATGCCCCACGGATTGATGATGTGGGCGAAGGCGATGGCCGTGTCCTCGGGAAGGACGAGTTCGCCGCTCTCGAATCCCTCCATAATCCACAGGGCAGCCGCTGAGCCGGGGTGGCCCTCGACGCCGTGGACCCCAGAGGTGTGGAGCATCACTTTGGTTGCATCTCGCGGTCCGATCCAGACGAAATCTGTCGACAGGAATTCTTCCTGCGGCCCCCTCTCAAAAATCTTCACAGACTCGACATCGAGTTCCATCCGTTCGGCCAGGTCGAGGAACTTCTGCCGCGCAGTCACGTATTGCCGTGCGAACAGTCGGTCAGAGGCAAACTCAGGCATTTACCTCGCCTCAGTTGAAGCGCCAGGTGCCGATCGCCTTGGGTTGCAACTTGGCCGGCCAACCCGACTTCGAGATGCGCGGCTTGGTCGTCGCCTTCTCCAAGAGGTCACAACCTCGCACGTTGAAGAGCGGCAGGTCGGTCTCGACTCGTCCCTCCCAGACCTCGTCGGTCGGGTTGTAGAGTCGCAGAACGCTGCCGATGCCATCCGCCGCCGGCTTCAGGCAGGCGATGATCGGCATCGGGCCCGTGCCGACCAATCGCACCGGTTGCAGGCGCTTGCCACGGCTTCCGCTGGTGCAGACCTCGTCGAACTCTCCATCGAGTTGGGGTTTGGGTAGAACGGGAATCGCACCAGCCTTGCAGGCATAGGTCTCGGCGATCTGGTGGAGATTTGCCTCGGACCATTTGTCCTCATAGGCGAGCACGGCCCAGCGGGTCCAATGCGAGCCCTTGCACTGTGCACCGGGTGCTTCGAAGACGGGTCCGGCGCGGTTGCGTCGGCTGGCGAAGCCGTCCCGGGACAGGTGGCCGGTGGCGCGAAGTAGGGTGATGGCGAGGGTTGTTCCTCCCTCGCCCGTGATCGCCTCGTATTCGTTTGAACCGGGGCACAAAACCGCGACGCCGCCCTCTTTGTCTTCGGCCATCAAGAGATCGCTGAAGTGATGTGTCGGTACGTGGGGCTGTTCCCAATCCGAGTGGTGTGGCCAATTCGCGGGTCGCTCGATGATGTCGAATGCAGCGCCCGCATGGACGGTACTCGTCTCGACCCCCGTCGGCACATGGAGGCGGAGCCGATGGTCCTCTGAGGCATTGTCGACCCAGGTCTCGACCTCGACCATGGCATGTCCGCTGCGCAGCGTGATGTAGTGGTCCACCGTGTTCCACTCCAATTCTGATGAGCGCTTTTGGGTCGCATCATCGAATCGGGTGGGCAGGGCCCAAGCGATGTGGAGTCGGACGGTTGCCGACCAGTCATCCTGATTCTCAATCGTCAGGTAGACCTGGCGGTTGGCTTCATCCGAATCGGCGAATCGAGCATCGAGCGCACCGATGCGGGATGACATCTTCTCGCCCCGACCCTCGGCCTGGCCGACGGGGAATCCACCGGCCGACCAATCATAGGAATCTCCGGCGTCTTCAGCGTCTTCCAATCGACCGGCTCCGACGACGTGGCGACCCGTTCCGTGGTCCATCACATCGAATCGACCATCGGCGCGGAACAACACCCGAACCAGCCCATTGTCCATCCAATCGGTGCGGCCGAACTCTCCACCGAGGTTGACCGGTTCTCCGGGCAATGCATAGTTGCCACGACCGGGGAGGGCGTGGGCGACAGAGAGACCGGGGGGCAGTCGGTGAACGTGGATTTTGCCGACGATGCGGGGCAATTCGACATTGGCGACCCGGTCGTGGTGCACGTGCAGGTCCCATGACTTCGGTTGAATCGCCAAGCCGGAGGTGTGGATCAGGCAATCCCCACCGAATGTCGCCATCTCGATTTTCACCGGCAGACCGTGGTCGAGCCAGCAACGGAATTTGGGCACGGCCATATCGATCATCAAGGAGCCGGACCAGGCCTTGGCGAGCGGATTGTGGAGCAGCAGCGGAATCGCATCCCGGTCATCGTGGGAGAGGTCCATCTGGTCGCGCAATTCGGCCGTAAGATCATCTTCGAGCATCGCCGTGATCTGGTCGGCGTGCTTGAAGCGCACCTCCATGTCATCGTGGGTTTCATCGACGCTGCATCCGCAGATGTCATCGTGCGGATGGTTGCGCAATATCTCGCGCCAGGCGAGGTCGAGCCGGGGCCCTCGGAAGCGGCCGCCGTGGGCGAGGGATACCGCGGAAAGTTGCTCGACTCGGTCGCGCAATTGCCGCATGGAGTGGTCGTTGGCCCGCTTGAGATAGAGACGTGCACTGAAGACACCAGAGAGGATATTGCGATCCCAACCACTGTGCAATTCACCTTGATAATTGAACACCTTTTTCCGGCCGATATCGGCTCGCAGTGCTTCGATATAGGCGGGGAAGGAGGAGTGTTGGAATTTGATTCGACCGTTGAATTCCCGACACGCCTTGCCGATCAGCATCGGCAGCGTCGGTTGGGGGTGGGTATGGTCGCTACCCTGCCCGAAGAGCAGTACATTGGGCGTCCATCCCATCGCCTCGTGCTTGTCGAGCAGCCGCCCCATTCGACCCATCGCGGAGTCGACATCGACATCGAGTCCATCCTTTCGGTCCAGCGGCCGGTTCTCGAATCCCCAGGCCATCAGGCAGGGGTAATCGGGCACTTGTTGAACGGCGAGAACCTTGGATTTCCCATCGCTTGCGACCCAGTTGAAGACGCCGCCCGCCTCTTGGATCCACGGGCCCGCACCGCGGGTGAATAGGAAGGTGTCCAAACCTGCGCCCTTGAGGATCGCCGGGAGTTGAGCCACGTGGCCAAAGGGGTCTGGCACATAGCCGACCTCGGATCGTCCGCCCCAACGCGCCGCGGTCCGCGCACCCATCAGCAGGTTGCGGACCAGCGCTTCACCGCCGACGATGTATTCGTCGGGCAGCACGTACCAGGGACCGATGTTCAATCGGCCCTTCTCCACCAAGGCGGTGATGCGGTCTGCATTCTCGGGGCGCACCTCGAGATAATCTTCGAGAATGACCGTCTGTCCATCGAGCTCAAACGAGGGGTAAGCGGTTGGATTGTTCTCCATCAGATCGAGCAGATCATCGACCATTTCGATGAGCTTGTATCGGTACTTCTGGAAGGGCAGATACCAGGCCCTGTCCCAATGTGTATGCGGGACGATATGACCGACGAGCGGGGCATCTTTCAATCGGCCCGTGTTGGCTTTGCGGAGTTTGGGATAGCGACTGCCTTCGGCTGGCTCTGTGGGCAGATCTTCGATCTCAGGCAGGGGCTCCTCTTCCTCTTCGGGCTCGGGCTCCTCCCAGTTGTCCTCGACCACTTCGGCGGCCTCTTCCGCCTCGACTTCGGCTTCGGCTTCTTCCATAGCCAGATTCTCGGCGTCGACAATCTCCTCTTCCTCGGCGCCGGTCATGCGGGCCAGAGCGGCATCGAAGGTCGCCTCCTCGGCCACGGCCGTCGTGACGACTGGTTTGCGCTTTGGCGGGCCACCACTGGATGGGGGTCCCTTCGGCGGACCCGAGGGTGGACCCTTCGGTGGGCCTGCGGGCGGACCTGCGGGTGGGCCAGAATCGGGTGAAGATGGAGGCGGGGGAGAGGGCCCCGATGGCGGCGGTGAGGATGGCCCCTCCGAGGGTGGAGACGGGCCCTTCTTCGGTGGTCCACCCTTGGGTGACCGGCGTTTGGGAGGCCCACGCTTGGGCGGCGGACCGGGAGCCATGCCTGCGCTAAGGCTGCGACCGCCTATCAAAGTGGCTCTCCTGCAAGGAGAGAATCCAACATTGCATTTTCAAGGGCAATATCCGATTGAATGTCGCTCGGCGCGCCGGGATAGCGCAGGGCGGCAGCGATGCCGATGCGCAGTGCCGTCGCGGGCAAATCATGCTCTAGACACAGGTTGTGAGGTCCCACAAGGCGTTCCTTCGGCCCGAGTTTGCGAACCGGGTCTCGCGCATTTCGCTCGATCGGGTCTCGAATCGATGCGTCCTGATACTTCGCCAAGGCGCGATGGCACCAATCAATCTGATCAGCGCGGTCGAATCCGTAGGCCGCGACCAACGCTTCACTCGATTCGAGTCCAGCTCGCAGGGCCAATGCCGCAATGTCTGGGTCATTGGCCGCATCCGCAAGCCATTCGTATCCTTTCAGATGACCGATGTAGCAGACCATCGCATTGACGCAATTGTAGGTGAACAATTTCCGGGTCAACTCGCGCTCGAAATTCGCTTTGGGTTCAAACCCTTCAACGGTGAATTCAGTGAGCAATGCGTCGCCATCCAACGGCAGGGTCCAATGGTCCTGCACCTGCACGGTTGTGGGATGTTGGTCGGCTGTCGGTTCGATGCAGGAGCGCAGCACTTGGGCTTGGGAGATGCCGAGATGGGTGTCGATCAATGCCGCTTCATCCGCCAGAGCGCCATCGCACAGGGCCAGCCGAACGGCTTGGGCTGGATTCGGATGGTTCTCGGCCAGAATCAAATCCAGTTTGCCATCACTCAATCGCTGGCAGAGCGGCTCGCGAATGCGCTTCGCCCACGCTTCCAAATGGTTCGCTCCCATCGAGGTCAGGACGAGATCGGCGGTGTCCATCAATTCGAAGAGATCATCATCGATGTGGTGAAGCGTTTTGGATGTCAGAATTTCAGATTCTCCATTCATCAGATTGACCACGGTCCAACCGTTGGACAAGGCGTCCAACGTCGGTCGATGTGCATCGACCAGACTGAATTCCCACCCGCTTCGTGACAGCAATTGGCAGAGGAATCCACGCCCGACCTTGCCGGCGCCGAAGACCACGGCATGCGGTCGCTTCTGCGCCAGTCGGGCGACTCCGAGCGCGCTGACCTCGTTGCCCGCGCCGCGATCGACCGGTCGGGCAGCGACGATGGCAGGCACCTCGGCCAATCCACCGCCCATGAGAATCGGTGCCTCAGAGCCAAAGGGTCTGACCTGCTGTAAAATCGGTGTCAATTCATCCCATAGACTCTCGACGATGCGCCAGGTTTGCTGTTCCGAGGTGCACTCCGAAGGGTCCAACGCCCAACCGCCGACATGACTGGCCGAGGGGTTCAACCCCCGCTTTCCCGCAAGGTTTGGGTCGAAATCCGGGACGCCTTCCAGCGAGTCAGGACGGTCGGGCAATGCTTGGATGCCCGATGCGAGCAGGGTGGCTGCCCCACTGGAGGTTGCAGCGTACAACAGGGCGGGCAATCGGCCACAGGCGGGTAGGAAGGACAGACCCGTGCTTCGCGCATGGTCGACCAGCCCTTCACAATCGAGTGGAATCAGACCGAGATGCTCTGAGGTATTGGCCAGATTGAACACCTGTCCATCTGCAGGCCCAAGTCCAAGCACGCCCGCAGACAGGTCATCGCAGCCACAGATCACCTCGGTGCCGACGCTCAACCCGGACAGAGTCGCGCCGTTTGCCGTCACCCGTCCGATGACCGTCGCGGGATCGAAGAGTGGCGGCACGATTTCACCGAGACCGACCCAATCCTGCAAGTGTGAAGGCATCGTGCCATCCCGGTCGAGCAGGCCACGCATCGAACGCGCGTCGGAGGCGGGAATTCCGGTCAATTCGAAGTTCAGCCAATCCTTGATCTGTAGACTGGTCAGCCCTTCCCGTTGGGGATTGGAATCCGCCCACTGCTTCAGTCGACGCGGCAACCACGGCCCGGATGGATGCAGGATGGCGCCATCGCCCAAGACACACTCTTCGACCGTCAAAGGGTCCTGCCAGGTGCCGAGATGCCCCACTCGGACTCCGTTTTGGACGAGCAATGCCGAGGGTCCTTGTCCGGTGATACCGATGCGTTCGATCCGATGTGCATGGGGGTGAACCGCTGTGCGAACCGCGGGCCACGGTGATTCGATGTTGGTCGGGTGGGTGGAAATCGTCCAATCACCCTCGGGTGAGAGCAAGAGCAACTTGACCGCCGTGCTGCCGACATCGATGGCCAGCGTCAGCGAACCATCGCCCGGCGGTGCCTCCATGTTGAACGGGAGTCGGCCACCGGTTCTTGAATCGGTTCACTCCAGAGCCCAGGCGTGATCATTGCCCAGGGCAGCATGTTTGCAAAGAAAGCGAAGATTTCTCCTGAAAGAGGGAAATTTCCAATAGAAATGAACGTATCACGGAATATTACTGTTCACGGGGCCATTCGGTCGGTGACCAGCCGAGCACCGTCGTGCCGGGTGCAAGATCCAAGAAGCGATTCGGCGAGTCGGATTGGGCCGCGGTCAACAGATGCCCATCGAGTGAGGCGGTGACGGCAGCCTCGAAGAAGGCGCGAACATCCACAGCGAGAAAGGCCGTGGCCTGCAGTCGTCCACCACGCCGCCAATGCTCGGACTCGTCGGGAATCACCGTGCCGATGCGCACAGCGATCGTCTCCATGCCATGCACCCGCGCATGCATCTCGGCGAGGATTTCAGCATAGATTTTCGAGGCGCCATAGGTCGAGGTCGGCGCGACACCATGCTCGACTGAGATCAGTTGGCCATGCATCGGACCACCGGCCTCGAAGAGTGATTCCATGCCGACCACAGCGAGTCCCGAAGAGGCGACGATGACCCGGCGGAGCGAGACATTTCTGCAGCATCTGAACAGGGTGGTCGTGACCTCGATGTTGTTGCGCAGCATCGAATCATCTTCGTTCGACGGATTGGCATCCCCGGCGAGGTGGAGCAGGACATCCGCGCCCTCGAGAACGGCCGAGAGTGCCTCATCGGATGCCGTCGACAAATCCATCTCGATATCGACCCGCTCCCGGGCGTTTTCATCCTCGGTATTGCGCCCCGCTGCCAACCATTCTGCCAGCGGGCGGTCGACGCCAACGACCTCGAACCCGAGCGACGACAAATGGCTGTGAACGATGCCGCCGATGAGCCCGGCCACCCCTGTGATGA
The DNA here is from genome assembly GCA_963694325.1 of Candidatus Thalassarchaeaceae archaeon. Taxonomy (GTDB): domain Archaea; phylum Thermoplasmatota; class Poseidoniia; order Poseidoniales; family Thalassarchaeaceae; genus MGIIb-P. The sequence goes on along the minus strand of CAVOCV010000042.1, from coordinate 390 downwards.
CCACCCGCATGGGCCGAGGAAGAGGTGGAGGGGTCATGAGTCTGCCCGCAGAACGTGCGAAGTGATATGGTCGGAACTACGTTCCGAGGATGTATGGAACAGAACCGGGCCCTGCCCTCGCTTCTTGCGGTTCTCCTGTTGGTGAGTGGTAGTGCAGCCGTCTATCTCGGCAGTCAAGCCGCGCCCGCGGTCGATGAGAACAACTCGGACGACGAAATTCCAACCCCAGGCCCCACAACCGAGCCCGAACCGGAACCTGAACCCGAACCCCTCTGTCCAGCGGGTCAAATTCAGTATCTCTGGTCCTGCATCACACCGGTCACCAACCTTGCATACACGATTCCAGACGACGTTCGCGTCGGTGATTCGTTCTGGTTGACACCGACCTAT